>CAZXHG010000118.1:0-26585 GCA_964639985.1 uncultured Rickettsiales bacterium
CCGACCTGCTGATTACGAATCAGCTGCTCTACCAACTGAGCTATCCCGGCCCAGGACCCCTCGGGTTCAGGGGGTTTTTCGTGGCCCCCAGGACCGTCGGAGCGCGCGGGAGTATAGCAGCGGATCGGGCGCTGTCAACGGGTTGGGGGAGGTTCTGGGGAGGTGGGTGGGAGGGGGTGGTGGGGCATCGGCAGGAGGGTGTCGGGTCCGTCGCCGGCTGCGCCGGCTCCTTGACCCGACCTACCCGCAATCCGTCCAAAACCGTCAGGGTTTGTTGGCCTCGTACCAGGCGGCACCCTGGTCCTCGGACATGCCGATGAAGCTCTTGACCAGCATGGATCTCGGGACCAGGTAGTCGCCGTAGATCTCGGCGTTGAGCTGGGGGCCGAGCCGGCCCACGAAGACCTTGGTCGCGGTGACCATCTCCACGCCCTCGGGAGTGGCCGAGTTGACCCGTGTCCGCCGGTTCACGATCCGTGACGAGCCGGTGAACGTGCACGGCACGCTCATGTCCATCCACGGCACCTCCAGGGTCGTGGTCCCGCACGCCTGCGCGCTCGCCACCGGCACCCCCAGGCGGTCGCTGTAGAACGCGGCCAGCGCGGACCACTCCTCGGGCGTGTACGCCCGCATTCCGGGCAGCTGCAGGTCCGGGTGGGGCGCCGCGGCCATGATCAGCACCAGGTCCGGGTCGGCCTCGGCCAGGTTGTCGTAGGTCTCGGCCCGGAATGCGTCGGCACAGAGCACCATGCCGACTCTCCCCAGCACCGTGCCCACCACCTGGGGTCCCTCCCCCAGCGCGAAGCGCGCCCTCTCCGCCATCGGCGGGTGCAGCTTCCTCCCGGACAGCACCGTGCCCTGGGAGTTGATGTAGACCGCGGTGTTGTAGATCTCCCCGTCCGCCGCCTCCACCACGGACGTCGCGATGTCGATCCCGTGCTCCGCTGCCAGCCCCTTCAGCGCCTGCACCACCGGCCCGTCCAGCGGCTCGGCCACCTCCCAGATCCCGTCGGCCAGGGTCATGCCGGTCACGGCCAGCTCCGGCAGCACCAGCAGCTCCACGCCCTGCTCGCCCGCGATGCGCAGCTGCTCGTCGATCTTGGCCAGGTTGGCGTCGGTGTCCAGCGGCACGGACTCCAGCTGGGCCACGCCCACGGTCACCTCGAGGCCCTCGCGCTGCTGGGTCCTGGTGCCCTCGTGGGGGCCCTGTACGGACAGGGACAGGTGCTCCAGGGCCTGGCGGGTGCGCACCTCGCCCTCCACGACCACGCCGGCCACGACCAGCAGTACGAGGATGCCGGTCAGCAGCGCCAGGGAGATCACTCCGCCGATCAGTCGTGCCAGGCAGCCGCGCTTGCCCTTCTTGCCCATGCTCCGCTCCGGTGCTCCCCCCCGAGGGGTACAATCATCCCATGCCCAGCTACCGACATCCAAGGCCGTGCGTGACCGTGGACATCTTGCTCGTCGGGTACTGCGATGAGGACGACCGGATCCTGCTGATACGGCGCGGGGATCCGCCCTTCCAGGGCCAGTGGGCACTGCCAGGCGGGTTCGTGGACGTGGGCGACGAGGTGGGCGCGCAGGGGGAGGACCTGCACGAGGCGGCCGCGCGGGAGCTGGAGGAGGAGACCGGGGTGACCGGGGTGGACCTGCGGCAGGTCGGGGCGTTCGGCAGGCCGGATCGGGATCCGCGCCACCGGACGATCACCGTGCTGTTCCGGGCCGACCTGTACGCTCCGCTCCCGGCAGCCACGGCCGGCGATGATGCGGCCGATGCGCGGTGGTGGGGGGTCGACGAGATCCGGGGAGGATCGGTCGACCTGGCGTTCGATCATGCCGATCTGATCGAGACCGCGCTGGGCTGAGGCCCCATGCTGGAGCATGGGGCCGAGGGGGCTACTCGATCACGAGATCCGAGAACTGGGAGCCGATGTCGCGGGTGAGGGCCTCGACGGCCACTCGGCGGTAGGACTGGCGGAGGGTGAGGGAGGGGTCGGCGACCTTCCAGGAGTCCAGCGGGGACGTGCCGGTGAAGGCGCGCTCGTACACGACCTCCTCGCCGTGGGTGACGCGGATCTCGAGCTCGGCGTCCACGATGTCCACGGGCTTGTACCCGTCCGAGGTCTGCACGATCTCGCCGGCGCGCAGCTCGCGATAGCGGGCGCGCACCACCTTGTCGGACTGCACGTCCGGGCCGGCGCGCAGGTACCAGCGGGGGAACAGGTGGTCCAGGGCGTGCTGGCCCGCGGGCGCGCCGCGCACGTCCAGGTGCACGAACGGCTGGCGGTCCTCGCCGGCGGCCACGATCAGCGCGGCGATGGCCGCGTCGCCGTCCTTCAGGTCCGTGCGGGTCGCCACGTCCGCAGCGACCGCGTCCAGGATCGCGTTGGACAGGTTCGGGAATGCTCCCCCGGGCGGCGCCAGGCCGTACAGGGCCTCCACGTGGCGGACCAGGGCCGCAGGTTCGATGGCCGCGGCGTTCATGTCCAGCACCGCGGCCAGGGGCGCGACCTGGCCTTCGATGTCGCCGAACGCGCCCAGGGTGGCGTCGAGGTGATCCAGCACCACGTCCGCGGACTCCGAGGCCATGCGGGTGACGCAGCCGTCGGGCACGCCCAGGGCGATGGAGAGGTTGCCGTGGGACAGGTGGAAGGTGAAGATCTGGTCGTAGGGCGCGTCCGCGACCAGGGTCTCGGCCAGGCCGGGCAGCTGGGTCGCGGCCGGGAACACGTGCACGTACCCGGCCATCAGCACGCCCATCTGCTCGGGAGTGGACGTGACCAGCATGGCGGCCGGGGCCTCGGGGGTGCGCACGGTCCACAGGCCGAGCGCGCCCTGGGTCAGGCCCAGCGCGGCCAGGGGATAGATGGCCCAGCTCTTGAGCCCCTCCTCCTTGATGCGCATGGCCGCGGAGATGAGCAGCAGGCCCGCACCAAAGCACAGGGTCCAGCCCACGGAGAGCACGTTGTTGAAGGGCACGGTGCCCATGGACGCGCCCAGCAGCAGCATGGCCAGCGCCAGCAGGGGGACCAGTCCTATCAGCCAGATCCAGGAGACCCTCATCGCATGCGGCGCCGATCGATGGCCTTGCGCAGTTCGTTCACGCGTTCGGGATCCACGGGGTTGGTCACCAGGCCGTCCTGCTTGAGCGACGTGCCCACGATGACGCCATCCACCAGGCCGCGGACGCGGCGTACGTTGTCGATGCTGATGCCGGAGCCCGCCACGACCGGGGTCTCGTCGAAGAGATCGGTGACCGCGGCCACCACGTCGGGCTCGGGCCGCAGGCCGGTGGAGGCGCCGGTGATGATGATGGTGTCGGCCAGGCCGCGGCTGACGGCGTCGCGGGCCTCGTGGGCCACGGAGTGCCTGTCTCCCAGCGGGCGGGAGTGCTTGACCGCCACGTCCGCCCACACCTCCACGTCCGCGCCCAGCGCCTTGCGCAGCCGCAAGGTCTCGGCCGCGCGGCCCTGGACCAGGCCCTGGTCGGTGACCGCGGCGCCCACGTGCACGTTGACGCGGATGAAGGCCGCGCCACAGGTATGGGCGATGGACATGGCCGCGAGCGCGTCGTTGCGCAGCACGTTGACGCCCACGGTCCTGTCGCCGGCCAGGCCGACCACGAGCTCCACGGCGCGGGTCATGGCCGCGACCGTGACCGGGGGCACCTGGTCGGGGAAGAACGGCACGTCGTGGAAGTTCTCGACGATCACGGAGTCGGCGCCGTTGTCGAACAGGGCGCGGGCGTCGGCCTCGGCCGAGGCCAGGGCGGTGGAGAGGCCCACGTCACCGGGGCTGCCGGGGAGGGGTGGGAGGTGGACGACGCCGATGAGATCCATGGGCGCGGATTGTAGGGACAGGGCGGCCCGAGGGCCAGGAAGATCTAGCGGGGCTTGGACGGTGCGGGGCCGTCGCCCGGCTTCGCCGGGTAGCGCACCCGCACCGGGACCACGAGCTTGCCCTTGCGGAAGTTGTTGCCCCCGATCACGGTGGCGGCGTTGCGGTTGATGCGCAGCTTGAGCTTGACCGGGTTCTCGCGGCCCGGCCGGGTCATCCACACGGTCAGGCCCACGTTCTCCAGCGCGATGTCGTCGAGGCGGATCTGCAGGGTGTAGCCCGACTCGAGCTCCACGGTGAACGAGTCACCCGGGACCATGTTCTTCTTGCCCGCGGAGATGAAGCGGAACCCGGTGTAGCCGGTCATGGCCAGGGCGTCGGTCATCCCGCGGAGCTCGGGGTCCAGCTCCATGTCCTGGTTGTGGGCGTAGACCTCCATGTAGATCAGCTGGACGCGGTCCGGCTGGGCCTGGGCACCCAGGGCGGGCAGCAGGAGCAGCGCGGCCAGGATCCACGGGTTTCGCATCAACCCTGGTCCTCCTCGGCCTGCAGGTCGTCGAACCAGATCACGGTGGGCTGGTCCTGGCCCGCGGACAGGATGCTGACCGACCAGGCGTCGCCCTCGATCTCCTCGATCTCCACGGTGTTGTCCACCTGGGCGATGCCCTCCCAGTCCTCGGCCGTGACCTTCTCGCCGCCCACGCGGCTGGCCCACGGCAGGCCCACGGCCAGCACCAGGATGGCGGCCGCGCCGGCCATGGCCAGGCCGCCGGCAGGCACCAGCCAGCCGCCGAACTGGCGCTGCAGCCACGACCACAGGCCCTCGCCCTGGTGGGCGGCCTTGGCGCGGCGCAGGGCCGGGGTGGGCGAACGCACGCCCTCGTCCACGGTCACCCAGTACTCGGAGAAGTCCTCCTGGTCGACCGCGCCGCGGACGAACTCGAAGGTGGCGTCGCCCATGGCCTCCATGTCGCTGACCCACGCGGCGGCCTCGGGATCCGACTCGATCAGGGCGCGCGCGCGCTCCGCCTCGTCGCCCGACAGCTCGCCGTCGTGGTAGCGCATCACGAGGCGGAAGAGCTCGTCGCGTTCGGTGTTGCTCATGCCCTGCCCTTCAGGATCCCCATGGTCAGCCTCTCCGCTCGTCCTTGAGGATCTCCTGCAACTTCTTGCGGCCGTAGAACAGCCGGCTCATCACGGTCCCCTCGGCACAGTCCATGGCCACGGCGATCTCCTTGTAGCTCAGTCCCTCGAGCTCGCGCAGGATGATCGCGGTGCGCTGGTCCGGTGGCAGCTGGTCGATGGCCGCGTGGATGCGGTCGGCCAGCCGCTTGCGTTCCAGGCGCTTGCTCGGCGAGGCTTCGGTGTGGGGAGTGGCCACGGTGCCCGCCTCGTCCTTGTACTGCCGGCCCTCGTCGAACTCGTCGGTGTAGCGCTTGGAGGCACGACGCCGGAAGTCGATGGTGAGGTTCACGGTGATCCGGTAGAGCCACGTGTAGAAGCTGGCATCGAAGCGGAAGCGGTCCAGCGACTTGAACGCCTTGATGAACGCCTCCTGCGTGATCTCGCGGGCGTCCTCGGGGTTCTGCACCATGCCCCAGACCACGCCGTAGACCTTCTGCTGGTACTTCAGCACCAGCTCGCGGTAGGCCTCGCGCTCGCCTCCCTGGACCCGACGGATGACCTCGGCGTCGGCCTCCCGCTGCTCGAGGCTGCGCATCTTGGAGGCCGCGTCCTGGCGGTGCTTGCTGAGCGGCACCTTCCGCGGGGGCTTCTTGGGCGCGGGCTGCGCCGACCCCGAATCGGAGATGCTCCTGGCCAAGGCTGCCACCAATGGTTCCATCGCCTCTCGTGCTCGCGGATCCCCTGCCGGGGTCCCTGCTGTCGGGGGATGGACGGGGGGTGGTCGGGGTTCATTCAACGGGGGCGCGAAGAACCTCGCGGGCACGCCTGCGGGGGCGAGCGGAGGGTCGGGCTCGCTCCAGCGGACGAGGGCCTCGGCCCGGTCCCGGAGCCATCGTCGCAGGGTCGGCCGGCGTTCGGTCAACGGGCGCCCTCCTCGGCCACGGGCACCATCACCACGATCTCGGCGCCGTCGTCGTCGTGGCGCAGTTCCAGCCGGCCGGCGAGCTTCCGGACCACCTCCCAGCAGGCCATCATCTCGACCTGGTGGTCAGGCGGAGCCTCCCCGAAGAAGTCCCCGAGCCAGTCGGTGAACGCCCTGGACTCGCCCCCGGGCGTGCCGCTGCGCAGCTCGAAGACCACGTACTCGCGGGTGGGCGACTTGCGTGCGCCGCCGAAGTCGAACAGGGGCACGTCACGGCGGTCCACGGTCAGGGTCAGCGGGCCGGCCGCGCCCAGGGCGGCCAGGGCGCGCGCCAGGTAGCGCAGCACGAGGCTCAGCTGCTCGGCGTTGACGTCGACGGGGCCCGGTGCCTTGCGCACCACGATCTCGGGGCGACCGGCCGCGCCGTCGTGGGCCTGCTGGGCGACGGCGAACAGCTCGGCCAGATCGCAGGCGTCCACGGGCCCGACCTCGCCGAGGTTGCGCCGGCTCAGCTCCTGCAGCTGCCGGTTGATATGGATGATCTTGTTGGCCTGCTGCTCGAGCACGTCCAGGTGCCGGGCCAGGGCCTCGGGATCGCCGGCCTTGCGGCGCAGGGTGTCCGCGCCGATCAGCAGCACGGACATGGGGTTGTTGATCTCGTGCACGATGGCCGACAGCAGGAACCCCAGCGAGGCGGCGCCCTCCAGGGCGGCGATGCGTTCCCGCAGGCGCTCGATGGTGGTCTGCTCGTCCACGGATCTCCCGGGTCAGTGGGCCTCGGCCCAGTTGTCGGCCAGACCGACGTCCACCTTCAAGGGTACATCGATCTCCAGCGCGGACTCCATCCGCTCCACCACCATCGTGCGAATGGCGTCCACCTGGTCGGCGTCCACCTCGAACACCAGCTCGTCGTGCACCTGCATGATCATGTGCTGGCCGGGGAAGTCCTGGGCCAGCCGGCGATGCACGTCGACCATGGCCAGCTTGATGATGTCCGCGGCGCTGCCCTGCACCGGCATGTTGATCGCGGCGCGCTCGGCGGCCATGCGCACGTTGCGGTTGGCGGCCTGCAGGTCGGTGATCGGGCGATGACGGCCCAGCAGGGTGGTCACGCTGCCCGTAGCGCGCGCCTCGGTCAGGACCCGCTCGCGGTAGGCGGCCAGCTCGGGGTAGCGGGCGTTGTAGCGCTCGATGATGCGACGCGCCTCGGCGCGGGAGATGCCCAGGGATTCGGACAGGCCGTACGCGGTCTGGCCATACACGATACCGAAGTTGACCGCCTTGGCGATGCGCCGCTGCTCGGGCACCACCAGGGGCTCCATCACCTCGAACACCTCGGCCGCCGTGCGACGGTGCACGTCCGCGCCCTCGGCGAAGGCGCGCGCGAAGCCCCCCGGGCCGGCCAGGTGGGCCAGCACGCGCAGCTCGATCTGGGAGTAATCGATGCTCATCAGCACGCGGCCCTCGGGAGCCACGAAGGCGGTGCGCACGCGGCGCCCCTCCTCGGTACGGACCGGGATGTTCTGCAGGTTGGGATCGGACGACGACAGCCGGCCGGTGGCGGCCACGGTCTGGTTGTACGAGGTGTGGATGCGGCCGGTGGCGGGGTTGACCAGCTTCGGCAGCACGTCCAGGTAGGTGGACTTGAGCTTGGTGCGCTCGCGGTAGTCCAGGATCTCGCCGGGCAGCGCGTGGCCGGTGCGGCTGGTCAGCGCGGCCAGCACGCGCGCGTCCGTGGACGGGCCCGACTTCTTCTTGGATATCACGGGCAGGCCGAGCTCCTCGAACAGGACCACGCCGAGCTGCTTGGGGCTGTTGATGTTGAACTCGTGGCCGGCCAGCTCCCAGATGCGCTGCTGGCTGGCCTCGATGGCCACGGCGAGCTCGGCGGACATGGCCTCCAGCCGCTCGCCGTCCAGGGCCACGCCCACGTGCTCCATCTCCGCCAGCACGCCCACCAGCGGGATCTCCAGGTCACGGTACAGGTCGCCGAAGCCCCCCTCCTCCAGCCGCGGCGCGAGCACGCGATCGAGCAGCAGCGTGACGTGCGCGTCCTCGGCCGCGTAGTCCCGGGCCGCGTCCACGGGCACGGACGCGAAGGTGTGCTTCTTCGGGTCGGCCACCATCTCCTTGAACGGGATCATCTCGTGCTGCAGGTGGGTCAGGGCCAGGTCGTCGAGCTTGTGGCTGCGCCGGCCCGGCTGCAGCAGGTAGTCCGCGACCATGGTGTCGCTGGCCAGGCCCTGTACCTCGAGGCCGGCCTTGCGCAGCACGAGGATGTCGAACTTGGCGTTCTGGGCCACCTTGGCGATGGACGGATCGCCGAGCACCGGCTGCAGCGCGTCCAGCACGTCGGCCACGGGCAGCTGCTCGGGACAGCCGAGGTAGTGGTGGGCCACGGGCACGTACCACGCCTCGCGCTCGTCCGCGCACAGGCTGATGCCCACCAGCCCGGCCTGCATCGGCTGCAGCCCGGTGGTCTCGGTGTCGAAGGCGACCCGGTCCGCGGCCTTCAGCTTGTCGACCATCTCCGCGAGGGTGTCGCGGTCGGTGACCAGGCGGTAGCCGTCCCGGGACAGGCCCTCGAGCTCGGCGCCGAACTGGGACAGCAGCTTCTCGAAGTCGAACCGCTCGAACAGCTCCCGCAGCGGCCCCTGGTCCGCGGGGGGGAACTGCAGGGCGAGGTCGTCCAGCTCCACGTCCAGCTGCACCGAGCAATGGATGGTGGCCAGGGTGCGACTCAGCTCGGCCTGCTCGCGGTTCTCGCCGAGGTTGCGTTGCAGGGCCGGACCACGCACCTCGTCGAGGTGCTCGTACACCCCCTCGATGGTGCCGTAGGCCTGGATCAGGGTGCTGGCCTTCTTGAGCCCCACCTTGGGCACGCCCGGGATGTTGTCCGAGCTGTCCCCCATCAGGCCCAGCACGTCGATCACCTGGCACGGCTCGCAGCCGAAGTGGTCGCGCACGCCCTGGGGTCCGATCTCCAGGTCCTTCTTGGGGTCGTACACGCGCACCTGCTCGGTGACGAGCTGCTGGAAGTCCTTGTCCCCGGTGACCATCCACACCTCGACGTCCTCGCCGAAGCGGTGGGCCAGGGTGCCGATCACGTCGTCGGCCTCGTAGTCGATCACGTTGAAGTAGCGCAGGCCCATGGCCTCGCTCAGCGGCTCGAACAGCGGGAACTGCAGCCGCAGGTCCCGCGGCATGTCCGGCCGGTGGCCCTTGTAGTCGGGGTACAGCCGGTTGCGGAACGAGCCGCCGGGCGGGTCGAACACCACCGCGAGGTGGGTGGGCTCGCGCTCCCGGATCAGCTTCAGCAGGCCGGTGACGAAGCCGTACAGGGCGTTGACCGGCTCGCCCCGGCTGGAGGTCAGGCCCGGGATGCCGAAGAAGGCGCGGAAGGCCAGGTTGGAGCCGTCGATCAGGTACAGCCGCTGCGTCATCGGGATGCCTCCGCGTCGTCGCCCTCGTCCCCGGCGTCCCGGCTGAACAGCACGAACGCCATGGCCGGCCGCCGGGAGCCGGGCTGCATGGCGAAGTGGAAGCCGTCGAACAGCCAGCCGTCGGCCACCTGCTCGTTGAGGATCTCCTCGAGGGTGGCGTCGTCCACCACGGCGGTCTCCACCACCTTGTACGTCATCGACATGCTTGCCTCCGGGGGTCTGGCCGCGGGGAGGGGGAATCCTACCACGTCGCCCGTGTGTTCAATTGACCGACATGGGACCCCTGACTACACTCCCGGCCATGCGACATGCCCCCCTCCTGATGGTGCTGCTGCTCGCCGTGTGCGGCTGCCGCAAGGTCACGCCACCGCCCCTCCCGGACGAGGGCTGCCTCGACGGCATCGAGCGGCTGTTCGGCCCCCAGCGGACGGCCGTGATCGCCCTGCAGCCGCTGGCCGGGGGCACGGTGTTCAGCCCGCCCATGCTCGCGGCGGTGGACGAGGTCACGCGGCTGGCCGAGGACGCGCGCACGGACGAGGACCTGGCCGTGCGCTCGATCAGCACGGTCCCACTGCTGAGGCGGTCCACCGTGGGGGTCGAGATGGAGACCATCCGCGACGGCCTGCCCGTGGACGACGCGGGCGCCCGCCGCTTCCGGGAGATGCTGTACAGCTACGAGTTCGCCATCGGGGACGGCCTGAACGCGGCCGGCACGCGGACCTACGTGCACCTGCCGCTGGTGGACTACGAGGGCGTGGACGTCGACGCGATGGTGCACGGGATCCGCGCCGAGGTGGTGGACGAGCTGCTGGTCGCGGTGCACGGCACGCCCGGGGCCGACGCCCGCATCTACCGCGAGGTGGCGGGTCGCGGCCCGAGCGCGGACGCGGTCTGGGTGGTGTACACGGCCGACGACGACGGCGGGGTGCGCACCCCCGAGTTCCTCCGCGCGGTGCACGGCTTCCAGGTCATGGCCGAGGGCCTGCCGGGCACGGCCGGCTCGTACTCCCTGGCCGAGGACGTGATGCTCGCCCGCCGCGCCGCGCACAAGGGCGATCCCGCGGCCTACCAGCTGCCCGGCAAGCAGGCGGCCGTGAACCAGCTGTTGATGATGTTGCAGCTCAGCGGCCAGGCCGGCGCGTTCGGCGAGCGCGTGACCTCGGACGGCCGCCAGACCCTGGTCCGCATCCACCTGCCGTTGCTCGACGAGGCCGAACGGACCCGGACGGTGCAGCAGCTGCAGACCCTGGCCAGCCAGGGCTTCCCCGACGGTGTGAGCGCTTCCGTATGCTACGAGTAGTCACCTGTGCGGCCGCGATCGCGATCGCGGCCATGGCCTTCCCCTGCCCTTCCGACGCCGCTGGCTGGACCACGGCCGAGCGCATCGACCGCTGGTTCGCGGAGCTGACGCGCGAGGCCGGCTCGTCCGCCGGCCTGGTGCCCCTGCAGCGGCTGTGGGACCACGCCGAGAACGGCGAGGTGTCCCCTCGCCTCGACGAGGTCGCACACAGCCTGCTGGACCGTCGCTCCACCGACCCGGCCGTGGCCGCGCGGCTGATGGAGTGGCTGGGCACGCGCGCGGACCGGCGGGGCGATCCGGCCGCGGCCGAGGGCTGGTTCACCCGCGCCGGCTACCTGTCGGACTGGGCCACCATGGGCCCCTACCCCAACTACGGCGGGGCTGCCATGGCCCGCGTGGTCGGCCCCCAGGCCGAAGGCTGCGCCGAGGGGTGCGAGCACGACGGCCGCCCCATGGCGTGGGTGCCCCGCGACGGCCTGGGCGCCCACGGCTTCGTCAACCTGTCGGCCTGCCACGAGGAGCGCAGCGACGTGCTCGCCTTCGTGCGCACGTTCGTCCACGTGGACGAGCCCACGCCGGTCGCCCTGCGGGTCGGCGCCGGGGACGGCGTGGTCGTGGAGGTGGGCGGCCGCACGTTGCTGTCGGAGCCGACCAGCCGCACGCCGGCGGCGGACCAGCAGGCGGTCGGCCTGGTGCTGCCCGCGGGCTGGACCGGGATCCGGGTCAAGGCGGGCCAGCAGGACGGCAGCTGGGGTGTGTACCTGCGGATCACCACGCCCGACGGCCGGCCGCTGTCCCTGCGCAGCGCCGCGAGCCTGCCCGAAGGTGAGGCCGCACAGGAGCTGGGCGACGAGGTCGTCGAGGTGGTGGATCCAGTGGCCGCGGCCCTGGCCGCGGCCGAGGCGGACGACGCGGACGCGGACGCGCTGGTGCTGGCCGCGCGCCTCGCCGCCGGCAGCGGGATCGCGGATCCACGGGACGAGCTGGTCGTGACCCTGCTGCGCCGGGCGCTGGAGCATCAGCCCGACGATCCCGAGCTGCTGCTGGAGCTCGCCGAGCACACCTCCGAACCGGACGAGCAGCTGGGATCGCTGCGGCGAGCACTGGAGCTGGCGCCCGACCTGTCCGCGGCCTGGCTGGCGCTGTACCGCTACCACCAGGGCCACGCCAACCGCCGGGATGACCTGCCGGCGCTGCAGCGGGCTGCGGCCGACACCTCCTGCCTGGCCGCGCGGCGCATGGCCGCGTCCGAGCTGCGAGACCTGCCCGCGCCCGAGGCCGCGCTCGCCGAGCTCGAGGGCCTGGCGGCCGACCACCCCCACGCGACCACGGTCGAGGTGCTGCGCGCCCAGGTGTGGCTCGATCTCGGCGACCCGGAGGCCGCCCTGGCCGCGTACGACCGCGGCCTGGCCCTGGCCGACCTGGCCACCACCCACAACCGCAGGATGGTGCTGCGCCGGGAGCAGGGGGACGGCGACGGCGCCCTGGCCGACGCGCGGCTGCTCGCCGACCGCTTCCCCCACGCGCTGCGCTACCAGCGCACCCTGGCCCGGGAGCGGGCCCGGGCCGGCGACACCGAGGGGGCCATCGACCACCTGCGCGCCGTGATCCCGCGCTTCCCGGACGGTGCCTCGTTGCACCGGGAGCTCGGGGACCTGCTGCACCGCCTGGGACGGGACGACGAGGCCGTGGCCGCGTGGGACGGCAGCCTGGCGCTGCGGCCACGGGATCCGCGCCTCGAGCAGTACATGACCTTCCTCGACGGGGGGGACAACCCGCTGCAGACGCGGTGGCGACGAGATCCGTCGGCCCTGCCGTCGGACCACGGCGAGCCGGACGTCTACGCTGGCGCGCCCGCGCGGGTGCTGCTGTTCAACCAGGCCATCCAGGTGTTCGCCAACGGTTCGGACGGCGCGTACGTGCAGCGGGTGATCGCCATCGACTCCGAGGTGGGCGCGCGCGCCCACCAGGAGCTGGCCCTGCGCTACGACCGGGACCGCGAGCGGCTGCGGGTGCTCACCGCCGAGGTGCTGCACCCGGACGGCACGACCACGAGGGCGCGCCGCGTGCAGGATCACAGCAGCGTGAACAAGGCCGCGGGCGCCTGGTACCAGGTGTTCACCAAGCAGGTCGTGTTCGACGAGGTGCACCCGGGCGACCGCATCCACATCGAGTTCGTGCGGGAGAGCCGCGAGACCCGCAACCGCTTCGACGACTTCTTCGGCGCCATGGTCACCCTGCAGGACTGGATCCCCACGGTCGAGGCCTCGGTGCACGTGGTCGTGCCCCCGGGCATGCCCCTGGTCACCACCTACCCCGGCGTGGTCGCGCACGCCCCGGTCGAGGAGGCCGGCGCCGTGGTGTACGGCTTCGGCGGCACGGACCTGGCCGCCATCCCCGGCGAGAGCTGGGGGCCGGGCTACTTCGACCTCGGGGCCTACATCTCGGCGTCCAACTTCGAGACCTGGGACCAGGTGGCGGCGTGGTGGCTGGACCTGTCCCGGGACCAGTTCAACCTCGGCGAGGAGGGGCGCGCCATCGCCCGGGAGCTGGCCGCGGACGCGCCGGACACGGACGCGGCCGTGCGCCGCATCTACCAGTACGTGCAGCGCAACACCCACTACGTGGGCCTCGAGTTCGGCATCCACGGCTGGAAGCCCTACGAGGCGCGCGAGGTGCTGCAGCGCGGCTACGGCGACTGCAAGGACAAGGCCACGCTGCTGGTGGCCATGCTGGGCGAGGTGGGCATCGACGCCCGCTTCGTGCTGGTGCAGACCGTGACCAACGGCCACACCGAACCCGACCCGGCCAGCCTGTACCTGTTCAACCACGCGATCGCGTACGTGCCCGAGCTCGACCTGTACCTGGACGCCACCGCCGAGTTCGCCCCCATGGAGTCCCTGCGCTGGGACGACCAGGGCGCGCTCGCCCTGCGCGTGGCGCTGGACGGAGGCGCCGAGCTGGTGCACATCCCGATCTCCGGACCGCAGGACAACCTGACCACCAGCCACACCGTGGTGCAGATGCAGGCCAGCGGCGACATGACCTTCCACGAGCACTGGACCGAGCGCGGCCTGCAGGTCAGCGACCTGCGCTGGGGGTTCGCCGACGACTCCACCCGGCTGGAGGATCTGGAACGCAACTACCAGAACCGGCTGACCGGCGTGCGACTGTCCCGGGTCGACGGGCAGGGGTTCGACGACCTCGGCCCGGAGATCGTGGTCGACGTACAAGGCGCGATCCCCGCCTTCGCCGTGCCCGAGGGTCCGGGGCTCCGCGTACCGGTGACCCTGTTCCCCGACGAGCTGGGCCAGAACCTGACCCCCGAGGGCGAGGCCAGCCGGCGCACGGACCTGGTGATGCAGCTGCCCCACGCTGTGCAGCAGTCCACCACCATCGAGCCGCCCCCGGGCATGGTCGTGGCCGAGGTGCCCGCCCCGGTGGAGCTGGACACGCCCCACGCGCACTACCGCCAGGTGGTGGAGCAGGTGGACGGCAACGCCGTGGTGCGCATCGACGTGCAATACCGCAGCCGGCGGGTCCCGCTGGCCGACTACCCCGCGTTCCGCGCCTTCTGCCTGGCCGTGGACCGGGCCCAGGACCAGGCCGTGCTGCTGGTGCCGGCCGAGGAGGCGCCATGAGGGTCATCCGGCTGCTGGCTGCCGCGTGCTCGCTGGCGCTCGCCGCGGGCTGCGCCTCCACCAACCCCCACCTGCGCCGGGCCGATCGCGAGACCGCGCGCGGTGTGCGCGCCGGCGAACCGGTGGCCCTGTCCAGGGCGGCCGCGTGGTCGTACCTGGTGGGCAACGACCGACAGCGTGAGCAGGCGTTGCTCGCCCAGGCCGCGGCCGCCGCGCCGCTCGAGCCCCGCGTGCTGTGGCGGCAGGCGCGCGCCGCCTCCCGCGACCGGCAGCTCGACGAGCTGCTGACCCACGCGCTCGCCCTGCTGGACGTCGATCCGGACGGGGTGGGCACGGAGCTGGCGTGGCGCCTCGTCGCTTCGGACCCGACCCCGTTCACGGGCCTGGGCGAGGCCCTCGACGGGCTCGCCGAGGCACCCCAGCGCCTGCCGGTCAACCCTGCCACCCGGGACCTGCTGCTGGCGCTGGTCGCCGACCGCCTGGCCACCCGCGGCGACCGCTCCGGTGCGATCGCCACCCTGACGCAGCGGGGGTTCCTCACCTCCTGGGACATCGCCGGCCCCGAGGGGGAGGATCCGGCGGTGGAGTTCTCGACCCTGCCCTCCCTGGGACCGGTGGACGCCACCTCGGTCGAACTGACCCTGCCGTTCGTGCCCCTGCCCGCGCCCCGCACCGGCGGCGGCGTGTACGACGCCTGGACCGCGGTCGAGGCCAGCGGGCCGCACCTGCTGACCGTGGCCTCCACGGCCAGCGTGCGCGTGGAGGTGGACGGCGAGACCGTGATCGAACAGGACCGCTGGCGGTCGTTCCCCGACCGGCAGCGGCACGCCCTGCTACAGCTGGGCGAGGGCACGCACGAGCTGCGCCTGCGCCTGGCCACGGGCCTCGGCCGCGGGTCGTTCTCGGTGCAGCTGCGCCCGTACGGCATGCCCCTGTCCGACGCTGGACAGCGTCTGGATCTGGACGCCGAGCCCGGCACGGCCGTGCCCACGCTGCGGCGGGAGCTGCTCGCCCGCCCCTGGGATCCGGAGGTGCAGCTCGACCTGGTGCTGGCCGAGGCCCTGGCCGGGGTCGCGTTCGCCGGCCGGGAGCACGCCATCGCCCTGGCCGAGCAGTACCCCCACAGCGCCGAGTGCCTGCGCCGCGCCGGCCAGTCCCTGATGGCGGACGCGTCCCTGTCCGAGCACGCCCGCCAGCTCAACGGCGGCGACCTGCTGCAGCGCGCGGTGGCCGTGGATCCGTCACTGGTGTCCGTGGAGGTGGCCCTGGCACGCCAGCGGCGCCACAGCGACCCGGAGGGCACACGCGACACGCTGCAGGCCGTGGTGGAGCGCCGCCCCGACCTGGTGGAGCCCCGCCTGGAGCTGTCCGAGGCCTACCAGGCCCTGTCCTGGCCCACCGAGGCCGAGCAGCAGATACAGGCTGCCCTCGAGCTCCACGCGGACCACGCCGCCGCGCTGCGCGAGCTGGGCGTGTTCCACGAGTCCCGGGGCGAGATCGCGGCCGCGCGCGCAGTCCAGGAACAGGAGCTGGCAGCAGTGGGCACGCCGATCGGGACGCGCCGCGCCGACCTGCTGCAGACACTGGGGCGCTCCGAGGAGGCCGTGGCCGAGCTCGGCGCCCTGATGGTGCTGGATCCCCACGACGAACAGGTGGCCCGGGAGCGGGCCCGGCTGCTACGTGCGCTGGGTCGGCCCTTCGATGCGGACGACACCTACGAGCGGGCGGCGAGCACCTGGCCCACGACCACGTGGCCCCACGTGGAGAGGGCCTGGCTGGCCCTGGCCGTGGGCGACCGGGAGACGGCTCTCGGCTTCCTGGATCGCGCGCTGGCGCTGCGGCCCGACGACGTGGAGCTGCGCAAGGAGCGCTGGCGGCTGGCCGACGACCACGCCTCCTGGTTCAGTGGTGATCCGGCGCCGGCGGACTACGATCCCGCCGATCCCGCCGGAGAGGTGTCCGCGGCCATCGCCGCGTTCGACGCCGATCCGGGCGACACGGCCGACTACCCGGCCGTGGTGCTGCTCGACCGCCGCGAGTTCGAGGTGTTCGCCGGCGGCGCGTCCCTGTTCCGGCTGCACCGCGCCGTGCGCCTGCAGGACCGCGCGGCCGTGGACGCCTACGCCGAGGTCACGGCCGGATCGGCCGAGCTGCTGGCCGTGCGCACGTGGCGCACCGACGGCGTGCTGGTGGACGCGGATCCGCCGGAGGAGACCGACGCGTTCTCCCTGCGCGACCTGACCGCCGGCGCCACGGTCGAGGTGGCAGGCCTGGCCCAGGCGTCCCCGGGCCACGGCGCGGGCGACGGCCGGTACGTGGGTCCGCCGATCCTGCTGTCCCCGGGTGGGGAGTACCTGCGCCGCAGCGAGGTGGTGTACCTGCTGCCCGCGGCCACGGCGTACGCGCTACGGGGCAGCGCACCGGCGCCGGAGCGCAGCGAGCTGGCCGACGGCCGCATCCGGCTGCGGTGGCTGGTGGAGGACGCGGCCCCGACCGCGCCCGAGCCGTTCGTGCCGGCCGCGGACGAGTACGAGCCGTGGCTGCAGGTGATCGCCTGGGCCGACCTCGACGAGACCATCGCCCCGGTGCGCGCCCACGAGCGTGGCTCGACCCGTGCCGATCCGCAGGTCACGGCCCTGGCCGCGGAGCTGGTCGTGCCCGACGACGCGGAGGCCTCGGCGCGCGCCGTGGTGGACTGGGTGCGGGACGAGGTGGCGCTACCGGACAGCGGCGACATCGGCGACGCGGCCGACATCCTCGCCACCCGGCAGGGTGACCATGAGACCGCGGTGCTCGCCCTGCTGCGGGCCGGCGGGGTGGACGTGCAGCGGGTGCTCGTGCGTCCGCGCCACCTCGTGGATCTGGGTGACGCACCCCGCGTGGTCGACGACTACCCCGAGTCGCTGCTGCGGGTCGCCACCGAGGCAGGCGGCCTGTGGCTCGACCTGTCGGGCGCCTGGGTCCCGGTGGGGTGGCTGCACCCGGCGCTGCGGGACGCGGAGCTGGTCGCCACCGAGGGGGCCGCGGACCTGCCCTCGCGTACGCCCGCGCCATCCGGGCGGCTCCCGGGCCTCGAGGCCGAGTTCGAGCTGGTGGTGGGCGCGGACGGCGACGCCGCGGGCGTGCTGCTGCTGTCCCTGTTCCAGCAGTCCGACGAGCTGCTGCGGGAGGACCTGTGGAGCGTGCCCGAGGCCGACCGGCTGCAGGTGTTCGAGCAGTGGCTGGCCGTGGCCCAGCCCGGCATCGCGGTGCACTCCGTGCAGCCGGTGGAGCTCGACGATCCCGACCAGCCCGTGCGGCTGCTGCTCGAGATCGCCCTGCCCGGCCTGTTCGCCGCCGACGCCGACACCCTGACCGCGCCGGGGCTGCTGCCCGACCTGCTGCCTGCGGTGGACGGCCAGGCCCCGGACCTGGCCAGCCTGGTGCTGGGCGGTGACCGGACCGCGCCGCTGCTGGTGTGGCCGTACCACGAGTCCCTGACGGTGAGGCTGAGCGGACCGGGGGTGCGGGGACGGACCATCGAAGGATGGGAGCCGATCGCCCTGCGCCACCCGCGGGCGCAGGTCACGCGGACACGCACGCAGAAGGGGAACCGCATCGAGCTGACCCGGGATGCGACGTACAGGCTGGGGAGGGTGGCTCCGGCGGACTACCCGGAGCTGCGGGACATGCTGTCGGCGGTGGTGAGTTCGGGGCGGATGCCGGTCAGGCTGGTGCGGTGATCACTGGCTGAACGCCGCGATCTTCCCCGGCCACTCCGAGTCCGCCGGATCCAGCGCCAGCGCCTTGCGGTAGATCTCCAGGGCCCGCTCCACCTCGCCGGCCGTGGCCAGCATGTCGGCGATGTCCCCCAGCGCCTCGTCGTCCTCGATGGAGTCCAGCAGCGGCATCAGGGTCTCGAGCACGGCGTCGGAGCCGGCCATGGCCAGCAACGAGTTGCGCCACTCCGAGTCGGCCGGGTCCACGGCCAGCGCGCGGGTGTAGGCCTCCATGGCGCGGTTGCGGTCTCCCATGAAGGCGTAGGCGTCGCCCAGCCTGCCGATGATCTCGTCGTTGTCCGGGTCGCCGACCAGCTTGCTCTCGAGGATCCCGATGGACATCTCCATGCCGCCCAGCAGCGCGACCTTGCTCTGCCAGTCGGTGTCGGCCGGGTCGATGGTCAGGGCGTCGCGGTACAGCTGCAGGCCGCGCTCGTGGTCGCCCGCCTGGCAGTACGCCTCGGCCAGGACCCCCAGGATCTCGTCGTTCCGCGGGTCGGTGGTCAGGCGCTGCTCCAGGAAGGCAACCAGGGTATCGGCGCCGCCGTACAGCGACACCTTGCGCTGCCACTCCCCGTCCGTGGGGTCGAGCTCGAGCGCGCGCAGGTAGTGCTGCAGCGCCAGGTCGCGGTTGCCCTGGCCGGCGTAGGTGTCGCCCAGGTCGCCGATGGTCTCGTCGTCGCCGCCGGCCACGCCGATTCCGCCGGACCCGGCGGTGCCGAGCAATGCGGCCAGCCCCTCGGCAGAGCCGCCGCCCAGCAGCTCGGCGATGGTCGGCTCCACGCCGCCGACCACGCCGCCCTCCACACCGCCCCCGGCGCCGCCGTACTGGGCCACCTTGCGCTGCCACTCCGAATCGTCCGGGTCCAGCTCCAGGGCCCGCTGGTACAGCTGCAGCGCCTCGGCGATGCGCCCCTGGGCGACCAGCGAGTCGGCCAGGTCACCGATGCGCTCGTCGTTGGTGGGGTCGGACGCGACCCACGACTCCAGCATGGCGGCCATGTCGACGTCGCCGGTCCCGCCGCCCGAGAGGAGCTTGTTCTGCCACTCGCTGTCGTTCGGATCCAGGGTCGAGGCCCGCTGGTAGCAGGCCATGGCCTGCTCGCTGCGGCCCGCGGCCATGTGCTCGTCCCCGAGATCCCCCCACGCCTCGTCGTCGGACGGGTCGGCCAGGACCCGCCGCTCCAGCTCGGTCAGCGGCCGGAAGCGCTCGAGCGCCTGCAGACGCGCCTCGGCCGCCTTGTCGGTGGGATCCAGGCGAGCCGCGTGCTGGTAGGCATCGTAGGCGTCATCGTACTGCCGCGTGGAGCGGTAGGCGTCGCCCAGGGCCACCCAGGCGCGCGCGTCGCCCGGGTCGTCCAGCACCCGCTTGCCCGCCTCGGCGACCTTGCGCGGCACGCGCTGATGAGTGGGGTCGACGTTGTGCACGCAGCCGGTGCCGACGATGAACGATGCTGCCGCGATCGCGGCGATGGTGATGATTCGAATGCGCATGGATCCTCCCGGTTGGCGCAACCTAGACACGACGATGGTACAGAACATTCCCTCGCCCACGCGCCCCCACGCGCGGAGATTCGAGACCTGGACGGTGCGTGGGCTATTCGACCACGGGCAGTTCGTAGTCGACCAGCGTCAGCACCGTCTCCTCGCCCTCGGTGTTGATGATCGCGCGCTTGACCAGCCCCACGGCGGGTACGTACCAGTCTGTGATCAGCGACGTCTTGATCATGCCGCTGTAGTCGGACTCCTTCTCCCGCAGCAGGACCCAGGCCTGCTCGAAGTCACCCGCGGGCACGGACACGTCCTCGCGGCCGTCGTAGCTCATCACCGAGTGGGACTCGTTGGGCGACCACTGGTCGTGGGACCAGCTGGCGCCGTCCTCTGCGGGCAGCAGCAGGTACAGGTCGGGCACCTCGCCGCTGACCGGCTCCACCTCGACCCAGCCCGAGTCGTCGTCCACCTCGCCCTGGTACAGGTCGTGGCGGTACTGGGCCGCGCCGTCGGCCTTCAGGGAGAAGTCGAAGGACGACGTGCCGTCCACGCCCGCACCCTCGGCGACCTCGATCAGCCACTCGGAGTCGTCCGAGTCGCTGTCGTACTCCCACATCGCGCCCAGAGCCAGGGGCAACAGCTCGTTGAACTCGTCGATCGGCTCCTCGCAACCCGCGAGGGCGAACAGGGTGCAGCAGGCCACCAGCAGGATCGTTCGGTGCACGTCAGCCTCCGTCGGAGCGCGGCCACGCCGCGCCATGTCGCTTCTATCACCCGAGAGCCGTGCACGTGTCAACGCACTGCAAGGTTCGGGTCGAATCCTCAGAACGTGATCCCCATCTGCAGGGCCAGCCGGTCCACCGGTCCCACCGGCTCGTCCCACCCCTCGGTCAGGGCCGGACCGGGGAACAGGTGGCCGTACTCGAGGCGCAACCCGACCCGGGTGCGCTCCTGCGCGGCAGGCACCAGCGGCAGCTGTACGTCCAGGGCCGCGTCGAGCTCGCCCCCCAGGGACCGCTGTGCAGCGCTGGCGGTCATGCCGCCCACGCCGGGTGTGTCCGTGGCCACCAGCAGCAGCGGGTCCACCGTGGCACCGGCCACCAGGCCGCCCACGCGGATGGTCACCGTGGGGTGGGGCTGGAAGGCGACGAAGGGCTGCGCGTACACCGCGCCGCCCAGCGCGCCCTCGTCCGCCAGGGTGCGACCGTCGACCCCACCGAGCTCCGACAGGGCCACGGCGCGGCGGGCGCTGATGCCAGCCAGGACCTCCTCGAACAGGATGGCGCCGGCGTTGAGATCCCGGTCCAGGGACAGGCCGGTCTCCCAGCCGTCCGTGGGGTCGGCGTCACCGCTGGCCACGCCGCCGTACAACGCCAGCACGGGGGCGAGCCCGGGCAGGTCGAGCTCGAGCTGGCCCACCGCTGCCCCGGACGCCACCTTGCGGCGGGACACGTCCGGCCAGCCGTTCTCGAGGTCGGTGCGGCCGAAGCGGCCCACAGCCTCGAACGCGAGCCGCAGCCAGCCGTCGCCCCCCCGACCGACGGGCAGGGTCCGATCCAGGAACAGGTCGGCCTGGAACACCTCGGCGGTGAATCCGTCCGCCGCGCGGGTGGTGTGCCAGGCGACCCACAGCCCCCCCTGCGCCAGCGGTTCACGGTAGGTCAGGCGCGCCCCGGGCCCCAGGGACAGCTCCTGGCGGTCGAACAGGTCGACCTGCTCGTCCAGGGCCACCAGGTCGATGAACAGGTCGAAGGCCAGGTGCCCGGCCAGGCCTCCCATGCCGCTGGGCGGCAGGCCGAAGCCGATGCGCAGCACCCGGTCACCGAACTGGTCGGTGCCGAAGGGAGAGCGGGAGAAGCCGGCCGCGGCCGGACCGCCGTCATTGGCCACGGCGCCCAGCCCGAAGTGGTCGGTGACCAGCCCCGCGACCATGGTCACCGGCCGTCCCTCGAGGGCGAAGTACAGCTGGCGCGCCTCGGCATGGCGAGCGCCCGTGGCCTGCCAGCGCAGGCGCTCGTCGAGCATGACCTCCGCGTCGGGGAGGTTGCCGCCCAGCAGCCCGGTCAGCAGGTCGACCTCACCGCCGACCACCACCCGGTCTCCGACCTCCAGCCGCGGGTGCAACCGCAGCCGGTGGTCGAGGTACACGCGCTGGTCGAAGAGCGTGCCGGACGGATCCACGGGGAACGCCGACTGCATCACCACGCCGGCCCTGTAGCCGCCCAGCAGCAGCACTCGGACCGACGGCCGCTCCGCGGGCTGCACCCCGGACACCTCTGCGGCCTCCACCTCCTCGGCTGCTGCGATCGGTGCGAATAGCAGCGCGCAGGCAGCCGTGGCCCACGAGAGCCGGCAGAGCATCGTCGACAGGGGGGCGGGCATGCGCCCTCAGAGGCCCGGCGTGAACCGGAACGGGTACTCGATGTCCACGCTGGCCTGGCTGGCCGGGAAGGACCAGTCGCCGATGGTGCGCCGGATGCAGGACTCCATGTCCCGGTTGCCGGTGGAGTTGCCGATGATGCGCACGTTGTGCACGCCGCCGGCCGAGGTCACGGTCCAGCCGACCGACACCACGCCCCCGAGGTAGGGGTTGGCCTTGAGCTCCTTCTCGTAGCAGGAGCGCACCTGGCCCTTCTTGCGGTTCACCACCGCGACCACGTCGTCCTGGGAGATGGTGGCGCCGCCCTGCACCGAGGACGGCGAGCTGGTGGGCGAGGGGGACGAGCCCACTCCCGTCCCGGCCACGCCGTCGTCGTCGGTCTTCCTCTCCGGCTCGGGCTCCTCGTCCCCGATCATGATCGCCGCGGAGTCGATGACGAGGTCCATGTCCTCCATCGCCTCCTCGATCGGGTCCTTCTCCGGACAGCCGGTCAGGGGGATCAGCAGCGCGGTGGTCGAGGCGAGAATCAGCAGTCGTATGTGCATCATGTGGATCCGAGGTCGATGCAGGATGGTAGCCGCGGTCTCACGCGTGCGTCAACGTGCGCCCGCGCCCGGACACACCCGAATTGCCCTTGCCGTCGAAGGATCCGCGGGGATAATGACACGCAGGGACACAGGAGCACGGGAGCGACACATGCACCTCAGACAGGCCCTGTTCGGCGCGCTCGCGGTCACGGCGGCGCTGGTGGCCGGCTGCACCGAGCACACCATCTACGCGCCGTCCCCGGACCCGCCCATCGCCCTGGCCCTGGTGGAGACCACCAACGAGCTGGGGCAGCCCGACACGATGCCCCACACGCGCCAGGGGCACGGCACCACGGTCCAGCTCGACGGAACCCAGTCGTACGACCCGACCCACCCGGACTACGCCTACGACTGGCTCGACTTCGACTGGCAGTTCCAGGTGACGCCGCCCGGGGCAGCGCCCGAGCTCACCTACCCCCACGCGGTCCCCGACACCGGCGAGGTCGACATGGCCCGCCCGGCGTTCGTGCCCGACACGGCCGGGACCTACCGGCTGAGCCTGCGGGTGACCAACGCCGAGGACGAGCTCACGTCCGATCCGTCCTACGTGACCATCCAGATCACGGACATCGAGAACCTGGTCGTCGACCTGTACTGGACCACGCCGGCCACGGACGTGGACCTGCACCTGGTGGCCCCCAGCGGCGAGTACTGGACCACCGGGGACTGCTACTACGGCAACCCCAACCCCGACTGGGGCGTGGTCGGCGCGGGCATCGACAACCCGCTCTACCTCGAGGACGACGACAACGGCGGGGACGAGAGCAACCCGGCGTACGAGAGCGTGTCGCTCCAGGCGCCGGCGTCGGGCAGCTACACGGTGATCGTCGTGTACCACGAGGACCGCCACACCGGTCAGACGGTCAGCCCCTGGGTCGAGGCCACCATGAACGGCGAGGAGATCACGCCACGGGTGGACGCGCCCGAGGCGCTCGAAGAGGATGACGCCTGGCGGGTGATGGAGATCGACGTGCCCGACATGGACGTGATGATGCTGGACGAGATCAGCACCCACGAGGAGATCGGCGGTCCGCCGATCAACGATTGAGGACCGACGTGCGCACCCCGAGGACGACCCCGATGACCCGACTCCCCATCGCAGCCCTGGCCCTGTGTACGTTGCTGGCGGCCCCAGCCTCGGCCGACGACGCCGAGGACCTGCTCACCGCGGCCGAGGTCAGCCTCAGCGACTGCTACAACATCACCAGCGTGGGCCAGGACGCCCAGCGCGCGGTCCTGCCCAACCTGGGCATCGTGTCCCCGCAGTACGGCGCGTCCATGGCATTCCTCGCAGCGGGCCGCTGCCAGGACATCTACGACTGCAACGACTACCAGGTCAGCAACGGCTCCATGGGCCAGGACGACAACGGCTACGCCATCTACGACCTGGTCACGTTGGAGATGGACTGCGACGTCCCGGCCTACGCCAACTCCCTGGGCTTCACCTTCTACTTCTTCAGCCGCGAGTACCCCGACTACGTGGGCTCGTCGTACAACGACGCGTTCAAGGTCAACCTCACGTCCGCGGCCTGGAACGGCAACATCGTGTTCGATGGCGCGGGCAACGTGATCTCGGTGAACAACACCATGTTCACCGTGACCAACCAGGCGCTGCTGCAGGGCACGGGCTTCGACTGCGGGCACCGGGGCGGCGGCACGGGCTGGCTGACCACCATCGCGCCGGTCGTGCCCGAGGAGACCATCCACCTCGAGTTCGAGATCTACGACTGCTCGGACGGCGTGTACGACTCGGCCGTGCTGATCGACGACTTCTACTGGAGCGAGACCGACCCCAAGTCGCCCACCACCGGCCACCCGGTGGAGCTGTGGTTCCTCACCCCCAAGGAGGGCCCGCTCGAGGGCGGCCAGGAGGTGACGATCTACGGCAAGAACTTCACCAACGACACCCGCATCTACTTCGAGACGACGCAGGTGGGGGCCACGGTGATCGACAGCGGCCGCATGCGGGTCACCACGCCGGCGTGGGACGATGCCGGCCTGATCGACGTGATGGCCGCCAACCCGGACTTCGAGGCCAACCTCGCGGGTGCCTACACCTACCAGTCCGAGGGCAGCGAGGGGCAGACCGCCCCCGAGATCTTCTACGTCGATCCAGAGTACGGGGTCGTGGAGGGCGGCGAGACCGTGGCCGTGCACGGCGAGCACTTCGCCGAGGGTGCCATCGCCTACTTCGGCGGGGTCGAGGCCCAGACCACCTTCGTCACCGCGGACGAGCTGCACGCGGTCACGCCGCCCCACGAGGAGGGCACGGTCGAGGTGGTGGTGTTCAACGCCGACGGGCAGTACACCGAGCCCATCTACTACTTCACCTACTTCGCCGACGAATCCGACGTGCCCGAGACGCCCACGGACGACGACGACGACGACGACTGCTCGTGCAGCGTGCACGGCCGCAGCGCGGTCCCGACCGCGGGCCTGCTCGCGACGCTGGTCGTGCTGACGCTGATCCGCCGCAGGCGCTGATCGCGGGGGACACATGAACCGCTTCGCAGCCATCGCAGCGGCCGCGCTGCTGTTCGCGCTGGGGTGTGACGGCGAGGTCGACGCCGAGGTCCCGGCCGACGACGACACCGCGGACGACGACGTCAACGAGCCGCCCGCCTACCCCCAGGTCTCGATCTACCCGGACAGCCCCCTGTCCAGCGACCAGCTCAAGGCGGCGATCGCCAACTACGACGACGACCCGGACGGCGACATCCTGACGTACACGTACACGTGGCTGCGCGACGACGTGGTCCTGCCCGACCTGACGGACGCGGTCGTCGAGGCCGTGGACACGGCCCGGGACGAGACCTGGACCGTGGAGGTGATCGCCACGGACGGCGAGTTCACCACGCCGGTGGCGCACGCCACGACCGTGATCCTCAACACGCCCCCGGGTGCGCCCACGGACGTGGCCGTCGAGCCGACCGAGCCCACGGCCGACGACGACCTGACCTGCGTGGCCGACCTGACCGGGCTGGACTACGACGACGACCCGTTGACGTCGAGCTTCCGCTGGTTCAGCGACTTCAACGAGACCGAGCACACGGACGAGACGGTCGCGGCCGAGAACACGGCCACGGGCGAGGCCTGGTACTGCGAGATGACGATCAGCGACGGCGAGGCCATCGCCACGGCCACGTCCGCGGCCGTCGAGATCCTGTAGCCCCTACAGCTCCTCCCGCCGCTCGAACAGCACCAGGTAGTAGCCGTTGTTGCGCCGCCACGAGCGGTGGAACTCGTACTGCTGCGCGAACCGCGGGTCCTTGTACATGCCGTGGTGGTGGCTGTTGCCCTTCAGCCGTGGGCCCAGCACCTCCTCGACCCGCGCGGGATCGTTGCTGTCCAGGGCCGCGTCGTACTTCTTGCGGAACGACTTGCGGCCCTTGCCCTTGCTCACGTAGGCGATCATGGCGACCCAGCGTGCCTCCTGCTCGAACAGGTGGTCCCGCACATTGCGATCGAACTCGCGGATCTCGTCGCGGCCTCCCGGCAGCTGGGCCTTCTCCCCGCGCAGGAACGGGTTGAGCCCGATGGCGGCCAGCTCGTGGGCCACGAAGGGATTGAGCACGCCGATCGGGTCGGTGAACGTGACCGGCCAGGCCGCGTACGGGCACGCGCCCATGTCCTGGAAGATGGCCGTGTCCCGTTCTGGATCACTGTGTTCCAGGATGTACGCCCCCATCTTCTGGAACGACTTGCGGCTCATCTGCAGGTAGCCGTCCTCGTAGCGGTGGTCCTTCGTGTACTGCAGCCCCACCACCACCGGGATGGCCGCCACGGCGAACGCGGGCACGGCCGCCATCCAGGCCGGCTTCCACCCCTTCCAGGCGGTGCACAGGGCACGTAGACCCTCACCGGCCGCGACCACGTACAGGCCATACACCGGCAGGAACAGCCGGTAGTGCTTCATCTCGTCCCGGCCGATCTTGACCAGGTACAGCATGAAGAACGCACACAGCAGCACGCTCAGCAGCCGGTACCACCGGCCCCGGGCAGGGATCAGCGACAGCAGCGCGGCGGTCCCCAGCAACCAGTTGAGGTTGAACTGCATGAACCCGCCGAGCTGGGCCCAGCTCGGCGGGTTCATGCAGTTCA
>CAZXHG010000118.1:26615-29943 GCA_964639985.1 uncultured Rickettsiales bacterium
GGCGTAGTCCGGGTTGGGCAGCAGGTCACCGAAGTACAGCAGTCGCCATACGTGGTACGGCGCGATGATCGCGGAGAACACGCCCACGGCCCACAGCGCGCCGGGGGGCAGGCGCCGATCGCGCACCGCGACCACCGCGATCGCGGCCACGCCCGCGATGAAGAACATGTGTCCCTCGGGCCGCGTCAGGGCCGCGCCCGCCATGGCCACCGCGGCCAGCACCCAGTCGTGGCGCCGGTCGTCGGCCAGCGCCCGCACCAGGAAGAACACCGACGCCGTGCCGCACAGCAGCATCAGGCACGGCGCCATGCCGCTCATGGACCACAGCGCCACGGACGTCGAGGACGCCAGGATCAGCGGAGGCACGTAGTGGAACGGCGACGGGCGGCCGTGCAGCCACCGCGGCATCCAGAACACCAGCACCATCGCGCCCAGGGAGCACAGGGCGCCCAGCACCTTGATCCAGGTCACCGGATCGGCACCCACCCAGTAGGCGGGCGCGCTGAGCACGATCCACAGGAAGTTGGTGTACCCCTCGACCCGCTCGCCGAGGTTGAACACCATGCCGTTGCCCGCGGCCAGGTTGCGCGCGAAGCGCAAGGAGATGAAGGCGTCGTCCTTGATGTAGCCCTTGTACGAGACCATGCACACGGTCAGCAGCACGCCCGTGCCCAGCAGCGGGAGCCACTCCCACCACTGCACGCGCTGGCGTTCGGGCGTATCCGTGCCAGCCATCACAGGAACGACCTGCCCGTGAGGAACGGGTTGAACTTCTTCTCGTTGCCGATGGTCGTCTCCCCCCCGTGGCCCGGGATCACCCGGTAGCCCGCGGGTAGGGTCAACAGCTGCTCCTGGATCGACGCGATCAGGGTCTTGTAGTCCCCGCCCCACAGGTCGGTGCGGCCGATGCTGCCGGCGAACACCGCGTCGCCGGGCAGCACGAGGCCCTCGCCCTCGCCCGGCCCCCGCCACACCAGCGACACGCTGCCGGGGGAGTGGCCGGGGGTGTACAGCACCTCCAGCCGGATCCCGTCCAGCTCCAGCGCCTCCCCCGGGGTCAGGTCACCGTCCGGCGCCGGGCCGGCCTCGGCCGCGATGCCGAAGGCCTGCCCCTGCTGGGGGAGCGCGTCGTACAGGTCGCGGTCCAGGGGGTGCAGCAGCACCTCGGCGCCCGACGCATCCTTGAGCTCGGCCACGCCCCCCACGTGGTCCAGGTGGCCGTGGGTCAGCACGATCTGCTGCACGTCGACCCCGAGTTCCTGCACCCGCGCGACGATCCGCCGCGGCTCCTCGCCCGGATCGATCACCATCGCCCGCTTCGTGTCCCCATCCCACAGGATCACGCAGTTGACCTGGAACATGCCCACGGTCAGCACGTCGACGTTCACGTCGGCTCCCTTCCGGGTGGCGGCGAGGCCGCGGCACCCCACGAACGAGGGGGGTATCACCGGGCCGGTCGGGCGGTCAAGCGGGACCGCCCGAGCCCGGTCCGGTGGCCCGCCGTTTGCGATACAATGCGCCGTGGTGACGCCTCGCAGTCAGGAGGGAACGTGCCCGTCCTCAAATCCGACGCCACCGGTCACAGCGCCCGCTTCGTGGACCGGCTGACCATCGGCCGTTCGCCGGACAACGACATGGTGATCGACGACCCGCGGGTCAGCGGTCAGCACGCGCTGATCGCCTTCCACGAGGGCCGCCCGCGCATCATGGACCTCAACTCGCGCAACGGCACCTTCGTGGACGGGATCCGCATCGGCCGCTGGGTCGACCTGGTCGAGGGGAGCCAGGTCCGTTTCGGCACGGCCGGACCGTTCGTGCTCGAGGAACTGCACGTCAAGGTCGAACCCGGCGAGCGAGCACCGGTACCGACCGTGGCCGCGTCCGACACCCACGGCAAGTTCCGCCCGACCCGCCTGCTGCTGTACTCCAAGGACCTCGGCGCGGGCACCATGGTCGTGGAGCAGGGAACCAACCGTATCGAGCTCGAGGGCTCGATGCGCTTCCTGCTGCTGTACATCCTGGCCATGGAGCTGGTGAGCGAGCCCGAGGCCACCCCCGAACCCAACCGCGGCTGGCTCGGCGACGAGCAGCTCCGCATCAAGCTGTGGGGCGTCAAGGGCGCCGAGCGCCGCGACCCGAGCTCCCTGGGCAAGCTGATCCACGACACGCGCGCGATGATGAAGAAGCAGGGCATCGATCCGGGCTTCATCGAGAAGCGCAGCGGCGCGACCCGCCTGTGCCTGCTGCCCAGCCAGATCGAGATGCACACCCCTTGAGTTCCCCGAGCTCCCGGGCCCCTGGCTGCCGCGAGGGGCTGGCGATCCTGCTGCTGCTCACCCTGGCCGGTTGCCCGACCTCCGGCCCGACCGGCGACGACGACGACACCGGCCCCGGCCCCACCTCCGACGCCGACCTGCGAATCGAGGTCTACGAGAGCCGCGCCCCGGGCAGCGACGAGGCCGTCGCCTACGCGTCCGCGGGCCTCCCCTACGAACGGGAGAGCTGGTGGGTCGAGTCGGAGACCGCCGGCGACTGCACCTACTTCGCAGCCGTCCCCCCGGAGCCCTGCGACCCGCCCTGCGACTACCCCGACACCTGCAACGACGACGGCGAATGCGAATCCCCCCCGGACGCCCCGAACGCCGGCACGATCACGGTCGAGGGTCTGTCGGTCGCGCTCTCCATCGAGCCCGAGCCACCCTACGACTACTACCTGCCCACGTTCTCCCCCGATCCCCCCGGTGGGGACCTGTTCGACGAGGGCGATCCGATCGGGGCCTCGGCCGCCGGGGGTGACATCCCGACGTTCACCCTCGAGACCACGGGCGTCGCCGACCTGGTCACCGACCTCGACTGTCCCCCTCCCATCGCCGAGGGTGAGCCGCTGACCGTCACCTGGACTCCGGGAACCCAGGGCGACTCGATGCGCTTCCACCTGCGCTCCGGCAACCACGGCACCCAGTTCTCCACCCTGGTGTGCGACACGGCGGACGACGGCGAGTTGATCGTCGACGCCGCCTTGCTCTCCACATGGCTGGCCGACTTCCACCCCGTGAACCTCTGGCTCCTGCAGCGCTCCTCGGCCTCGACCACCGAGTCCGGCGCCGCCACCGTCGAGTTCGAGGTCTCCACCCGGGTCTCCTGCATGTACTGAATCCCCACCCGTTCGAAATCCGGACGATGCGTTCGATTTCCGGACGGTCGCCTCCAACAGCCTTCCGTGCCAACCTCCTGTTTCGTCCGTGTTTCCGCTTGGTTACAATTCCATTGCCCGAGCTGGCACACCCCATGCTCTACCCCCCTGCATGGCACGCCCCCTCCGCCACCA
>CAZXHG010000119.1:0-238 GCA_964639985.1 uncultured Rickettsiales bacterium
CCTGGCTCGAACCCCACGACCTCGTCGGCGACGGCGAGAGCACGTGCGTCGGGGACTGCGACGACGCCGACCCGCTCAACTTCACGTCCAACACCGAGGTCTGCGACGGGGTGGACAACGACTGTGACGGCTGGGTGGACAGCGACGACGCCGAGGAGCCGGACGGGGACGCCGACGGGTACGACCAGTGCGACGACAGCGACGACGACCAACAGACAAACAACAACGGAGGGGAGGG
>CAZXHG010000119.1:248-29887 GCA_964639985.1 uncultured Rickettsiales bacterium
CGTGTTCGAGTTGGGCGTGGACTGCGACGACGCCGACCCGACTGCCTGCCCGGGCGGGGTGGAGGTGTGTGACGGCGTGGACAACGACTGCGATCCGTCCACGGACGAGGACGCGGACCAGGACGGGGACGGCGATTCCCTGTGTGACGGCGACTGCGACGACACCGACGCGAACCTCAACACCTGGGACAGCGACGGTGACGGCTACGACCTGTGCGACGGGGACTGCGACGACGACGATCCGTCCCTGTCGCCCGGCCTGGACGAGGACGGCGACGGCTGGTCCACCTGCGACGGGGACTGCGACGACACCGACGGTGACCTCAATCCGGGCGCCTACGACGCCTGCTTCGACGGGATCGACAACGACTGCGACGGCGTGGTCGGCACGGACGGCTTCCTGACCATCGACGCGGGCCGGCAGCACACCTGCGGCCTCACCTGCGCGGGCGAGGCGCGCTGCTGGGGCCGGAACGACTTCGGCCAGTCCAGCCCGCCGACCGGCACCTTCGACCTGGTGGACGCGGGCAAGTACGCTGGCTGCGGGGTGCGGCCCGACGGCGATGTGGAGTGCTGGGGCTACAACACGGCCGGCCAGACCGACGATCCGTCGGGCACGTTCGTGGACGTGGAGGCGGGCTACTCGTTCTCCTGCGCCCTGCGCGAGGATCGCACGGCCTCCTGCTGGGGCTCGTTCGACTACGGCGTGCTGACCGAGCCCCTGGACGCGTTCGTGGAGATCGCGGCCGGCTACTACCACATCTGCGGCCTGACCGACGCCGAGGAGGTCGTGTGCTGGGGCTACGACGACGGGGGCGGTGACGGCGAGCCGTCAGGGGAGTTCGCGGAGGTCACGTCAGGGGACAACTACAGCTGCGCCCTGGACATGGACGGCGCCATCGACTGCTGGGGCAACGAGAGCCAGGTCGCTCCCCACCCACCGGCTGGGACCTTCGTGCACGTGGACGCGGGCGGTCACACGGCGTGCGCCATCACCCATACGGGCGCCACCGAGTGCTGGGGCGCGTGCGGATCGGGTCAGTGCAGCGCGCCCGACCTGCCGTTCATCGCCCTGGCCACGGGCAAGGAGCACGCCTGCGGGCTGGAGTCCACCGGGGAGGTCACATGCTGGGGTTCCAACACCTACGGCCAGCTGCTGGTGCCGTGATGCGGGGTCTGGCTCGTGGTCTGGTCGCGGCCGCGGTGCTGTTCGTCGTGGCCTGCGGCCCCACCGTGGAGGAGACCTCCTACCCGCTCGGCGCCACGCCCCCGGACGCGGACGGCGACGGCTTCAGCCCGCCCGACGACTGCGACGACTCGGATCCCACCGTGTACCCCGGCGCCGAGGAGATCTGCGACGACCAGGACAACGACTGCGACCCGGCCACCGACGACCACGCGGACGTGGACTACGACGGCTACTCCATCTGCGGGTACGACTGCGACGACGCCGACCCGGACGTGCACCCGAACGCGAACCCGGTGTGCGACGAGTCCCTGGACGACGACTGCGACGGCGTGGTCGACCCGGACGACGCGGACGCCGACGGCGACGGCGTGTCGATCTGCGACGGCGACTGCGACGACGCGGATCCCGACCGCAGCCCGGACGAGGTCGAACTGTGTGACGGGGTGGACAACGACTGCGACGGCCTCGGTGACGACGAGGACCCGGACCTGCCGGACGTGGACGGCGACGGCGTGAACCTGTGCGCCGACTGCGACGACACCGACCCGCTCAACTCCCCGATCACCCCGGAGGTGTGTGACGGCCAGGACAACGACTGCGACCCGTCCACCCACGAACTGGTGGACGACGACGGCGACGGCGCGTCCGAGTGCCAGGGGGACTGCGACGACCGCGACGTGATCAAGAACGTGCTCGACCTCGACGGCGACGGCGTGACCACCTGCGACGGGGACTGCGACGACGGCGACCCGGCGCAGTGGCCCGGGAACCACGAGGAGTGCGACGGCAAGGACAACGACTGCGACGGCCTGGTCGACGGCGACGATCCGGACGTGGGGGACTGGGACTTCGACGGCCACTCCGCGTGCACGGACTGCGACGACCTCAACCCCCACATCCACCCGGGCCACCCCGACACCTGCGACGGCTGGGACAACGACTGCGACCCGGCCACGGACGAGTGGGTGGACGGCGACGGTGACGGCGCGGCCGCCTGCGAGGGGGACTGCGACGACACCGCGGCGGACCTCAACCCCAACGACGCCGACGGGGACGGGTTCGCGTCGTGCGAGGGGGACTGCGACGACACGCAGGCGGCGGTGTACCCGGGGGCCCACGAGCTCTGCGACGGCGTGGACAACGACTGCGACGGCCTGACCGACAGCGACGATCCCCAGGTCCCGGACCAGGACGGCGACTTCTACGACGCGTGCGCGGACTGCGATGACACCGACGACACCGTGAACCCGGACGCGGTGGACGTGTGCGACGGGATCGACAACGACTGCGATCCTGCCACGGACGAGGACGTGGACATGGACGGGGACGGTGCGTCCGCCTGCGCCGGGGACTGCGACGACCAGGATCCCGACCTGAGCATCGCCGACGCGGACGGCGACGGGTACAGCACCTGCGATGGGGATTGCGATGACGACGACCCCGACCTCGACCCGGGCACGGACCTCGACGGCGACGGGTACAGCTCCTGCGACGGGGACTGCGACGACACGGACGAGGACGTCAACCCGGGCGCGTACGACGCGTGTGACGACGGCATCGACAACGACTGTGACGGCACGATCGGCACGGACGGGTTCCTGACCATCGACGCGGGGCGGCAGCACACCTGCGGCCTGACCTGCGGGTACGAGGCGGTCTGCTGGGGTCGGGACGACATGGGCCAGTCCAGTCCGCCGTCGGGCACCTACGTGGTCGTGGACGCGGGCAAGTACGCGGGCTGCGGCGTGCGCGACGACGGCACGGCCGAGTGCTGGGGCTTCGACGATGCGGGCCAGACCGTGCCGCCCTCGGGCTCCTTCGTCGACGTGGAGGCAGGGTACTCGTTCTCCTGCGGCCTGCGCGCTGACCACACCCCCGAGTGCTGGGGCTCCAACGGCTATGGCGAGCTGAACGAGCCGGTCAACGTGTTCGTGGAGATCGCGGCGGGCTACTACCACATCTGCGGCCTCACCAGCGCCGAGGACGTGGTGTGCTGGGGGTACGGCGACGGCGGCGGAGACGGCGAGCCGTCCGGGGACTGGGTCGAGGTCACGTCCGGGGACAACTACGCGTGTGCCCTGGACGAAGACGGTCACGTCGAGTGCTGGGGCAACGAGACCGAGGTCGTGCCCAACGTGCCCAACCACGAGTTCGTGCACATCGACGCGGGCGGCCACACCGCCTGCGGCATCACCGTGGACGGCGCCACCGAGTGCTGGGGCTCGTGCGCCTCTGGCCTGTGCAACCCGCCGGCCGTGGAGTTCGTGGCCCTGGCCACGGGCAAGGAGCACGTCTGCGGCCTCGAGCCCTCGGGGCAGGTGACCTGCTGGGGCTCCAACGGCTACGGGCAGCTGGCGGTGCCGTGAGCGGAATGTCGCCCGCGTGGAGGTGGGTGGGTCCGTTCGTGCCGCTGGCGGTCCTGCTGGCCTGCGGCACCACCGAGGACCGGACCACCTACCGCCTGGACGGCTCGCCTCCGGACCTGGACGGTGACGGCTACGGCCTGGACGAGGACTGCGACGACCTCGACGCGTTCGTACACCCCGGCGCCGAGGAGGTGTGCGACGGGGTGGACAACGACTGCGACCCGGCCACGGCCGAGGATGGGGACGCGGACGGCGATGGCTGGACCCCGTGTGACGGGGACTGCGACGACAGGGCTGCGGCCGTGTACCCGGGCGCGCTACCCCGCTGCGACGGTGTGCCGGACAACGACTGCGACGGCCTGGACGACCTGGACGAGGCCGACCGCGACGGGGACGGCTTCTCCCTGTGCGCCGGGGACTGCGACGACGAGGTCCCGGTGATGTTCCCCACGAACAGTGAAATCTGCGACGGCTTCGACAACGACTGCGACGGGCTCGTGGACGGGGCCGATCCGGACGTGGTGGACGCCGACGGCGACGGCAGCAACGCCTGCGTCGACTGCGACGACACCGATCCGGACGTGCGGCCCGGCCTGGTCGAGTGGTGCGACGGCAAGGACAACGACTGCTTCGAGGGCACGGACGAGACCGAGGACGCGGACCTGGACGGCGCGTCCGTGTGCGACGGCGACTGCGACGACAGCACCCCCCTGCTCAACCTGCTGGACCTGGACGACGACGGGGACACGTCCTGCGACGGGGACTGCGACGACCACGACGACGGCATCGGCGCTGCCGAGTGGGTACAGGTGGCCGCGGGCTGGGAGCACACCTGCGGCCTGACCTGCGGCGGCGAGGTGGTGTGCTGGGGCCACGACGACCAGGGCCAGGCCAGCCCACCCCAGGGCACCTTCACCGCGGTCTCGGCCGGCGCGAACACCACCTGCGCCATCGGCCACGACGGCGCGGCCGTGTGTTGGGGCGACAACGACCTCGGCCAGGCCGCGGCGCCGCCCGGGGAGTTCGGGGATGTGCGGTCTGGAGCGGCATTCTCCTGTGGGCTGCGTGGCGACGGTACCGTGGTGTGCTGGGGGGCGAACCCCTACGGGATCCAGGCACCCCCCACCGAGCCCGTCACCGCCCTGGCCGCGGGCTGGTTCCACGCCTGCGTGCTGACCGAGGACGCCGCGCTGACGTGCTGGGGCCACGCCGCCGGGGGTGGCGAGGGGTACCCGGACGGCCGGTACCTGCAGGTCGCGGCCGGGCACGACTTCGCGTGTGCGCTGGCCCACGACGGCTCGATCCGGTGCTGGGGTGATCCCCAGACCGGCGCGCTGGACCCACCCACGCACACCTTCGTGGCCCTGGCCGCCGGATCGCACCACGCCTGCGGCGTCACCACCGGAGGCGAGACCCTGTGCTGGGGCCGGTGCCTCGTGGGGGAGTGCGCGGCGCCGGCCGGCGGGTTCGCGGCCCTGGCCGCCGGACACGCCCACACCTGCGGGCTGACCGCGGGCGGCGACGTGGTGTGCTGGGGGGACGACGGCCTCGGACAGCCTCTCCCGCCCTGATCCCGGCGGCGCTCAGGGACAGGGCCCGTCGTTCTCCGCCACCGTGATCAGTCCTCCCACCGGGATGGACACGGCCCACACCGCGGCGTCGGCCTGGCTCAGGCAGGCGTTGTCTTGCACGGACAGGCTCCCTGCCACGTCCGAGATGCCCTCCAGGCCCTCGATGGCCTCGAGGCTGTCGTTGTCGTCCAGGGTCACGCTGCCCGCGCTGCAGTTGTACAGCGAGGGGCCGGCCAGGCTCTCCAGGGCCGGGTTGCCGGAGACGACCAGGTCTCCGCCCAGGGTCACCAGCGACGACAGCCCGCCGAGGTCGGCCAGCCGCTCGTTGTCCGCGACCTCCAGGCCCTGGGCGAGCACCGTGAGCGAGGTCAGCCCCTCGAGGCCGGTGAGCGCGGGCAGGTTCGAGAGCTCCAGGCCGCCGTTCACCACCCCGAGCTCACCCAGGCCGTCGACCCCGGTCAGGGCCTCGTTGCCCGTGATCGCCAGGTCCCCACCGACCAGGGTCAGTCCGTCCAGGCCCTGCAGGTCCCGCAGGGAGGCGTTGCCCGACACGGTCATGTCGCCGCTCACGAACACCAGCGAGCCCAGGCCGCCGACGCGGACCAGGCCGTCGTTGTCCGTGATCAGCAGGTTGCCGGCCAGGCCATCGGTGATCCCGTCCAGGTCGTCCAGGTCGGTCAGGGCGTGGTCCCCGGTGATCACCAGGCTGCCGCCCAGGCCGCGCACGGTGGACAGACCGGACAGATCCTCCAGGACCGGGTTGTCGGATATCTCCAGGTCCTGCATCGACGTGATCGGGCCCAGGTCGGCGATGCCCACCAGGGCGTCGTTGCCCAGCACCTGCAGGCCCTGCAGGTCCTCCAGCGCGGCCAGCCCGTCCAGCCAGGTCAGCGCGTCGTTGTCCTCCAGCGCCACGATCGTGCCCACGGACGTCAGCGAGGACAGGCCCTGCACGTCGACCAGCGCGCCATTGCCGCAGATGCTCAGGTTGAGCACCACGTCGCCCAGGCCGGCCAGGCCGTCGAGCGTGGCCAGGGATGCGTTGTCCCACACGTGCACCCCCCCGCCCACCCAGTCGAGCCCCTCCAGCCCCGCCAGGCTGGTCAGCGCGTCGTGGTCCTGCACGAACACGCTGCCGAACACCGTGCCCAGGCCCGCGAACCCGGCCAGGTCGGCCAGGGCGTCGTTGTCGGCGATGTCCAGCCAGCCCCCCACGGTCTCCAGCCCCTCCATGCCGGCGAGGTCGGCCAGGCAAGGGTTGCGCGCGATGGTGAGGTTGTCGCCCACGGACTGCAGGTCGACCGGACCGCCTACCCGGGTCAGGGCTCCGTTGTCCTCGATGCGCAGGTCGTCGCCCACGAACTGCAGGGCGTCCAGGCCGTCGAGGTCGGTCAGGGAGGCGTTGTCCTGCACCGCCAGGTCGTTGCCCACCTCCACCAGTGCGCCCAGGTCCAGGTCCACCAGCACCGGGTTGGACTCGATCTCCACGCTGTCCGACACCGAGTCCAGCGCGGGCAGCTCCACGGACAGCAGCGCCTCGTTGGCATCGATGGTGAGCTCGCCATTGACCCACGTGAGCGCGGGCAGGTGGATGTGCGTCAGGGACATGACCGCGTGCACCCGCAGGTCGCCGGCGATGATCACGCAGTGGGCGATGTCGTCCAGCTGGCTCGCGGCCTCCACGAACTGGCCGGGGCAGTTCCCCCCTTCGTGGTCGTCGTCGTCATCCGCGTCGTCGTCGCCCCAGTGATCGTCGTCCGAGGCGTGGCTGTCGTCATCGTCGTCGTCGGGTTCCTCGGCAGCGCAGCCACCGAGCAGGACCACGAGACCAAGCACGATCGCTGCGCGCATCGCTCACCCTCCATGGGATCCAACGCACGCGCGCGGTTTCTCGTGCACGCGGACGCAAATGTCCGGCGGTCCGGGCCCCACGCTCCCTAGACTGGATGGCATTCGAGGTGGGAAGCGGCGGGAAGGAGATCACCGACATGGGGACCAGCGGAGCCGGGTGGATGGGGCTGTTCGCGTTCGTGTTGCTCGTGGCCGGGTGCCCGGAGGCGACGACGCCCGCGGACGACGACACGGTCGCGGACGATGACGACACAACGGCCGCGGACGACGACGACACCATCCCCGCCGACCCGTGCGCGCCCATCGCCACCGGCACGGTGGTGGACACGGTCACCGATCCGGTCGAGCCCTACGTGACCGGCCGGATCCTCGACGCCTCCGGCGCCGACCCGGTGGCCGGGATCAAGGTCGTGTACTGCCTGGCCGAGCTGTGCAAGATGACCCACACCGACGAGGACGGCCGCTACTGGATCGAGGAGCTGCCCGACGGCGTGGGCGACCTGTTCGTGGTGGGCAACGTCAACACCGACGACCTGGCCTACGTGTCGCTGGTGGCCTGGTTCACCACGCCCGACACCTCCCTCGAGGCCCCGGAGATCCACCTGCCCGCGGTCGACCTGCTGCAGCTCGAGCCGGGCGAGCAGACCATCGACGCGGGGAGTGGCCTGGAGGTCACCATGGATCCGGCGGTGGTCGAGTGGGCCGCGCTCGAGTCGTGCTTCGGCGCGGTGGAGATCCCGGAGCAGACCATGACCTACGTGCAGGTCGCGGGCGTGCACATCCACGGGGCCTGGGGCTTCCACTTCCACGGCAACACCACCACCGCGCCCGTGCAGGTGTCCTTCCCGGTGCGCGGCGAGCTGGCCTGCGACCAGGAGGTCGTGGTCTACGCCATGGACAAGGAGCACGGCGTGGAGGAGGCCCCGTACCTCAACCTGCTGGAGGTGGCCACCGGCCACCACGACTGCGACGCCGACCGGGTCGTGCTGGACGACGGCGAGGGGATCGAGCAGTTCACCTGGCTGGCCTACGGGGTGGTCACGCCGACCGAGGAGTGACTCCCTACTCCTCGATCGCCACCAGCTCCTTGGCGAAGTAGCTCCGCTGGGGCAACCCCTCCACCTCCATCGAACATCGATAGCGCACCCGGCCGAGGCCCGGTACCAGCCACGACGTGCAGCGGTAGATGATCCGCTCCCCTTCGCCGCGTTCGGTGTGGGTCTCCGAGACCGCGTCGCAGCGCGCTGCGCGGTGGTGTCCGTCCAGCGCATGGATCGTCTCGAACCCCAGGAAGGTGGTCCGTATCTCCGTGCTCGAGAGGACCCCGTCCGGGTGCTCCAGGCGTTGACCGGTCCGCCAGGACGCGCCCGGACGGACGAACCGGACGGCGTACGACCCCCGGCCCAGGAGCGTGGACCGTGGCTGGGGGATCCCGTCGTCGGTGTAGGCGCACTCCTCCTCCCGTACACCGCGGCCGTGCACGGTCATGACCACGTCTGCGCGGCGGTCCATGTCGAGGTCGTGCCACTCGACCACGTGCTGGTAGCGTCCCGGTTCCACGTCGATCCACTGCTCGCGCTGAACCTGGGAGCCGTACTCGTCGGCCGTGCGGTCGTACACGTACGTCCCGGTGGTGCCGGGGATCAGGTGCTCCACGGCGAGCCGCTCCCGCTGCCCGGCCGGCGGCAGCAGCGGCTCCACCCGCTGCAGCGTGGCCGTGGTGGCCATGATCAGGCCGGGCCCGTCCGACCACTGCCGTTCGGACCGCACCACGCCCAGGCCGGCCGCGGACCAGGTCACGGCGATGGTGGACATGCGCTCGCCATCCGAATCACCGGTGGGGCGACACTGGCTGAGTATCTCGGTCCGAGCAGCGCGCACCACGCCGTCCAGCGCTTCCACCTCCTCGAACCCGACGAATGTGGCCGACCGCTCACACGACCGGGTGTTCCCGTCCTGGTCCTGCCAGGCCTCGGACGAGCTCGACAGCGTACCTGGAGGGCCGAAGCGCACCGCGTAGCCTGGATCGGTGACCGCGGACAGGAATCGCCGGCCGCCCTCCCAGCGGTGCTCGGTGGCCAGGATGCGCATCCCGACGTCGTCGATCTCGTACCTCTCCACGAACGTGGAGTCCTCGCCCGTGCGGATGGCCTCGTACACCCCGTCGCCCAGGTCGATCCAGGAGAGCCGGACGACCTCCACGTCGCCGTCGTCCGTCACCTCGCGCAGGATCGAGACCTGGTCCAGGGGCGGCACGACGTGGTCCGCGGTGAACTCGTCGGTGGCGGGTGCGGCCGCGGCCTCCACCGCGGCGTACAGCGCGGTCGCCGTGGCCAGGGCGGGGAGCAGGGATCTCACGCCCGCCGTCGCACGACCAGCCCGGCCAGCAGCAGGGCCAGCAGCCCACTCAGCGGTGGCGTGCTGCCTTCCACCGAGCAGCTGCACCCGGGCGGTTCCGTGTCGTCGTCATCGTCGTCGTCGCTCACGTCGTCGTCATCGTCGTCGTCCGCCGGGGGCAGGTCGTCGGATGGGTCCAGCGGATCCGTGCCCGCGGCCACCTCGTCCCCGTCGTCCACGCCGCCGCCGTCCGTGTCCGTCTCCAGCGGATCGGTCTCGTACTCGTCGACCTCCTCGCCGTCGGTCAGGCCGTCGCCGTCCGTGTCCTCCAGCGTGGGATCGGTGCCCTCGTACACCTCCACCCAGTCGGTCAGCCCATCGCCGTCCGTGTCCTCGATGTTGGGATCGCTGCCGTGCTCGAGCACCTCCTCGCCATCGGTCAGGCCGTCCCCGTCCGAGTCGTCGTCCAGCGGGTCGGTGCCGTACTCCTCCAGCTCGTCGCCGTCGTCCAGCCCGTCGCCGTCCGAGTCGGCCAGCTCCGGGTCCGTGCCGTACACGTTGTCCTCCCACCAGTCGGCCAGCCCGTCGCCGTCCGTGTCCAGGTCGTCGTCCGTGGGATCGAGCGGGTCGGTGCCGTCGTCCATCACCTCGGCCCCGTCATCCCGGCCGCCACCGTCCGTGTCCCACAGAACAGGATCCGTGCCCCACACGTGCACCTCGCTGCCGTCGAGCAGGTCGTCGGTGTCGCTGTCGTCGTCCATCACCTCGGTCAGCCAGATCTCGATCTCGGCCCCGTCCCACAGGCCGTCGAAGTCGCTGTCGAGGCCCAGTGGGTCCGTGATCAGGTCCTCGGACTCGGTGTAGTCGTCGAGCCCGTCGCCGTCCGAGTCCGGTGCGACCATGTTGTAGTCCCACGCCATCTCGGTGGCGTCGTCCAGGCCGTCGCCGTCCGTGTCGCCGGTCAACGGGTCGGAGCGGTGCTCCAGCACCTCCATGTTGTCCCAGATTCCGTCGCTGTCGCTGTCCTCGGCGTCGACGGCCGTTCCCATCACGGCCTCGTCCGCGTCGGTCAGCCCGTCGCCGTCGCTGTCCACGGAATCCTCGTCGTCCATCAGGTCCGCGGGGTTGGCACCCGCGGCCAGCTCCACGCCGTCGGCCGTGCCCCCCTCGTCCGTGTCCCGGTCCAGGGGATCGCTGTTGCCCGCGGTCTCCTCCAGGTCGGTGAGGCCGTCCATGTCGCTGTCCGCGCGCAGCGGGTCCGTGCCGTGGGTGCTGATCTCGTCGCCGTCGGACAGCCCGTCGCCGTCCGTGTCCGCGACCGTGGGATCGGTGTGGTACACGAACACCTCACCGCCGTCCATCTGCCCGTCGCCGTCGCTGTCGCCGTCCAGCGCATCCGTGCCGTAGAGCACGAGCTCCTCGCCGTCGGTCAGGCCGTCGCCGTCCTGGTCCGCGACCAGCGGATCCCAGCCGTGGTCGAGCTCGTCGCCGTCGGTGACCCCGTCCTCGTCCGTGTCCGGGTCGCGCGGGTCGGTGAGGTGGGTGTTGACCTCGTCGTAGTCGAACAGCCCGTCCCCGTCCGAGTCGTCCGTGGCCCCGTCGGGCTGGACCACGTCCGCCACCAGCGGGTCCGTGCCCGCGTCCAGCTCGTCGCCGTCGCCCACGCCGTCCAGGTCCGTGTCCCCGTCCAGCGGGTCCGTGCCGTGGTCGGGCTCGTCCCCGTCCACCACACCGTCGTTGTCCGAGTCGTCGTCGTCCGGGTCGGTGCGGTAGACCCACACCTCGTACCCGTCGAGGATCCCGTCGTCGTCGTGGTCGTGGTTCAGCGGATCCGTGAGCGACGTGTCCACCTCGTACCCGTCGGACAGCCCGTCGTCGTCCGAGTCCGCGTCCAGCGGGTCGGTGGTCAGGGCCGTGACCTCGTCGAAGTCGGTGAGCCCGTCGCGGTCCGAATCCTCGTCCGCGTATTCCGTGAGGTACACGGTCAGCTCGTCCGCGTCGGTCAGCCCGTCGCCGTCGAGGTCCGTGCTCGCATCCATCGGGTCCGTGCCCAGCGCGACCTCCTGGCCGTCGTTCAGCCCGTCGTCGTCCGAGTCCGGATCCAGGGGGTCCGTGGGTCCGTCCAGCTCGTCGGCCGTGGGCAGCCCGTCGCCGTCGTCGTCGTCGTCCAGGTAGTCGGGGGTGAGGTCACCGTCCGTGTCGTTCACGAACCCCTCGGTGGCGTTCATCAGCCCGTCGCCGTCGCTGTCCGAGCACGGCGCGGTCGGCGACCAGGTGCTGCCCCCGGCCATGACGTCGCCCATGGCCGGGCCGATGGTGCCGTCCGCCGGGTTGACGCCGCCACCCGAGTCGTACCAGGGGGTGGCGCGCTCGCCCGAGATCACGAACAGACCCGACCCGTCGGCCTCGCAGGCGTAGACCATCGAGTACGGCGGCGGGCCCGCGTGGCCCGGCAGGTCGAACACACCCACGAACGGGCTGTGGATGGCCGGGTTGCCCACGTCCGAGGACTGGCCGCCCGACTCCAGGAAGTGGGACGCGGTGCCCTCGAACAACGTACCGGGCTCGGCCTGCACCACGGACGTGATCGCCGCGGTGGTGACACCGGTGTAGTCGTCGGTGTTGCCCACGATATCCCAGTACAGGGTGAACTTCAGGTCGTCGTCGCACACCTCCCGGGCGATGAACACGTGCCCGCCCGCGCGCCAGAAGTCGATGATCGCGGCCGCGTGCAACCCGTCGAAGTCCGTGCCGATGATCGACGCGTACGCGTCCCACGTGTCCTCGGAGATGATCAGCACGTCGTAGCCCGCGAACCCGGCCAGGCTGTCGGGCACGGCATTGCCGTAGGTCAGCGACGGCGCGTTGCCCTGCGCATCCACGAAGTCCGCCGTGAGCTCGGCCGGCGTCACGTGGTCGTTGCCGCCGGCGTCCGTGCCGGTGACCACCAGGATCGAGGTGGCGGACGCGGCCGTGGGGATGGCGAGCAGGATGAGCAGGGTGGTGACGAGGAATCGGTACGGCATGGGTCCCCCTGGCCCTCGTGGTTGTCGGGTCAGGGCGGAGGATACGTGGTCGCGGGGCGTGGCGGCAATGCAGCTGCGGCCGGATCAGGGCTCGGCGCGCGCCCGCTCGTGTGCAGCCCCGATGGCCCGGTCCATGGCCTGGTTGTCCAGGATCTCCCGGGCCATGGCCTCGAGCGCGGCCGCGTCCTCGTCGCGGCCGCTGCCCACGTAGATCTCGAGCAGGCGGGCCGTGTCCGCGACCAGTCGCTCCTCGGCGAACGCGGCCATCTCCGGCCGCTGCTCCTCCTCGGCGTAGGCGTGCATCACCAGGTTCATCTCGTACAGCTCCTCGACGCGCGCGTACTCCACGCGGGGATCCCCCGTGTACTCGCTGCACACCTCGTACAGCTGCCGCTCGTGCAGCAGCCCGTTCACCACGATGTAGCAGCGCGGGGCCACGTCCGGCTGGGTCTCGTGTACGTGCATGAACTGCTCGACCGTGGCGTCCTGCTCGCCGAACACGCGGTCGATGGCCGCCATGTCCGCGAACACCTGGTACGACGCCTCCCCCCCCTGCACGAGTGCCCGCCGCGCGCCCTGGAACTCGCGCAGCGCGTCGATCGCGGGTGGGTACGCCTCCCCCAGCTCCATCCAGTAGCCCAGGGCGAACGACAGGCGCACACCGGCCATGGCCGGCTCCTCCTCCAGGGCGTGCTCGAAGAACCAGACGTGGGCCTCCAGGGCCTCGGCGTAGCGGCCCTCGGCCGTGAGCGCCCGCGCCTCGTCCAGCACACCCCCGGCGTCCACCGGCGGCGGCCGCGGCACCGGCGCGTTCATGCCCGCCACGATCCGCCACTCGCCCTTGTGCTTGCGCCACACGTGCATGAAGCGGTCGTGGTACGCCGCCTCCTGGCCGTCTGTGTACCGGATGGTGGCCGGCACGTGGTAGACGGCCACGCCCTGCGGACCGTCCACCTGCACGGACACCCGTACGACCTCGTAGTCCAGGTACCCCTCGTCCACCCCGGAGAGGAACTGCGCCAGGTTGTCCCGCGCCTCGTCCATGGACGGCGGCATGTGGAACGAGGCCGGCCACGTCACCGCATCCGGATCCCAGAACCCCATGTACGCCTCGATGTCCCGCGCCGCCAGCGCCTCCCAGTACGCCAGCTCCAAGTCCCACAACGCCTGCTCGGCCTTGCCCAGTTCGCCCGCGCGTGGGGTCGCCAGAGGCACGCACAGACACGCGATCAACAGTGGTACGCAGATCCTCATCCTCGTCCCTCGCTTCCCGGGGTGTCCCCGGGGCGAGGGTAGCAGATGGCCGGGGAGAGAAAGGGACATTCATGAGTTCATGAGTGAGTCGACGGGAGGCAGCAGGATTGCGCTGATAGACTGGGCGCCACGGAGGGGAAACGTTCGATGCTCATTCGAGGTCCTGGCGTGGCCCTGCTGGCCATTGGACTCGTGGCCACCTGCCTTGCCCTGTCGCATCCCCCATCAGCCAGGGCCGACACCACCGACGAAGTCGACACCGGCTCCGTTCCGTCCGGGAGGCCGCCGGTGGCACTGCACGTCGACCTCGGCGGAGCCATCGCGCTGGCCGGCGCGAGGGATATCTTCTACGGCACGGGGTTCGAGAGGGTCGTCGTACTCGTCGGCCCGTCGGGCCGTGTGTTCGTGGGCGATGGCCGGTTCAGCTGGGGATTCGAGGTCACCCACGTGATCATCGACCGGGCCATCGGATTCTGGGACATGGCGCAGACCGACGTGTTGACCGGTCCGGCGGTCTCCATCGCACTGGGGCCAGACACCCTCCTCCAGCCCCGTCTGTTCCTGGGTTTGCAACGCCGCAGCTCGGACAAGAACAACGACTGTGCGGCCGACACCGAGTACGCCATTTGCCGGATATCGCCGACGCTACAGGTTGGAGTGGCCCTGCGGATCCGCATCGGCCCTCTCGTCGGTTTCGTGATCGATCCAGCCGTGGGCCTGGCCAAGCGGGGTCCGCTGAAGCTCGAATCGGACTACATCTGGCAGCCCGTGAGCGCCCGACTGGTGGTCGGGGTATCGATCGGACAGCACGGGTGGCGAGTTCCATGCGAGCCATGAGACGCGAGGGCCTCTTGCTCCTGATCCTGGTCATGGGCCTGGGAGGGCTGTCCGCGTGCGCCGACTGCGACGTGGGTAGCCTCGCGCGAGGGCGAGTCGGGCCGGGGGCCACGGCGTGAGGGACAAGGGGACGGGGACAAGGGGACGTTCATGAATTGTTGAGTTGTCCAGCGGCCCTGATCGCTGCACTGCGCCCCGGGTGAAAAAGGGACGTTCATGAATTGTTGAGTTGTTCGTGGTCGAGTGGGTATTGCAGGCAGTTCCCTGCCCGCTGGGCTTCGAGATCCCGTTGATACGGTCGCACGAGACGGGGGAATTCCGTGCGATCAGCAAGGGGCTTGCAGTGCATCGCCGCGACCGGCCACCCGGATCAGCGGAGGCCAGTACCTGAACGACGGACGACCGCCACAGCAGCGGGTGCAGGACCATGAGCGGCCCCGACCGGGTGGAGTGGGCTGGCGAGATGTTCGCTCGCTACGTCGATCTGCTGGCCGAGGAGGCCGTGTTCATCGGGCTGGCCGCCGCTGCCGGGGCGGGCGCGTATGCGGTCGCGAGGACCCTCGAGCACCGGCGAGGTGGGAGGCCAGCCAGCAGCCCCTGGCCGGTGCGGGCGATCGTGGCCGCGGCCCTGGTCGCCGGCACCTGCCTCGCCGTAGGCCATGCCTCCGTGTTCGACGACGCCTACATCTCCTTCCGCTACGCGGCCAACCTGCTGGAGGGCCACGGCCTGGTGTGGAACGTGGGCGAGCGCGTGGAGGGGTACACCAACTTCCTGTGGGTGATGATCCTGGCCGCGGCTACCTGGATCACCGGGGTGGAGATGCCGCTCGTGGCCCTGTTCGGGTGCCTGCTGTCGTACGTGGGCTGCGTGCTGGTGTTCGCCGGCGTGGAGCGGCGCCTGTTCGGGGTCGGGCTGCCGTTCGCCACCGTGCTGTTCGCCCTGCACAACACCACCACCGAGTACGCGACCACCGGCCTGGAGACCGCCTTCGCCACCCTGTGCACCTTGCTCGGCGTGCGGTCGCTGATGTCCGGCCATGCCCGCACCAGGGCGGCAGCTGCTGGCCTGTGGTTCATCGCGGGAACCCTGTGTCGCCCGGACCACGGGCTGTTCTGGCTCGCCGGTGGGATCGCCATCGTGTCGCTCGAGCCCATCCGGCCCGACCGCGCGAGCCTGCTGTCCCGGCAGCGACTGGCGGGCGCCGGGGCGTATGCCGCGACCTTCCTGCCCTACGCCGCCTACCTGGTCTGGAAGCTGCAGTACTACGGCGCGATCCTGCCCAACACCTTCCACGCCAAGTCCGCGGGCGAGGCGTACTTCAACCAGGGTGGGATCTACGCCCTGTCGTTCCTGCTGAGCGCCCACCTGTGGCTGATCGCACCCCTTGCGCTGGTCGGGTTCCTCCCGCGGGCGACCTCGCCCGCGCACCGCGCGCTCAAGGTCTTCGCCGTGGTCGCCCTGCCCCTGTACAACCTGTACGTGGCCAAGGTCGGCGGCGACTTCATGGTCGGCCGGTTCTACCTGGTGACGTTGCCGCTGTGGCTGCTGCTGGCCCGACGAGGCCTGGAGCAGCTCCGGTCGGCGCGCGCCTGGAAGGGCGCCGTGGTCGCGGGGGCGCTGATGGCCACGGTGGGTGGCGTGCGCCTGCTGGAGCAGGGGACCAACAACAACTCGTGGTACATCGGCGACGAGTCGGGCAACCACCAGCTCCGCCACTGGTTCCCACGGGTGGAGGTCAAGCACCACAACTGGCGGGGTGGCAACAACCTCGGCCGCTACCTGCAGCAGCGGGGCATCGAGCCGGTGCTGGCCACCACCGGCATCGGCATGATCGGCTACTACTCGCGGCTGGAGGTGGTCGACCTGCGTGGCCTCACCGACGCACGGGTGGCGCGGACCGAGCTGGAGAAGCGGGGCAAGCCGGGCCACGAGAAGTGGCCGCCCCAGAGCTATCTGGACGAGCGGGACGTGCAGCTGGTGCGGTCGTCTCGGTACCACCCCAAGCGGTGGCGCAAGACCACCGAGGTGGACATCGGCGCGCGCAAGAACCGCAACCGCTGGCACTTCTACCGCTACGACGTGGCCCTGGCCGACCGGATGGAGACGCTGGTCCCGGAGATCGAGTTCACCCGGTTCGAACCGGTGCTCGACCGCTGGCTGGCTGGCCAGCGGCCGCAGAAGCTGGCGCGGATCGAGCAGGACGCGATCTTCTTCGAGCAGTACTACTTCGGCTGCAACCACGACCCGATCCGGCAGCAGCGGCTGGACTCGGTGCTGCGCAACGCGCGGTACGTCTCGCAAGGACGGGCGCCCCTCCCGGTACGGAGGCCCATGAGGCCGCGGGGTCCGGCCCGTGCACCCGGGAAGTGAGAGTGGATGCTCGACCGTCGTGGGCCGGATCTCGTCCCGATCCTGCTCGCGTGTGTGCTCGCCGTCGGCTGTATCCCGCCCCGGTTCTCTCCGCCCGCGCGAACCGACATCTCCGGTGCTTCCGGCCGGCTGGCCCCGGACCAGGGCGACTTCCACTACTCGGCTCCCAGCTACGCCCTGCTCAACGAGCGATTCACCACGTACGGCCACGGTGGATTCGACATCCCGCTGGGGGCGGACCACCACCTGGAGACCGGAGCCACTGTGGGCGTGCAGTGGGTCCTGGGGCACCTGGGGGTGCGTCGGACGGTCTGGCGCCGTCCGCAGGACCGGCTCGGACCGGTGTTCGGCCTGTCCGGCGGGGGCGGGATCGGTGTCGGGGGCGAGAACTGGGAGCCGAGCTCGGACGAGGACCGCTGGTGGGACCGCATCGGTCCTCCCTGGCACCAGCGCGTGGCCGCGGGCGGCTACCTCGGCGTGGGCATGGCCCACCACGTGCACAACGAGCTCGCGCTGTACCAGCGCGCGCGGATCCAGGCGACCGTCGCCTACCTGGCCCCGCCCACGGTCTGGTGGCAGTACAGCCTGGGCATCGACATGTATCCCCATCGCTGGGGCGTGGCCTTCAACCTCGGTATCGGTTGCCAGGGCTTCGCCAACGACCACGACGTCTACGTCTGGCCCACCCTCGACTTCGGCCTGTCGCTGGCCATCCCGTGGCGAACGTGGGACAGCCGGTGAGGGCGACGGCCAGGCAGCACAGGGCCAGCCAGATGAGGAAGTGGCGGTCGGAAATGGTGCCGCTCATGGTTCCCCTGCGGCATGCGATTGGTTCTGCTTCGAGCATCATGCGACAGCGTCGTATGGCCGTGTTCGCTGCAGTGCGGGCCCGCTGGCCGTGGAGGGAACCGCAACCGGCACGAAAGGGGGATCCCTGGCGTGTCGAGGGTGGCCGACCGTTCGTGAGCGGGGTGGGGATCGCCCCTCTGGCGGCGTCGTGGGCTACAGCGGCGGCTCGGACGCATCGTAGTCGTTGCGGCCCCAGCACTCGATGCTGCCGTCCGACAGCAGACCGCATGTGTGCTTGACCGTGGCGTCGAGGGCCACGAAGTCTCCCGCCGGCGGTGTGGCCTCGCCGTAGTCGTCGCTGCCCCAGCAGACCACGTCGCCGCTGGTGCGGATCGCGCAGGTGTGCTGCTGACCGGCGGCGATTTCCTCCCAGGTATCGAAGGTCGGATGCGTCGCCTGGCCGTAGTCGTCGTTCCCCCAGCATTCGAGGGAACCACCCGACAGCACCCCGCAGGTGTGGTACCAGCCTGCGTCCACGCGGTCGAAGCTGCCGCCCGGCGGGGAGGCCTGGCCGTCGCCGTTCGTGCCCCAGCACACCACGTTGCCGGACGTGTCCAGCGCACAAGCGTGGTACATGCCCGCCGTGACCCATTCGAAGTTGCCGGCCGGCGGCGTCCCCTCGCCGTACACGTCGCTGCCCCAGCATTCGAGGGTCTGGTCCGTCCTCAGGCCACAGGTGAACACGTACCCGCAGGCCACCTGCTCGAACGTCCCGGTCGGCGGGCTGGCCTGGCCCTGGGAGTCGTAGCCCCAGCACTCGACCGTGCCGTCCGTGGCCACTGCACAGCCGTGCCAGGAGCCGGAGGACATCTGCACGAAGGTCCCCTCGGGCGGTGTCGACTCCCAGTGCGCGTCGTACCCCCAGCAGTGCAGTGCCCCGTCGTCGTCGAGCCCGCAGCTGTGCTCCAGGTAGTCGCTGCTGTACCCGCCGGAGCTGCCGACGGCTGTCGCGGACCACGTCAAGCCCAACGCCACCGGGTCGGCTTGCGGCGGCTCGGACGTGTCGTAGTCGTTGCGTCCCCAGCACACCATCGAGTCGTCGCTCAGCACGCCACACGAATGCGCCATGGCCGTGTCGATCTGGACGTAGTCACCTGCGGGAGGACTGCTGATCTCGTAGCTGTCGTCGCCCCAGCAGACCGCGGTGCCGTCGTCGCGGAGCGCGCACGAGTTGGTGTTGCCTGCCGTCACCGAGACCCAGGTGTCGAAGGTCGGCGGTGTGGACTGCCCCTCGTCGTCCAGCCCCCAGCATGCCAGTGATCCGTCGCTGTGCACCCCGCACGTGTGGTAGTCCCCCGCGGCCACGTCCACGAAATCGCCCGTGGGCGGCGAAGCCTGGCCGTAGCTGTCCGACCCCCAGCACTCGACGTCACCGGCCACGGTCACGCCGCACGCGTGCCACTGGCCCGTGCTGATCGTCTCGAACGTGCTGGCTGGTGGCGAACCCTCGCCGTACGCATCGCTCCCCCAGCACTCCACGGTCTGGTCGGTGAGCAATCCGCAGGAGAACACATACCCCGCCTCGACCTCGGTGAACGCTCCGGCCGGCGCGGTCACCTGGCCCTGGGAGTCATAGCCCCAGCACTCGACCGTGCCGTCGAACAGGAGTCCGCAGGCGTGCCACCCGCCGGCCGAGACCTGTGCGAATGCCTCGTCCGGCGGCGTGGCCTGTCCGTGGGCGTCGTACCCCCAGCAGACGGCCGTGTCGTCGTCCCGGAGCCCGCAGGTGAAATCGATGTAGCCGTAGTTGAAGGCGCCGCCCCCGCCCACGGTCACGGACGACCAGTCCAGCCCGGTACCTGTCTCGAGTTCCGAGGGCGGCTCGGAGGCGTCGTAGTCGTTGCGACCCCAGCAGGTCACCGTGCCGTCGCTCTCCAGGGCGCACGAGTGCGCGAACGCCGCTTCGACCGACACGTAGTCGCCGGCGGGCGGGCTGGACTCGCCGTAGTTGTCGTAGCCCCAGCACGCCGCGTATCCGTCCGTCCGGATCGCGCAGGAGTGGCGATACCCGGCCGCCACGTCGATCCACGTGTCGAACGTCGGCGGCGTGGCCTGGCCCTCGTCGTCGAGGCCCCAGCACTCCAGCGAGCCGTCGTCGCGTATACCGCAGCTGTGGTTCCACCCGGCAGACACGCGGACGAACGTGCCCGAGGGCGGCGAGGCCTGGCCCCCGGCGTCACTCCCCCAGCAGTCGATCTGACCGGATGTGGTCACCCCGCAGGTGTGGTAGCCGCCCGCACTGATCTGCTCGAATCCGCCACCGGGTGGGCTGGACTGGCCGTAGTCGTCATTGCCCCAGCATTCCACGGTCTGGTCGGCCCGCAAGCCGCAGGTGTGCACGTAGCCGGACGAGACCTGGTCGAAGGTTCCGGTCGGCGGCGCGGCCTGACCCTGGGAGTCGTAGCCCCAGCACTCCAGGGTCCCGTCGGTAGCCAGCCCGCAGGAGTGGAAGCCACCGTTGGAGACCGCCTCGAAGGTGCCGTCCGGGGGCGTGGATCGCCAGTCGGCGTCGTAGCCCCAGCAGGTCACGGTGCCGTCGTCGAGCACACCGCAGCTGTGGTGTCGGTACATGTGGCCCCACGCCCCAGCGCCACCCACGGAGACCGAGTCGAACACCAGGTCGCTGCTGCAGTCGCCGTCGTCGCCGTCGAGGTCGCCGTCACAGTCGTTGTCCAGCCCGTCGGCGCAGTCCTCGGCATTGCCGGGGAACACAGCGGCCTCGTCGTCGTCGCAGTCGTCGTCGCAGGTGGAGTACCCGTCGCCATCCACATCGTCGAGGTTGAGGTCGGGGTCGCCGTCGTCGCAGTCCAGGGTCTCGTCCCAGCCGTCCAGGTCGTTGTCCGGGGGGCCCTGGCAGTACGCGTCGGCCCCGTCCGCATACCCGTCGCAGTCGTTGTCCACGCCGTCGTCGCATTCCTCGATCTCCCCCGGGTTGCGGGTCGCGTCCCCGTCGTCGCAGTCGCCGTCGCACAGCATCCAGCCGTCGGCGTCGCCGTCCACCTCGTCCGTGGGGATCCCGCCGTCGCAGTCGTTGTCGATCCCGTCGCACGCCTCGGTGGCGCCGGGGTATGCGGATGGGTCCGCATCGTCGCAATCCCCGCTGCACGTCCACCACCCGTCGCCGTCATCGTCCAGCTCGTCCGTGGGCAGCACGCCGTTGCAGTCGTTGTCGACGCCGTCGCAGAGCTCCGGCGCCCACACGTAGACCGCAGGATCCGCGTCGTCGCAGTCGCCGTCGCAGGTCCGCTGGCCATCGGCGTCGGCATCTGCCTCGTCCGCGGGCAGGACGCCGTCGCAGTCGTCGTCGACGCCGTTGCAACTCTCGCTGGCGCCTGGATGGACCCACGGATTGCCGTCGTCACAGTCCCCTCCGGTGGTGGCCGTGTAGGGGTAGACCGCGTCGCACAGGCAGAGCTCGTCGGCCGCGTCGCCGTACCCGTCCCCGTCCAGGTCCGGATACAACTCGTCGCAGCCGAACGCATCCTCGTCGTCCACGGTGCCGTTGCAGTCGTTGTCGATGCCGTCGCACATCTCGGTGATCGCCGGACTGGCGAGCGGGTTGGAGTCGTCACAGTCCCCGGCGCAGCCGGCGAAACCGTCGATGTCCGAGTCGGCCTCGTCCGCCGGGACCACCCCGTCGCAGTCGTCGTCCGCACCGTTGCACTGCTCGGCGGCGCCCGGGAAGGCGTCCGCGTCGGAGTCGTCACAATCCCCGTCACACACGCGGTAGCCGTCGGCGTCGTCGTCGACCTCGGTGGCGTCCGGCGAACCGTCGCAGTCGTTGTCCACGCCGTCGCACGCCTCGGCCGCGCCCGGGAACGTGGTCGCGTCCGTATCGTCGCAGTCGCCGTCGCACACCATGACCGTGTCGCCGTCGATGTCGACCTCGTCCTCGCCAGCCGAGCCCGTGCAGTCCGTGTCCAGCCCGTCGCATACCTCGCTGGCTCCCGGGTGCACCGCGGCCGATGTGTCGTCGCAGTCCCCGTCGCACTCGGTGAGGCCGTCGCCGTCGTCGTCCACTTCCTCGTCGTGGAGCAGGCCGTCGCAGTCGTTGTCCGTGTCGTCACAGGCGCTCTCCGCGGCGCCAGGGTGCACATCCGCGTCCTCGTCGTCGCAGTCATCGCCTCCGGTGACCGTGGCCTCGTAGCCGTCCCCGTCGACGTCGACCAGGTCTGCGCCGTCGCAGTCCTGGTCGATACCGTCATACGGGACCTCGTCGGCGCCGGGGTGGACGGTGGCGTCGCCGTCGTCGCAGTCCTCGGTCTCGTCGTACCCGTCACCGTCCGCGTCCGTGGGTCCGGTGTCGTCATCATCGTCGTCGTCGGACGTGGTGTCGTCGTCGTCGCCAGCGGTGGTGTCGTCGTCGTCGGTCGTGGAGTCGTCGTCGTCGGCGGCGGTGGGGGCGTAGTCGGCAGCTTGGTCGTCGTCGGACGTGGTGTCGTCGTCTCCACCGATGCAGGTACAGTCGTCCCAGGCCGAGCCATCCGGCGCACAGACCTGGGAGCCGTCCGAGCCGTCGGGGCAGACGCAGGCCTGGGTCGCGCCGGGGTCGCAGATGCGGTCCGTGGGACAGCCCATCATCGTGAACAGGCCCAGTACGGCGATCACGAACCCAGGTAGATGTCGAATCGTCATGGCAGGGCCTCCCTCTCGTGCGTCCTTCGAGACACTATCAGACCCGCCGGCCCGGGCAACGGTGGAAATCTCCCACGAAGGCTCGACCGCGTCCACGGCAAGCGAGCTTGCTAAGATGTCCGCGACCCATTGGGACGCGAATGACGAGACACGCGGCCATCTTCGCTCTGGCCCTGGCGTTGGCGTGCGGCTGCAACGGCGGACAGCTGGCCGTCAGCGACGACGACCCGGCGCCCGTGGACGACGACACCGCGAACGACGACGCCGCGGACGACGACGACGCGACCGTCCCGCTGGAGGAGGTGCCCGCCGCCCAGCAGGCCGAGCTCACCTTCGACCCGCCGCGGGGCTTCCATGACGATCCCCTCGACCACTTCTTCCTGGGCCTCGACGGGACCGAGAGCCGCACGTCGATCGTGCTGCAGCAGCTGGCCGAGGCCGGGTTGTACTGGTAGGGCAGGGCGAGCGTATCGCCCCAGCCGGTCCCCTGTTTCGTCATCCCGTCGTCTACGGTGGTGAAAGAGGGGAGTCGTCCATGCGCGCGCGCCACGTCCTCGTAGTACTGGTGTTGCTCTGGGCTGGCCTCGCCCTGTCCTGCCCGGAGCGCGACGTACTGCTGGACCCGGCGGACGACGACACCGACGACGACAGCGGTGACGACGACACCTCCGCGCTGGACGACGACTCGGCCGACGACGACAGCGCGGCCGTGGACGACCTCGACGGCGATGGCTGGACCGTGGACGAGGGGGATTGCCAGGACGACGACCCCACGGTGTACCCGGGCGCGGAGGAGACACTGTGCGACGGCGAGGACTCCGATTGCGACGGCGACGGCCTGCCGCCGCTGGCAGCCGTGCTCGACGGCCAGGAGTACGATTTCATCAGCCACGCCCTCGGTGCGGCGGCCGATGGGGAGACCGTGTACGTGTGTCCGGGGGTGCACGTGGAGCCCCTCCAGCTCCCGGGCGCCATGACCCTCACCCTGGCGGGCTGGTCCGGCGACGCCAGCGATACCGTGCTCGACGGTCTGGGTACGCAGGTGCCGGTGCGCACGGGGACGGAGTCCGTGGTCACGCTGCAGGATCTGACCATCTACCGCGGCCTCGCCCAGTCCCACGGCGGGGGGATCTGGTCCGAGGGGGCGGCGCTGACGCTGATCCGCTGCGTGTTCGAGGACAACGTGGCCACGGCCAACGCGGGCTCGTCCGGAGGCGCGGTGTACGCGACCGGCGGCGCCGGGGCGGTCGAGTTGGTGGTGGAGGACTGCCGGTTCGCGGACAACCTCGCCGGGTACAACGGCGGCGCCATCTCGCTGGCGGGCAACGGGACGATCACCGCCTCGATCTCGAACTCGGAGTTCGAGGGCAACCAGGCCGGGATCGACGGGGGCGCGATCGAGGTCGCGGGCTGGGATCCAGACACCCTGCAGGTCGTCGAATCGACGTTCCGGGAGAACACCTCCGTCTACCAGGGAGGGGCGATCGTGGTGGGAACGCACGGGTCCGACCTGCTGGAGGTGAGCGGCTGCACGTTCGAGGACAACGCATCCGACCAGGGGGGAGCCATCGCCGGGATCGGAGACGACCCGCTGACGTTCGTCATCACGGACAGCGAATTCGACGGGAACGTGGCCGTGGAGGGGGGTGGCGCGCTGGCCTCCACCGGCCGGGCCGACCTGGACCTGCAGGTCTCGAACAGCCACTTCCTGAACAACGACGCCGACGACGGGGGCGTGCTCGGCCTGTCCACCTCGGGCATGAACAGGACCGCGACGTTCGAGGACACGGTGATGGAGTTCAACACCGGCGTGGCCATCGGCGATCGCTGGGGCATCACCCGCGTGGACATCGTCATCACCGGCGGCGCGGTGACGAGCAACCCGGAGGGGGGCGTCTACCTGGGCGACGACTCCACCCTGTACAGCAGCAACACGGACTGGGGCATCGGCTTCACCGAGAACAGCCCGTTCGACATCGACACCGGAGCCGGGACCTACGGGTATGCACTCGGATCGACGTTCTACTGCTGGGGTGGAGGGGACTGCAGCTGAAAAAGGGACAGACGTCGACGATTGACGGTTTCCGCTGCGCGGGCCGTCAGGGCACGTCCAGCTGCCCGTAGGTATTGTCACCCCAGCACGTGATGCGGTCGTCCACGTCCAGGGCGCAGCTGAACGAGCCGCCCCCCACCACCTGCACGTAGGAGCCCGCCGGCGGCGTGGCCTGCCCGGTCCAGCCCGGGCCCTCGTGACCGGTGAGGTCGCTGCCCCAGCAGCTCACCGACTCGTCCGCGGCCAGCGCGCAGCCGTGGTTGTACCCGGCCGTGACTTCCGTGTACGTGCCCGCCGGAGGACTCGACTGGCCGTACCACACGTTTCCCGGCGAGCTGGTGTCCGACCCCCAGCAGTCCAGCGTGCCGTCGGTCATCAGCCCGCAGCTGTGCTTGTGGCCAGCGGTCGTCTGTACGAACGAGCCGGCCGGCGGAGACGATTGACCGTCCGCGTCCAGCCCCCAGCAGTGCACGGTCTGGTCCGTGCGCACCGCACATGTGTGGTAGTAGCCGGTGGAGACCTGTACGAACGGCCCAGCCGGCGCCTCGGCCTGGCCGTACCAGTCCTGCAGGTCCCAAGCCCCAGTTCGACCCCCAGCAGTCCAGTCCGCCGTCCGTGCGCAGGGCGCAGGCGTACTGGTAGCCAGTGGCCACGGCCAAGTACGTGTCACCAGCCGGAGGCGTGGCGTGGCCGATCCAGGTGGTGTAGTCGTAGTCCGCCTCGTTCATGCCCCAGCATTCGAGTGTGCCCGACAGGGTGAGCCCGCAGGCGAACTTGCGGCCCGCGGACACCTGCACGAAGCGGTCGTCGTCCACGATGCCGTCGCAGTCGTTGTCCACGAGGTCTGCGCCCACTTCGATCCCGTCCGGGCAGGTCAACACCTCGGCGTCGTCGCAGTCCCCGTCGCACTCGGTCCAGCCGTCGCCGTCGTCGTCGGCCTCGGACGGATCGGTCAGACCGTCGCAGTCGTTGTCCAGGTGGTCGTCGCACACGTCGGGCGCGCCGTCGTACACCGCGGACTCGGTGTCGTCGCAGTCGCCGTTGCAGGTGTCGAAGCCGTCGCCGTCCGCGTCGTCGAGGTGGAGGGTCGCGTCGTCGTCGCAGTCGCCGTCGCAGGTGGTCCAGCCGTCTCCGTCGAGATCCTCGAGGCTGAATGCGGAGTCGAGGTCGTTGCAGTCGCCGTCGCAGGAGGTGGCGCCGTCCCCGTCCGTGTCGTCGAGGTTGAGCGCGGCGTCGCTGTCGTCGCAGTCCATGCAGACGTCCGCGCTGTCGCCGTCGTCGTCCGGGGTGTCGGAGGTGGCGGGGTCGCAGTCGTTGTCGACATCGTCGCAGACGACCTCGCCGACCGTGGGGTTGATGTCCGCGTCGGAGTCGTCGCAGTCGTCGTCCGGGGTGCCGGGCTCGCCGTCGGCGCCGCAGGTGGTGTGGCCGTCGCCGTCGGCGTCGAAGCCCTCGTCGACCACGCCATCACAGTTGTCGTCCGTGCCGTTGCAGACCTCGGTGGCGGCGGGGTGGATGGTGGCGTCCTGGTCGTTGCAGTCGCCTTCCTCCTGGGTCCAGCCGTCCGCGTCGTTGTCGGATTCGGTGATGCTGACGTCAGTGCAGCCGAGGAGCAGCACGAGCGTCGCGAGGGCGGCGAACGGCATCGTGTGGGTGGTCTTCGCGGCGTGCATACAGCCCCCCTGGTCGGGGTCCGAGGATACCACGGCCGGATCGGAGTTCAGGGCAGCATGCTGGTGTAGAACACGTACGCCGCCCCGGCTTCGAATCCGCCGGTGCCGTGACGGGCGGCGGCGATCAGCAGGTCGCGGTTGCCGTCGCCGTCCACGTCGGCCGTCGCGCTGAGCTCGATTCCGGCCATGTCCTCCGCCGCTTCTCCGACCAGCTCGGCATCTGCCACGGAAAGGTCCACCGTGCCGGTGACCGGCCCGTACACCACGTAGACCGATCCGGACATCGTCCCACCCTCGTCGTGCCACGGCGAGCCGATCACGAGGTCGTCGTGGCCGTTGCCGTCCACGTCGCCCATGGACAGGGCGTACCCGGAGTAATCGTAGCTCGTCTCGCCCACCAGCTTGGCGTCCGCGGTGGACAGGTTGATGTCGCCGTACAGCGGTCCGTGCAGCACGTACGACGCGCCCGCTTCGGTCCCGCCGGCGTCGTGTTGCCGGCTGGCGATCAGGACGTCGTCGTACCCGTCGCCGTTGACGTCGCCCCCGCCCGTGAAGTCCCAGCCGGCCTCGTCGTCGTAGGCCTCGCCGATCAGCTTGGCGTCCGCGGCAGTCAGGTCGATGGTGCCGTACGCCGGGCCGTAGATCACGTACCCCGCGCCTGTGTCGGTCGTGTAGTCGTCGTGGCCGTACGCTCCGATGAGCAGGTCACCGTGGCCGTCGCCGTCGATGTCCCCGCCCGAATCCACGCACACCCCGGCCGCTCAGCTCTTCACGGCCTGAACGTCGCTTCACAGCCCGGGCGATGGCGATCGGGGCGAAGAGATAATTCGCAACGTGGCTGATCCAAGCGAGGGAGGCATGATGAGTGAGGCCGGCAGAAGCGTGCTCTGGTGCGTCGCAGGCGTGCTCCTCGGGATCGTACTGGCGCGCGTGCTGTGGCCGGCGTCGGAAGCGACGGACCCTCACGAGTCGGCGGACGCAAGACCGGGGGCCTTCGATGAGGTGGCCGGGACTGCGGAATACGGCGAAGAACCTGGGATTGGCCCCGACAACGACGGCCGGTCGGGCAACACTCGCGTTTCGACAGCTGGACGACGATCCTGGAACGAGCGCGATGCGGCCTTCTATCGGCGAAGGGCCGCGGAGCGGCGCAAGGCCGACGAGTGGTTCTTCGAGTCGAAGCACGACGAGGGCGGTGACGAGGGGGTCGCGCCTTCTTGGAATCCATACGTACCCGAAGCCCTCGCTCCCGGCGGGTTCGAGGAGCAGGTCCGCCAGGCCATGGAGGAGTGCGAACCCGACCTGGATTTGCTCGGATTCGACTGCAACGAACCCCCCTGCCTGGCCATCTTCCGGTCCAACAGCAGCGGCGCGAGCGACGTGCTCACGTCCGAGGAGTGCCTGGCCTGGAGGGAATCCTTCGGCGCGGCCGTGACCCAGAGCAGTGACGTCATCGATTGCCCCGACGGTGCCAGCGAGCAGGTCCTGTTGATCGGCAGCGCCCAGGCCTGGCACTGGATCGACGAGCCGGTCCCGGGCGACAGCAACAACGGGATGAAGCGTTTGATGGCGAGGGCGGCCGCCGTGAAGGAAGGCTGGGTCTGCGCGACAGGGGAGTGACTTGGCGAGTGTCCCACGCGAACACGATCGAAGTGCCGGCCCGGATGGCGGCCGGATGAATGGGCTGTGGCTCGCTGCGCGAGCCGCGGTCAGTGATCCGGGTCTCGTGGTGCCTCGCCGGCGACGACAGCACGGCCTGGGCGAGGCTCCCTACCATCCACCCCCGTACACCACGTACACCGCGCCCGCGTTGCTTGCGCCCTCATCGTCGCGGTTGTCCCCCAGCAGCAGGTCCATGTACCCGTCTCCGTCCAGGTCGCCGGCGTAGTTGACCCACCCGGACCGGTTGGCCGGGCTCTCACCCACGAAGCGGGCGTCGGCGCCGGCCAGGTCGAAGATGCCGCTGACCGGGCCGTACACCAGGTAGTTGACCCGCTCGTGGTTGTTCTCGGTGGGGTGGCAGGCTGCGCCCAGCAGGATGTCGTCCAGGCCGTCGCCGTTGACGTCCGGGGACAGGGTGCCGGACTTGCTGGTCCAGTAGTCGTCCCCCTCGCCGACCAGGATCGCGTCGGCCGTACCCAGATCGAGCGTGCCGTAGATCGGCCCGAAGAACAGGTACGCTGCCCCTGACTCGTCCCCGCCCCGGTCGTTGCCCCACGCGCCCACCAGCACGTCGGCGTTGCCGTCGCCGTTCACGTCCCCGTCGATCGACACCGGGTAGCCGGCCTGGTCGTCCTCGGCCTCGCCGATCAGCCGGGCATCCGCGACCGCCATGTCCACCGATCCGCTGACCGGCCCGTACACCAGGAACGCGGCCCCGTCGTTGTTCACGTCCTCGTCGTGGTTGTACGCGCCGAGCAGCACGTCGGGGTAGCCGTCGCCGTTGACGTCGCCGTTGCCGGACACCGAGATGCCCAGGAACCCGCCATCGTCGTCGCCCACGAACTTGGCGTCCGCACTGGACAGGTCGTAGTCACCGTACACTGGCCCGTGCACCAGGTACCCCGCGCCCGCGTCCACCGCTCCCTCGTCGTTGCGGTACGCGCCCACGAGGATGTCGGGCACGCCGTCGAGGTTGAAGTCTCCCGCGAACTTCGGCGTGTCCGCCCTGTCGTCTTCCTCCTCGCCGATCAACCGGGCGTCGGCCGTGGACAGGTCCACCGTACCACTCACCGGCCCGTAGAACAGGTAGCTGATCCCCTGGTCCACGTGGTCCTGGTCCGCGTAGCGCGCCCCGATCAGGATGTCGGCGTAGCCGTCGTCGTCCAGGTCGGTGCCGCCCGACACCGTGACGCCAGCCTGGTCGTCCTCGGCCTCGCCGATGAACTTGGCGTCGGCCGTGGACAGGGACGCGTCGCCCAGGATCGGGCCGTGCACCAGGTACACGGCACCCGCATTGGGGCCACCGTCGTCGTCGTACGCCGTGCCCACCAGGATGTCGCCGTAGCCGTCGCCGTTCACGTCGCCGGCCGCGCACATGTTGGCGTTGTAGCCCACGTTGTCGTCCACGGACTCGCCGGTCAGCTTGGCGTCCGCGCCGGACAGCGGGATGTCACCGCCCAGCTCGCAGTCCGCGGCCGTGCCGTCGCAGTCGTTGTCGATCCAGTCGTCGCAGATCTCGGTCTGGCCCGGATTGGCCAGGGGCTCGGCGTCGTCACAGTCACCGTCGCAGGTGGTCCAGCCGTCCGTGTCGTCGTCGGCCACGTTCAGGGCGGGGTCGGTGTCATCGCAGTCGTTGCCGCATTCGGATGCGCCGTCCAGGTCGTTGTCGGCCTCCGACGGATCGGTCACGCCGTCGCAGTCGTTGTCCAGGTGGGCATCGCAGATGTCCGGCGCGCCGGTGTACACCGCGGCATCGGTGTCGTCGCAGTCGTGTTCGCACTCGGCAAAGCCGTCCCCGTCGTCGTCGGTCTCGTCCGACGGGATGGAGCCGTTGCAGTTGTTGTCCAGCCCGTCGCAGACCTCGGGCGCGTTGGGGTAGACGGTGTCGTCGTCGTCGTCGCAGTCGCCGTCGCACGAGGTGATGCCGTCGTCGTCGTCGTCGGCGTTGTTCAGGTCGGCGTCGTT
>CAZXHG010000120.1:0-29866 GCA_964639985.1 uncultured Rickettsiales bacterium
CGACTCGGTCGGGGATGACGATGACGACGACTCGGTAGGCGACGACGACTCGATGGACGACGACGACGACACCCAGGCCCTGCTGTGCGATGCGGACGTGCCGACCAGCTACGCGACCATCCAGGATGCGATCGACGCGGCCTACGACGGCTGGCTGATCTGCGTGGCGCCGGGCACGTACCCCGAGCTGGTGGACTACACGGGCAAGGACGTGCACGTGCTGGGCACGGGTGGCAGCCCGGTGACGATCATCGACGGCAACGGGGCGGGCTCGGTGGTGTCGTTCCTCAACAACGAGTCGCCGACCGCGGTGCTCGAGGGGTTCACGATCACGAACGGCTCGGCCACGGACGGCGGCGGCATCGTGATCAGCTCGTCCATGCCCACCCTGATCGACCTGGAGGTGACCGGCAACGAGGCGTCGGACCAGGGCGGCGGCATCTTCGCGTACAACGTGCCCGCCCTGTCGATGCAGGACCTCAGAGTGCGGGATAATTCAGCGGGCGGCGAGGGCGGCGGCATGTACCTGGGTACGGCCACGGCGGACCTGCAGGACGTGCAGCTGTTGGACAACGTGTCCGGCGACACCGGCGGTGGCCTGCACGCGTACAACTGCAACCTGACCGTCGACGACCTCACGGCCGAGGGCAACACGTCCACCGGCCACGGGGGCGGGGCGTACATCGCGGCGACCTCGCTGGTGATGACCGACTCGACCCTGTCGAGCAACGTGGGCGAGCACGGGGCCGGACTGTGTCTCAGCTCGGTGAGCGGGTCCATGGACGACGTGACCGCGTCGTACAACACGGGCTGGAGCGGGGGCGGCATGTACCTGCTCAACAGCTCGCCTTCGATGGTCGACGTGCTGGTGTGCGAGAACGACGGGGCCATGACCGGCGGCATCTACCTGGACAGCTCGTCGCCGGTGATGCAGGACGTGGCCGCCAACGGCAACAACGGGCTCTACGGCGGCGGTCTGGCCGTGATGGCGGGGTCGACGCCGTGGCTGTACGACACGGAGTTCGCGGGCAACGGCGCACTCAACGGCGGCGGGGTGTACGTGGAGGACTCGGATCCGTACTTCGACCAGGTGCAGATCTGGGAGAACGAGACGATCGGTGCGGGTGGCGGCGTGTCGGTCAGCGGCGGCACGGTGTCGATGTACAGCGCGTCGGTGCACACCAACGAGGCGTGGGGCTACGGCGCGGGCATCTACCTGTACCAGGCGTCCGCCGAGGTGCGGCACTCGGAGCTGGTGGGCAACGAGAGCCTGTCCGGCGGCGGTGCGGTCCGGGCGGTGGAGTCGGAGTTCGAGGGCACCAACCTGCGGATCGTGGGTAACGAGGCCACGCTCGAGGGAGGTGGGCTGTCTCTCGAAGGTGCGGACGCGGAGCTGGGCAACGTGACCATCGACGGCAACGAGGCGGCGGGGGACGGGGGCGGGATCCACGCGTCGTCCTCCACGGTGGTGCTCAACAACGTGGCGCTGACCAGCAACGAGGGGGCCGCGGGCGGCGGGCTGATGCTGGCCAGCGGTACACCCACGATCACGTACACGGACGCGTGGGGCAACCAGCCGGACGACTACGCGGGCATGAGCGATCCGACCGGCACGAGCGGCAACGTCTCGGTCGATCCGCAGTACCTGGATCCCGCGGCCGCGGTGCTGCTGGAGCGGGACTACCACCTGGACTCGGCTTCACCGTGTGTGGACGCGGGCGACCCGTCCCTGACCGACCCGGACGTGGGCACCAGCGACGTCGGCGCCTACGGCGGCCCGTGGGCCGGGGAGTACGACCTGGACGCGGACAGCTACCCGGAGTGGTGGCAGCCGGGCGCGTACAACGGCGGGCTGTACCCCATGGGCGGGTGGGACTGCGACGACCACGACAGCGCGGTGCACCCCGGGGCCGGGTGCTGAGCTGATCGCCCTCCCGCGATGACCCGTGCGCCGCGCCGCCCCGAGATCCTCGCCCCGGCGGGCACGCCCGCGAAGCTGCGGACCGCGCTGCACTTCGGTGCGGACGCCGTCTACCTGGGCCTGAAGCAGTTCTCGTTGCGCAGCCAGGCGGGTAACTTCGACGATGACGAGCTGGAGTGGGCGCTCTCCTACGCGCACGAGCGCGGGCGGCGCGTCTACGTGACGGTGAACATCCAGCCCTTCGACAGCGACCTCGACGGGATCGAGCGCGCCCTGCGCATGCTGGAGCAGCTCGGGCCGGACGCGGTCATCGTCGCCGATCCAGGCGTGATCGGCATGGCGCGCCGTGTGGCGCCCCGGCTGGCGCTGCACCTGAGCACCCAGGCGAGCGTGACCAACGCTGGCGCGGCGCGGTTCTGGTTCGCGCAGGGGCTCGATCGGATCATCCTCGCCCGGGAGCTCAGCCTGGAGCAGCTCGGCGTGCTGGCCCGGCACGCCGACGGGGAGCTGGAGGTCTTCTGCCACGGCGCGGTGTGCATCGCGTACTCGGGGCGCTGCCTGCTCACGCTGTACTGGGCGGGGCGGGACACCCGCCGCGGTGAGTGCGCCCAGGCCTGCCGCTGGGGCTATCGGGCCATCGAGGATCGGCGCCGCCCGGGGCAGGCGAACCCGGTCGAGCAGGACGAGCGCGGGACCTACTTCTTCGACGCGCGGGATCTCTGCGCGCTGCCGGTCCTGGATCGGCTTGTGGCGACAGGTGTGTCGTCGCTGAAGATCGAGGGGCGTACGCGCTCGCCCCTCTACGTGGCAACGGTGGTCGACGTCTACAGGCAGGCCGTCGAGCAGCTGGCCGCCGGCGACAGCGCCTCCTTCGAGGGATCGAAGGAGGCCTATCTGGTCGAGCTCGAGCGCGCGTCGGCGCGGCCCCTGTCGACCCACTTCCTCACCGGGGAGCAGGACCTGCCGGAGACCTATGTACCCGACGGCTCGTTGCGCAAGGGGTCCGGCGACCAGGTGGGGGAGGTCGTGGCCAGCGACGGCGCCTCGGTGGTGGTCGAGCTCACACACCCGGTGAAGCCTGGCGATCGCCTCGAGGTTCGTGACCGCGGCATGCGGATCGAGCCCGCGGATGCCGTGCGGGAGCGTTTCCAGCGCGGCCAGCGGGTGCGCCTGCGTGGACGCTTCGAGGCGGGGCCGGGGGCTCTCGTGCGGCGGGCGCCTGTGCGATGATGCGGACGAGGGAGGTGACCATGAGCATGCGTGGAGTCGGTGTGATCGGCCTCCTGTGCGCGTGTGCCGCAGCTGGCTGCGCGCCGGGTGCGGTCGACCTCGACGAGCTGGACGATTTCGGCCGCGTGGGCACGGCCCTGTGGGTGCGGCTGGACAACGGGGACGACCGGGTGGAGACGATCCTGGTGTCCACGGCCAGCCGGCGGTGCGCGGCCGTGCAGGATGATCTGCAGGCGTTCGAGGACTTGCAGGACGACAACGGCGACATGTCGACCGAGGAGTACTACCTGGCGCAGGCCGAGCGGATGGAGCCCTACATGGGCGCGGGCTCGGGGTTGATCTACCTGACCTTCGACAACGTGGACGACGAGGGGCACATCGCGGCGGGCGACTACCTGATCAACAGCGAGCAGGGCACGTTCGGCCTGACCCTGGTGGAGTACCTGGTCAACCCGTTCGAGGCCGCATCCGAGGCCGCTGCCTCGGAGGGTGACGTGAGCGGGGCGCTCGCCTCGTCCACGGACCGCTGGTTGCTGGCGTCCGGTCAGATGACCCTGACCGAGGACGGCGACGATGCGCTGCACGGCGAGGTCGAGGGCCTGCTCGAGGCGTGGGAGGGGGGCTTCGCGGGCTCCCTGGAGGCGTCGTTCACGGCCGGCTACTGCGAGATCGCGGTGGCGCCAGGCATCATCTTCAGCCTGCTGTACTGACCACCCATGGCCTGACCTCGATGGCCATCTCACCACCTGCCGTGAGCGGTCCGGCTCAGGATCTCCGCCTGGATCGCCGGGCCCAGGTCCACCCACAGGGCGGAGTAGCCGGACACGCGCACGACCAGGTCGCGGTAGCGCTCGGGGTGCTGCTGCGCGTCCCGCAGGGTGGCGTCGTCGACCACGTTGGGCTGCACCTCGAGCCCACCCTCGTCGAAGTAGCCGCGGAGCAGGGCGGCGAAGGTCTCGCGGCCCTGGGCCGTGGCCAGCAGGGACGGCATCAGCTTGATGTTGAGGGCGTAGCCGTTGGAGGCCAGGCTGGCGTCGATCCGTGCCACGGACCTGAACACGCCGGTGGGGCCGTTTCGTTCCGAGCCGTTGACCGGCGACAGGCTGTTGGACAGGGGATCGCCGGCGCGGCGGCCGTCCGGGGTGGCGCCGAGCAGGCCGCCCTCGAGCACGTGCATGCCGTAGGAGAAGAACCCGGGCCGGTAGGGCCCGCCACGGGCGCAGGTGCGCGACGCCACCTCGCGGCAGAAGAAACCGGCCACCTCCGTGGCGATGGCGTCGGCCGCGTCGTCGTCCGCGCCGTACTTGGGGCAGCGGTTGAGCAGGTACTGGCGCATCGGCTCGCGGCCGCGGAAGTTGCGGTCAAGGGCGGCGAGCAGCTCGGCCATGGTGAACCGGCCCCGCTCGTAGACCGCGGTCTCGATGGCGGCCAGCGAGTCGACGGTGGTGCCCAGTCCGCGGGCCGAGATGGAGGCGAAGTCGTGGCGCGCACCGCCGCAGGTCATGTCCCGGGCGCTGTCGATGCAGCCGTCGAGGGTGGCGGACACGTAGGGGTTGTGGAAGCCCTCGGCGTAGACCGCGTCCTTCTGGGCCACGCCCGCCTCGACCAGGTCCACGAGGAAGCGCGCCTGCTCGCGGAACGCCGTCATGAACTGCTCGAAGTCCTCGAAGTCGCGTGGGTCGCCGGTGTCCGGGCCGACGTGCCGGCCGATCACCCGCAGGCGGCCGCGCAGCAGGGTCATCTCCAGGGCGCCGACCAGGGAGATGTCGTTGCCCGAGGTGCAGCCGAAGGTGTTGCCGTCGCTGGTGGGCTCCACGCAGCCGATGACCGCGTAGTCCCGAGCGTCCTCGGTGCTGTAGCCGCAGCCGACCAGCGACTCGATCACCTTGGTGTCGTTGAACAGGCCCGGGCCCGAGGTCTGCCCCAGCAGGCGGGCCGTGGCGTCCAGCCATACGTCGGGTGAGTTCTCGGCGATGCGGACGGAGAAGGTGTTGCCCAGGGCCTTGATCCGGCCCACGGCGTCGAGGAAGCGGTAGGACAGCTCGTTGGTGCCGTCCGCACCGTCGCGGGTCACGCCGCCGACGGTCACGGCCATGGAGTCCGCGCCCAGCTCGCTGCCCGTGGCCTTGCCCACCGTGGGCAGCAACAGCAGGTTGGAGCCCAGCTTGACCAGCAGCTCGGACAGCCACTCGATCGCGTCGTCCTCGTCCAGCCGGCCCGCGGCCACGTCCTGCGCGTACCAGGGGAACAGCCACTGGTCGGCGCGGCCGGTGGCGAAGATGCCGGTCATGCCGTGGGCCAGCACCGCGCCGAGCTCGGTGAACCACAGCGCTTGCAGGGCCTCGGGGAAGTCGCGGGGCGGGTGGAACGGCACGTGATCGCAGCGGTCGGCGATGGCGAGCAGCTCGTCGCGGCGTTCGGGGGGGGCGGTGGCGGCCAGTTCGCGGGCCAGGGCCGCGTAGCGGCCCGCCAGCCCCCGGATGGCGTCACAGCTGATGATCACGCCCTCGCAGAAGGCGATGCCGTCGTCGTCGTCCTCAGCGCGGCAGCGCGCGAGCCGCTCCTCGGCCCGCTTCCTCAGGCCGGCGAACCCTTTGGGCAGCACGTTGCGGATGCCCAGCACCATGTGGCCCTGCACGTCGAAGACGTTGGTGACCAGGGCGGGGTTGTTGTAGGTGATCTCCCGCATCTCGCGCAGGCCATCGATCAGCTTCGATCCCGGCCCGCGCGCCATGCGCACCACCCGCGCCAGGTCCAGGCTACGCAGACGGCCGACCATGGCCGTGGGCGACAGGGACGGGGCCACGTGCCGGCCGCTGTCGTCCCAGGCCCGCTTGCGCTGGTCCCGCACGGTGCGGCCCTCCCACCACGGCAGGATGACCTGCTCCAGCTCGCGGCGGTCGTCCGGATCGATACGGTACGGCTGCTGTGGCCGCTGCAGCAGCGCGTCGAGCTCGAACTTCAGGATGGCATTGGCCTCGCCCCGCTCGATGGGCAGTGGCGTGCCGACCTGCTTGCTGGTCTGCAGTCCGGCCAGCCGCTCCAGGGGGTGGATCTGGACCGTGACGTTGCGCGCCACGTGCTCGAACGCGCGCGCCGCCCGCAGCGACGGGTGGTCGCGGTCGTGCCGTTGCCATGCCTCGGTCACGTACCGGGCGCGTTCGACGCAGATCTCGTACGGGGCTTCGAGGACCAGATCTCGGTACTGCACGGAACGGGGGGTGCCCATGTCCGCAGTCTACCGGTTGGGGGTTGTCGGATAGGGGTCAGAGCGAGGATTGTCGACCAGAAAGAATACACAATCCCAGATCTGACCCCTTTCCTCTGATTCCGTTCCGTGCCCCCGCACCTGCGTTGATTCGCGGTACACTCGGGACATGTGCATGGGGAGATTTCCGTGATGCAGCAAATGAAGTTCAACTGGCTGGCGGTGATCGCGGCGCTGGGACTGGCGCTCGGCGGATGCAAGGAGTGGGTCTCGGTGCTCGGGGACGATGACAGTGCGGCCGGGGACGACGACACCGCGGGCGATGACGACACCGTGGCCGACACGTACGGCATCGAGCTGAGCTACACCTTCGACGGGTACGTGGGCGGGGCGGCGACGTGCGAGGAGGCGTGGATCGACACGCTGTACGTCAACCTCGCGCTCGAGGGCGTGGACCAGCCGCAACAGGACTTCCCGTGTGACGACAGCGCGATCCTGATCGAGGGCATGGAGGCGGGGGAGTGGACCGTGATGGTGGCTTCGGTGCCGGACATCGAGGCCGAGATCGATCCCTACTCCGCGTCCGGCGAGGTGACCGTGTACCTGGGATCGGGACCCAACCCGCTGCCGGTGGACATCGAGATCGAGTGCAACGAGAACGGGAACGACGACGGCTGCGGCGGCGCCTGAGGCGGCCGGGGATCAGCCCGGGTACCACCCCACCGACAGCTCCTCCCAGGTCACGTCCGGCAGCTCGCAGCGGCTGAACGGGGCGACGTCCTCCACCACCACGATCCCCTCGAGCGTGAGGTCCGCGTCAGCCGCGCCCCAGTCGTGTACCTGGCGGACGTGCAGGGTCGCCATGCCCTCTGTGGCGGTCCACGAGCGGGCGACGATCTCCTCCAGCCACAACGCGTCGTTGCAGTCGTAGTGCAGCAGGTTCTCGCCGGTCTGCAGGTGCAGCCAGGTGGCCACCCCGTCGAGCTGGAGTGAGTACTGCTCGCCCGCGGCGAACTGCGTGCCCTCGAGCATCATGCGCACGTCCACGGCGATGTGCTGGGTGTCGTCCGGGGCCGCGCCCACGGACACGGCCGCGCAGCTCACCAGGGACTGCCAGTCCTGCAGCATGTCGATCTCGGCCTGTACCTCGGCGGGGCAGGCCTCCGTGGTGGTCGTGTCGTCGTCGTCCGCGGTGTCGTCGTCGGCGACCGTGTCGTCGTCGCCGGGGTAGTACGTGCCCCCCTCGCTGCACCCGGGGCAGCTCCATCCCGTGACCGACATGAACACCGCCAGCCCGACGAGCGCATAGGGCCAGTCGGCGGATTTCATCCTGTCCTTCCCTCGTGTTTCCCTCTGCGGGTCTTCTACCTCCGTTGATCGGAGAGCGGTAGGGTCGTTGTGTTCCCCCGTCCTGCAGCCCAGGCGCGGATCGGCCAGGGATCGACTATCCTCGCGACCGTGGTGGGCGGCTGCAGGAGGCGCCTGGGTGAGCACCGTTTCGAAGCCCGGCAAGGAGGATCTCGCCGCGACCCTGGCGTCGGCAGGGGTCTCGATGGAGACCCTGCGGTCCGCGAACGTGGACACCCTCGACGAGGCCGACAGCCCAGCGGATCTGCGCATCCGCCGGACCCTGCAGGAGCTGCCGTCGCTGGTGGCGCCCGGTGATGCGGACGAGGCTCCGCTGATCGAGATGGGCTCGGTCCTCGGCGAGGGGGGCATGGGGGTGATCTCAGCGGCGCGGCAGAGCCACCTCGATCGCGAGGTCGCGGTGAAGGTCGCGCGCTCCGACAGCGAGCAAGCCGCGCTCGGCCTGGTTCGTGAGGCGCGCGTGCTGGGCGGTCTGGAGCACCCCAACATCCCGCCGGTGCACCTGCTCGGAGCCTCGGTGGACGGTCAGCCGATGCTGGTGATGAAGCGGCTGGACGGTGTGCCGTGGACCCGGTTCATGCCCGGGCCGGATCGGGAGCTGACCGCGCCGGTGGCGGGCGACGCGCTGGAGTGGCACCTGCGCGTGCTGCAACAGGTGTGCAACGCCGTGCTGTACGCGCACAGCCACGGTGTGATCCACCGCGACATCAAACCGGACAACGTGATGGTCGGCGAGTACGGCGAGGTCTACCTGCTGGACTGGGGGCTGGCCGTCAGCCGGATCGAGGACAACCCGTTCGGGCTGCCAGCGGCCGCGCAGATCGCGCACGTGGCCGGTACGCCCGGGTACATCGCGCCGGAGATGGTGGCCGCGGACGGGGTGTCCATCGGCGAGCGTACGGACGTGTACCTGCTGGGGGGCTGCCTGCACACCATCCTGACCGGCGAGCACCGCCACCAGGGCGACAGCGTGATGGACCGCCTGTACCAGGCGTGCTCGTCGCCGCCCTACGTGCACGGCGAGGACGTGCCCCGCGAGCTGGCCGCGATCGGCAACCGCGCCACGGCCGAGGAGCCGGTCAACCGCTACCGCGACGCGGCCGAGTTCCGGGACGCACTGGAGGACTTCCTGCGCCACCGGGCGTCCGCCGCCCTGGCCCGCGAGGCGGTCGGGCGCGTGCATGCGTTCTGTCACCTGGTCGAGGAGGGCGCGGGCCCGGAGGACGGCGAGGAGGAGCTGAGCATGGCCATGCGCGTGCACGGCCTGTACGGCGAGTGCCGGTTCGGCATCGATCAGGCCCTGCGCGAGTGGGAGGGCAACCCCGTGGCCAGCGTAGCCCTGCAACGGCTGCTGGGCGCACGGATCCGCTACGAGCTGGCCAGCGGCTCGGCCGACACCGCCTCGGTGTTGCTTGCGGAGATGCCGCGACCGGACACCGAGCTGAGGGACATGGTAGCGTTCCGGCGGCAACAGGACGCCGAGGAGGCGGAGCGGCTGGCGTCCCTGCAGCACCGCTGGGATCTCGAGCTGGGTATGCGGGGCCGCAGCCGCGCGCTGCTGGGCATCGGCGTGCTGTGGGGCGTGGTCTACGTGGTGCTCGGCCAGCTGGCCCGCGCCGACGTGTTCCGCGCCGAGTACGGTACGTTCCTGCTCGTCTCGGTGGTCCACGGCGGCGTGATCGGCGGCCTGGACCTGTTCATGCGGCGGACCATGCCACGGACCGAGGCCAACCGGCGGTTCATCCAGACGCTGTGGATCACGGTCGTCGCGCCTGCGCTGACCCTGCTGGCGCTGCTGGTCCAGGAGGTGCCGTTCCCGACGGCTCTCGGCGTGGTGCTGCTGGTCTATGGCCTGACGGCGTGCATCGCGGCCATCGCCATCGACCTGCGGATGTTGGGTACGGCCGTGCTGTTCGGCGTGGGTTTCGTGGTCACGGCCCTGGCACCCACGTGGTGCTACGAGGCCGCTGCCGGGGCCGCGTTCCTCGGACTGGCGCTGGCAGCGCACACCTGGCGGACGGTGGACACCCCCGGATGAGGAGGGTCCTCCCCATCGACGCCGCCCTGGTCGAGGTGATCCAGGCGGTGCGGGGAGCGCGCGCGGCCGTGGTGGTCGCCCCCACTGGATCGGGCAAGACCTCGCGGGTGCCGCCCGCGTTGCTCGATGCGGTCGACGGCATGGTGGTGGTGCTGGAGCCGCGGCGGGTGGCGGCGCGGGCCGCGGCCCGGTGGATGGCCGAGGAGAACGGCTGGAGGCTCGGCGGTGAGGTGGGGTACCAGGTGCGGTTCGAGCGGCGGGCGTCGGCCCGGACGCGGATCCTGGTGGTCACCGAGGGGATCATGGTGCGCATGCTGGCCGACGATCCCCTGCTCGAGGGGGTGGGCGCGGTCGTGCTGGACGAGTTCCACGAGCGCAGCCTGGACGCGGACCTGTGCCTGGCCATGGCGCGGCACGTGCAGCAGCAGGTACGGCCCGACCTGGCGGTCGTGGTGATGTCGGCCACGGTCGAGTCCGGGCCGGTGGCGCGGTTCCTCGGCGACTGTCCGGTGGTGATGGCCGCGGGGCAACTGTACCCGGTGGCAGTGGAGCACGCGGCCACCACCGCGGCGGGGCGGCTCGAGGCGCGCGTGGTCGGCGGTGTGCAGCGGGCGCTGGAGCGGACGGATGGGGACGTGCTGGTGTTCCTGCCCGGCGTGGGCGAGATCCGGCGGACCGCGGAGGCGCTGGAACCGCTGGCCAGCCGCGGGGGACTGGCCGTGTCGCCTCTGTACGGCGACCTGCCGCCGTCCGAGCAGGACGCGGTGCTGCGGCCCGGGCCCGCACGCAAGGTGGTGCTGGCCACCAACGTGGCCGAGACGTCGCTGACCATCCCTGGGATCACGGCGGTGGTGGACTCGGGCCAGGTGCGGGTGCTGCGGCACGATCCGGCGCGCGGGCTCGACCGGCTGGAGCTGACCCGGGTCGGCCGGGCGTCGGCCACCCAGCGCAGGGGCCGGGCCGGCCGAACCAGCCCCGGGCTGTGCGTGCGGCTGTGGACGGAGGACGAGCACGCGCACCTCGCCGAGCGGGAGGAGCCCGAGGTCCACCGCGTGGACCTCGCCGGGACCCTGCTACAGCTGCGTGCCTGGGGCGAGCGGCCCGCGGCGTTCGGCTGGTTCGAACCACCCCGGCCCGAGGCGCTGGCCGCGGCCGAGCGGCTGCTGGAGCTGCTGGGCGCGGTGGCCGACGATGCGGTCACCGACCTGGGCCGCGCCATGGCGCGGATGCCGCTGCACCCCCGGCTGGCTGCCCTGGTGGTGGCGGGCGCGCGCGCCGGGCACGGTCCGGACGCCTGCCGGCTGGCCGCCATGTTGGCGGAGCGGTCCCCGGTGCGCGTCGAGTGGCGCGAGCGGGGTGACGGACCCCTGTGGCGATCGAGGTCGGACGTGCTGGACCGGCTGTCGGCCGTGGATCACGTGGCCGACCGGACGGTCTCCACGCCCTTCGCGCACGGCCAGATCCTGCGAGGCGTGGCCCGCCGTGTGCTGGCCGGGGAGCGGCAGCTGACCCGGTTGCTGGGGGCCGTGACGGTCGAGGATCCGATCGACGACCGGGACGAGGCGCTGATGCGCGCGCTGGCCGCGGCCTGGCCGGACCGGGTCGCCAGGCGACGAGAGCCGGGCAGTCCGCGGGCACGCATGCTCGGGGGCATGGGAGTTCGACTGGCGGATGGTTCGGCCGTGGTGGACGGCGAGCTGTTCGTGTGCGTGGAGCTCTCCCCGGTGCGACGGCGAGGCGACCGGCAGGTGAGCCTGGCGTCCGCGGTGGAGGAGGCGTGGCTGCCGGACGCCGGGCGGGTCACGGAGACCACCGTGGCGTTCGACCTGTCTGCCGCGCGTGTGAGCGCCCGGGAGGAGGTCCGGTTCGGGGACCTGGTGCTGGCGTCGCGCGTGGTGGCAGCGCCGGAGCCCGCGGTGGTTGCTGCGGAGCTGGCTCGCGCCGCCGGCGAGGCGATGGCCGACGCACTGGGCCTGGACGAGCGGGACGTGGCCCACCTGCTGGCCCGTTGGCGGTTCCTGCGGCGCGCGCGCCCCGGGGTGGGCCTGCCCGATCCGGACGAGCTGCTGCGCGAGGCGGTGCTGCCTTCGCTGTGCGAGGGGCGGTCGTCGTTCGCCGAGCTGCGCAAGGCGTCGGTGACCGGGACCCTGCTGGGCATGCTGACCTGGGATCAGCGCACGGTCCTGGACCGCGATGCACCGGAGCGGTTCACCGTGCCGGGCGGGCGCGAGGTGGCGCTGCAGTATCCGACGAGTGGGCCGCCCGTGCTGGCCGCCCGGATCCAGGAGCTGTTCGGGCTGGCCGAGACGCCGCAGGTGGCGGGCGTGCCTCTGCTGGTGCAGCTGCTGGCCCCCAACGGCAGGCCCCAGCAGACCACCACCGACCTGCGGTCGTTCTGGGACCGCACCTATCCGCAGGTGCGCAAGGAGCTGCGCGGGCGCTACCCCAAGCACGACTGGCCCGAGGATCCCTGGAAGGCGGTGGCGCGGAGCTCGACGCGGCGGCGGCGGTGATCAGTCCGTGATCCGGTACACTCGCCCGTCCGAGGCGTCGGTCCACACCACCTCGCCGTCCCCCACCGCCACGGCCTTGGCGTTGGACCAGGTGCCGAGCTCGTCGTACAGGTCGCTGCTGGCTGGATCGAGCCGCAGCACCGTGTACTGGCTGATCAGGAACAGCTCGCCGTCGTGCAGGACGGGCTCGGAGGCCTTGGGCGGGGCGTGGGCGAAGCAGTCGTGGTCGGCCGTGGACTCGTAGTAGGCGCAGACCTCCACGTTGGAGGGCCACGAGGCCTTCTGTTGCAGCACGTAGATCGGGGAGTCGTCCGCGTCCACGGCCACGCCGTCGAAGTCGTAGCCCGACGAGGGCGCGCCCACCAGGACCTCCACGTCGCCACCGGCGCGGGGCACGCGACCGAACTCGTCGCCGCCCTCCACGCCCGCGGTGCAGGTGTAGTAGAGCCAGGCGTCGGACAGGGCGAGGTGGCTGACCTCCTCGGCGTCGGCGATCAGCTCGGCGCCGCTGTCGTCGTCGTGGCGGACCAGGCCGTCGTCCCGGGCCCAGAACACCTCGCCGCCGTCTGCCACCACCATCGATGGCGCGTCCTGGCCGCTGGCCAGCACGTCGAAGCTGCCGTCGGTGTGCACGCGCAACACCTCGCCGGCACCGGAGTCGGCCACGAAGAGTGAGGCACCGTCGGTGGCCAGGTACACCGGGTCGTCCAGGCCGTCGAGCAGGACCTCGGGGGCGAGCGGGTCGTCGGTCAGGCGCAGGATCGCGAGCTCGCTCTCGTCGAGCACGTACCAGGCGCCGTCCAGCCGCACGATCTCCGTGGGCTGACCCAGGCCCTCGGCGAGCACCTCGGGGGCGTCCGCCGGGGCGGCCAGCGGCCGGTCCGTGGCTTCGCGCTCGATCTCCTGCGGGGGCGAGAGGTCGCCGCGCAGGGCGCCGTCGGCCGGGGCGTCCGAGTATGCGCAGCGGAAGCCGAGCGCGGGGGAGCGGGCGCCGGGGTCGGCGCCCCGGCGGGTGTGGGTGCGCAGGGCCTGGCTCCACTCCAGGAAGCTGCCGCCGCGCACCACCCGCAGGTCGCCGGAGTCCGGGCCGGCGGGGTCGTCGGTGTCGTCCGGGTCGTACTCGCCGTAGCGGTCGGCGACCCACTCGGCCACGTTGCCGCCCAGGTCGGCCACGCCCTCGGGGGTGTCGCCGTCGGGCAGGCTGCCGGGCGTGAGGGGACCGTCCTGGCAGTAGGTGGCGGAGGTGTAGTAGTTGGCGCGGCTGCAGTTCGGTCCGTCGTCGCCCCAGGGGTAGGTGCGGCCCTCGGTGCCGGCCGCGGCCCGCTCCCACTCGGCCTCGGTGGGCAGGCGCTTGCCCGCCCACAGGCAGTGGTGGTGGGCCGCCTCCCAGGTGACGGAGGTCGCGGGCAGGTCCTCCCGCCCCGCGATCGGGGCGTACCCCTCGTGCAGCCGCTCGATGGGCTGATCCGGGTGGTAGTGGTACTCGCCGGCCGCGTACGTCAGGAACAGGGCGAACTGCTCGGCGGTCACCTCGTGGCGGTCGAGGTGGAATGCCGACAGGTGCACGTCCCGGTCCGGGGTCTGGTCGATGTACCAGCTGTCGCCGTAGGCGGCCGGGGTCTGCAGCTCCACACCCATGGTGAACTCGCCGGCGTCGAAGGCGACCATGGTGTCGAGGTCCACCTCGGGCGCGGTGGGCTGCTTGTCACCGGCCGCGGCTGGCAGCGCCAGCAGCAGGGCGGCGGCCAGGGAGGGGAGCGTGAACGTGCGCATGATCACTCCCCCTCCGGCAGCGGACGGGCGAAGAGGAAGTCCCACCAGATCTGGTTGAGCCACGGCTGCCAGCGGTGGGCCACGTCGTCCAGCCGGTGGTAGACGAGGTCCTCGTCGTGCTGCCAGCCCAGGTCCTCGAGCTGCTCGACCATGTCGTCGCCGTGACTGACGCCCACGTCCGGGTCGTCGCTGCCGTGCATGAACACCATCGGCACCCTGCGGTGCTCCCAGCTGTCGAGGCGGGCGGTCATGTAGCCGAACTCGGTGAACCCGGACTGGATGCAGGCCCCGGCGATGGTCTCGTGCAGCTCCAGCGCGCCGATGAAGGCCATGGCCCCGCCCCGGGAGTGGCCGGCGAGGTACACGCGGCGGCGGTCGATGTTCATGTCGCCGGCCACCTGGTCGATCACGGCCAGCAGGTAGTCGAAGTCCGGGTTGTCCTCGGCCTCGTCGTACCAGTCCCAGTCCGTGAACCAGGCCCAGCGGTGTTCGCCGCTCCAGCGGTACTGCTGCTCGCAGTCCGCGAGCACGAAGCCGTTCTCGTCCGCGGCGCGGGGCAGCTCGGTGTAGGCCGCCAGGCTGTAGTGGGAGACCCGGTGGCCGGGCAGCATCAGCACCAGCGGGTGGGCCCGGTCCGGGTCGTAGGCCCGCGGCACGTACATCCGGTAGTGGCGGGTGACCGTGGCCGCCAGATCCTCGCCGTCGGGAGCCTCGACCGTGTGGTCGGACCAGCCCGTGCGGTGCCACGACCCGCCCGACGGGTCGCTGTCGTCCGGCGGCTCCTCGACCGGATCCCGGTGGGCGCACGCCGCGGCGAACAGGTGCAGGTCCTCCCCGGACTCGCAGGCGGCCACGCAATCCTCCTCGTCCGTGCCCAGCCCGCAGTTGACCGGCTCGTCGCAGACCCCGTCGTCGGCGAATTCGCAGTCCGGCGCGGGGGTTTCCTTGCAGCCGACGGCTGCGAACAGCACCAGCAGGGAGAGGGCGAAGAGGCGGTGATGTGGCATGGGGCGATGATACCAGCGTGGGGCGACGGACCGGGGTCTGATAAGCTCGGGAGCCGGGAGGGACGGCCATGTCTCCACGGATCCAGATCCTCGCTACCCTGTGTCTGCTGCTGGTCGGGTGCCCGGACGGGGGGGGCGTCATCACGCCGGACGACGACGCCGGGGACGACGACGCCGGGGACGACGACGCCGGGGACGACGACAGCGCTGCCGGCGACGACGACACGGGATCACCGAGCACGGTGGAGGACGATTTCACCCAGACCGGGGATCCGGCCGACGTGCTGTTCGTGGTGGACAACTCGTGCTCGATGCTCGAGGAGCAGCAGGCGCTGATGGACAACTTCGCCTCGTTCTTCACCTACCTGCAGGACAACGGCATCGACTACCACATCGGCATCACCGTGCTGGACGACTGGCAGACGCAGCCGCCCATCGGCCAGCTGTACGGCTCCACGCGGTACATCGAACCGACCACACCCGATCCCCACGGCGCGTTCGTGGCCAACATGACCATGGGCTCGGATGGCATGGGCGCGTGCGAGGTGGGTCTCGAGGCGAGCTACCGGGCACTGACCGAGCCGTTGCTCAACGGCTACAACGCCGGGTTCTACCGGGAGGAGGCGCGGCTGGCGATCGCGGTGGTCTCCGACGAGGTGGACGGCAGCACCGACGGTTGCCAGGCGATCGGGCACACGGACTACGTGAGCTGGCTGGCGGCGCTCAAGCCCGACGGCCTGGACAGGGTGCTGTTCGCCGCGATCGTGGGCGACCAGCCGTCGGGGTGCACCAGCAACTGGGGCGACGCGGATCCGGGCGACGGATACCACGAGGTGGCCATGGCCGTGGGCGCGGATCATGGCGAGGAGCACAGCATCTGCGACCACGACTGGTCGTCGGTGATGGGCCGCATCGGGGCGTGGGCGTCGGCCGTGCAGACCGTGTTCGAGCTGGGCGCGGTGCCGGTGGAGGGAACCCTGGTGGTGACCATCGACCTGGACGGCGCCGGCCCGGAGGCCGAGTTCGAGGCCCCGCTGGATCCGACCTATGCCGACGACTACGCGTACGCATACGACGCTGCGGACAACGCCGTGGTGTTCCACGGTACGACCGCGCCGCCGGTGGGTGCGGTGATCCGGGCGGTGTACGAGCCCGAGGCGTAGCTAGTCCGGATCACACGCCCCGTCGCAGACCTGGGCGATGGTGCCGTGCTCGAGGAAGGCGCCGACCTGGGTGAGGTAGGAGTCGAGGTCGACCACGGTCTCGTGGGCGCCGTTGTCCTCGGGCGGGGGGTCGTTGCCGTCGGGCAGCGGGGGGTAGCCCTCGTCGTAGATGAACAGGGCTGCGGGCACGTCTGCGCCGTCGGGCGGCTCGGCCGCGAGGGTGTCGACGCCCCACACGTCGCGGGGGGTGGGTACGACCAGGGGGATGTCGCCGGCGCGGGCCACCCACTCGGTGACCATGTTGGAGACCTGGCAGTCGCCCACGGCCTCGTGCAGGGTGACGACGACCTCGGGCCGGCCCGGCAGGCGGTCGTGAGCCAGGTGCTGCACCCAGTTGACCGAGTCCACCGGGTCGAGCTCCAGCTGGATCAGGGAGAAGGCGAGCTGCATCTCCCGCGGATCGTTGTACTGCTCCTGCAGCATGGCGCCCATCGTCAGCCACGGCGTGGCCCGCTGCAGCATGTGGGTCCAGGCGCCGCCGGGCACGACCAGGGCGCCGCGGTCGAATGCGGGCGAGGCGGTCATCAGCACCAGGCCCTGGGTGCCGCCGTTGGACACGCCCATGTAGTGCACCGTGGTGGCGTCGAGCAGGGGCACGCCCCCGTCCGAGGTGATGGCCGCGGCCAGCTCGTCCTGGATCAGGCGGGCCAGCACGGTGAAGTTGGCGTGGCTCTGCATCTGCTGTGACGCGATCTCGTCGGTGCGGTTGAGGTCCGCGGCCAGGATGGCGAAGGTCTCGAACTGGTCGTCCTCGCAGAAGCCGATGAACGAGGTGGTCACGAACGGCAGCGCCCAGCGCTCCAGCGCGCGCTTCTCCGAGCTCCAGGTGGGCTCCTCGATGGCCGAGAAGAAGCCGTGGCCGAACACCACCACCGGCCGGGTCTGCTCGGACGCGGACAGGGGCACGGTGACCAGGAAGTCCGCGGTGCGGATGCCGTGCACCACGGGGCTGCCGTCCTCTTCCAGCTGCACGGTGCCCTCGTCGCCCAGGAAGTCGGGCACCTCGAACTCGCCGTAGATCAGCCGCTGTTCGCCGTCGTCGTCCCAGGCGTCGGACGTGATCTGCCAGTCCCCCAGCTCCCAGTCCCAGGCGTGATCCTGCAGGGCGATCAGCGGGGCCAGCACCTGCTCCTCGGAGCGGGTGTGAAAGCTCCAGGCGAGGATCACCTCCTCGGGGGCGAGGCCGGCGCCGGCGATGGCGTCGGCGACCAGCACGAAGTCGTCGCGCTGGGCCTCCACCTCGTCGCAGTCCGTGGCGATGCCGTCGCGCAGGGCGCGGAAGGCCTCGCTGACCGGAGGGGTGGACACGCCGTCCGCCGAACGAACGGTGTCGCGCAGCACGACCACGTAGCCGGTGTCGGGCTCCAGGGTGGTCTGCGGTCGGATGATCAGCGCGGCGATGTCCGGGTTGTCCGCGGTCAGGTCGGTCTCCACCAGGATGGGCACCCGCTCCCAGCTGTCCTCGGTGAGCAGCCACACGGACGAGTCGTCGGCCAGGGCGGACGAAGTATCGGTCAGGTCCGGCAGGGAGGTGGGGTCGATGCCCCCCTCGAGGTGGGTGAGCATGGCCGAGGCCCGCGAGAAGCCGTCCGCATCCGCGAAGGTGTCCGCCTCCAGGCCCTCGGGCATGGCCTCGTCGGACAGGGCCACGCGGCGGCCCGTGGCCGTGCTGGCGTCCTCGACCAGGTAGAAGTCCGAGGGGAAGGGGAACATGGCGATGTGTGGCACCAGCGGGTTGCCGCCGGGCTCGTTGTCGATGTCGGTGATCAGCTCGGCGTCGCTGTCGTCGTCGTCCGCGGGGTCGTCGCGGTCGCAGCCCGAGGTCGGGGCGAGGACGAGCACGAGCACGAGCACGACCAGCAGCAGCATGGCCAGCGGTGGGCGGGGTTGGGAATCCATGGTCATCGAGCCTCCCGGGGCGGGTCGCACCGAGGATAGCAGCCCGAACCGCCCGGCCGGGTGGTATCGTGGCGTCCGGAGGAGGAGTGAAGATGCGCCCACGACCTGGATGGCTGCTGCTGGCAGCCCTGCTGTTCGCCGGGGGGTGCCCGGAGTGGACCGGCGACGACGACACGGCGGCCGACGACGACGTGGCCGACGACGACGTGGCCGACGACGACGACGTGGCCGACGACGACGTGGCCGACGACGACGACGTGGCCGACGACGACGACACAGTGCCCGACGACTCGCTGCTGACCTGTACGGAGGTGGACGGGGACGCGGTCTGTCACGACGCGGCGAGCGACCTGACCTGGGAGCGTGACTCCGGCGACACGGGCCGCGCCTGGCAGGATTCGATCGACTTCTGCGACGGGCTGGATCTGGCCGGGGTGGACGACTGGCGGATCCCCACGATCAGCGAGCTGCGGACCATCGTGCGCGACTGCCCGGGCACGGAGAGCGACGGTGACTGCGGCGTGACCGACGAGTGCGCCGGATACACCTGCCACGACGACGCGTGCGATGCGTGCAAGTCCGGGTTCTGTCACTGGGACACCGCCCTGCTGGGCGAGTGCGACGTGTCCCACTGGAGTGGCACCGGGGTGAGCGACTCCGATACCACGGCTTGGTTCGTGGGCTTCTACAACGGTGGGCTGGTCAACGACCAGAAGGACCACGAGTCGTACGTGCGCTGCGTGCGCGATGGCGCGGTGAGGTAGGGAGTGCCCAGGTTCGTCGTCCTGCTGCTCGCCACGGCCTGTGTCCTGCTCGGCTGCGAGTCGGACGATCCCCCGATCGAGGTGCCGCCCGCCGAGGATCCCCTGTGGGACGTGGCCTCCCCGCCCACCTGGTCGCTGACCTTCGAGATCGACGACTGGGAGGCTGCGCTCACCGCGCTGCTCCCGGTGGACGACGACCGGGGCTGCGAGCCGCGGGAGTACCTGGAGGCCGACCTGGAGTTCACCAACCCGGTGGACGGCAGCACCGAGCGGGTGGAGCGGGTGGGGGTGCGCTGGCACGGCCGCAGCGCGATCAACGCGCTGGACGACGACAACAGCCGCGTGGGGCTCAAGCTGTCGTTCAACGCGTTCGAGCCCGGCCGGCGCTTCCACGACATGCGCAAGATGAACCTGCTGGGCACCGAGGGGGACCACAGCGGGATGCGCGAGTACCTGTCGCTGCAGCTGATGGCGGACGCGGGCGTGCCCGCGCCGCGGTCGGGGTACTCGCTGCTCTACGTGGACGGCGAGTTCATGGGTCTGTACCCGCAGACCGAGGAGCCGGACGACGAGCCGTTCGTGCAGCACCACCTCGGTTCGGAGGGGGGCAGCCTGTTCAAGGTCAACGGCTACTGCGGCGGCCGCGGCGGGTTCGAGTGGGAGGGGGACGAGGTCGAGGATTACATCGACACCTACGAGCCCAAGGCCGAGACCCCGGACGAGGCGATCCTGGAGGACCTCGTGCCGATGCTGGCCTGCGTCAACGAGCGGGACGGGCTGGTGTTCGCCGACTGCATCGAGGACCACGTCGACGTGCAGGCATTCCTCACCGAGATCGCGGTGGACATGGCGCTGCCCGACCCGGACGGCATGGCCGCCCACGGCAAGAACTTCATGCTGTACCGCGAGCCGGCCACCGGCCAGTTCGTGGTCTCACCCTGGGACAAGGACCTGGCCTTCGACATCGACGACCTGGTGGCAGGCAGCGACATCTACGAGCTGCACCCCGACGGCGCGGACGACTTCCGTTCGGAGATCTCCTGGCGGCTGATCGAGGCGTACGAGGAGGCCTACCGGGAGCGCGTGCTCGAGGTGGCCGCGCTGATCGACCCGGACGTGCTGTTGCCGTTCATCGACGAGCGCCGCGAGCAGCTGACGCCCTTCGTGGAGGAGGACCCGTTCGTGGATTGGGACGGCTGGAGCCACCACGTGGACGACATCCGCGAGGTGATCCAGACCTGGCACCCGCAGGTGGTGGAGCAGGCGGAGCAGGGGCCGTAGTCAGTCCACATCGATGCCATACCCGAAATCGTACATCGGATCCCAGTCGTCGCCGTCCGGCTCGGTCTGGATCCACTCGCCGCCGTTCACCACCTCGTCACGCGCGATGTCGTAGGTGTCGCTGCCGCCGAGGTCGAAGAACATGCCCACGGAGGGCACCTCGGCCAGGTAGCCGTCGCGATTGCCGTCCGCGGTGTAGGTGCGGCCGATGGCGCGGTTGCCCGAGCCGGGCACGTGGTACGCGTCGTCGCCGCCCTCGTTGATCAGCACCCCCAGGGCCGGGATCCGGCTGACGCCGAGGGTGAAGTCGCCCGCGTTGTCCAGGGTGTACGTGTCGGCCTCGTCGCCCCGGTCGATGTGGTAGGCGACCGACGCGTCGTACCCCTCGCCGATGCACTCGTCGTCGCCGTCGTTGCGGTACGTGTCCGCGCCGCCCAGATCGATGTACATGGCCGCGGCCCAATGGGTGGCCGAGCCCAGGGAGTACTTGTGGGTGGTGAGGTGGTCGTCGTCGCCGGCCGCGTCGAAGAACAGGCCCGTGCCGAAGGCGTAGCCGAAGCCCTGGCACATGACCGCGCACTGGTAGTCGTCGTGGCCGTCGAGGTCGAACAGGCCGCCGAGGCCGCCGGAGAAGATGGGTGCGCCGGGGGTGAAGTAGCCGTCCCGCACGCCGTAGCCGAAGCCCTGGGAGCCGGACCAGTTGGAGCCTTCGCCCGCCCAGTCCCACACGATGGGCTCCTCCACGGCCAGGTAGCTGTCGTCGCCGCCGTCGTCCACCAGCCAGCCGATGCCGCGGGGACCGCCGTAGCCCTGGCCCTGCTGCAGGGTCTCGTAGCAGTCGTCGGAGCCGCCGAGGTCGGCGAGCAGGCCGTAGCCGAACTGGGCGTGGCCCTGGGCGCCGTAGTAGCCCTTGTACGTGTCGGCGCCGCCGTGGTCGACGAGCACGCCCACGCCGAAGATGCCCACGCCCTGGGCGATGGCCGCGCAGTGGTACAGGTCGTCCCCGTCCGCGTCGTCGAGCAGGGCCACGCCGAACAGGCCCACGCCCTGGGCGCGTGCGGACAGCAGGGGGATGTAGGCGTCCTCGATGGTCCACCCGCCGGTGTGGCTGTAGGTGTCGTTACCGTGCAGGTCCAGCACCACGGAGACCGGCTGGTAGATGCTGCGGTTGACCGCGACCTGGTCGTCGTAGGTGTCGTCGCCGAACCCGTCCACCACCAGGAAGTAGTCCTTGGGTCCGTACTCGTCGGCCCCGTCCTCCAGGTCGATGACCAGCCGGCCGAGGGGGCCGTCGAGCTTGACGCGCGCGCCGTCGATCGGCTCGAGGTCGGCCAGCGCGAGGCGCAGGGACTCGGTGGCCCGGACCGCGAGCTGGCCGGCGCGGGCCATGGTGGCGAAGTCGAATCCGGGGTGCGCGTCCGTGCCGTACTCGTGGGTGTACGTCGAGTAGTCGGTGGCGCCGTTGTAGTAGTCGTCGTGCAGCGTGGCCCAGTCGGCCATGGCCAGCTCGTCGAGGCCGAGCAGGGCCTCGTCCCGCAGCCCGGCCGCGTCGATCAGGCCGTACAGGGCCAGGGCCAGCGGCTGCTGGACCTCGAGCGGGAAGTCGTCGACGTCGCCGGCCGTGTCGTCGGCGATGTCCTCCCAGGTCTCGGTCGGCACCTCCGGATCACCGTCCACGGGCGCGTGCTCGTACCAGGCCTGGATCGCGGTCAGCAGGGGCTGGTCGTCCTCCTCGTCGTCGAGCACGTAGCGCCGGTCGAAGCGGGTGGCCACGAAATCCTCCCGCGCATTGAAGGCGCTCTGGGCGACCAGCAGCTCGCGCACGACCGCCTCGGGCGCGGCCGCGAGCGCGGCCTGTACCCGCTCGCCGGCCATGTGGCCGAAGGTGGGGGCGCGGTCGCCCTCGTGGCGCAGGGTGTCGGTCCAGTGCAGCCGGGTGGGGGTGTTGTCGTACTCCGAGCCCGCGTCCGGATAGAACAGGTCGGCCGGATCGAGCCCCAGCGCGTCGAGCGCGTCGTGGTACTGCGGCGGCAGCGCGTAGTCCGAAGCCAGCTCCCAGGTCTCCTGCTCGTCGAGGTCCTCGCCGGCCGTGGGCAGCTGCGGGCCGGGATCGCCGGCCGAGTCGTCGTCGTCCACCACCTCGTCGGTGGGGCAGCCCAGGGTCAGGCAGAGGGCGCTGCAGGCGAGCCAGATTGTGCGGCGCATCATTCGCTCCTCCGAAAGCGAACGCTACCACGGCCGGTGGTATCATGAGCGTCAGCGGGGGACTGGAGCCGACGCCTTTGCAGCCGACCCGCATCCTCCTTGGCACCCTTTGTCTGGTCGTCCTCGCACTGTCGTGCGGTGAGGACGAGGCGTTCGACTGGGACCACGACGGCTTCCTCGACGAGGAGGACTGCGGGCCCGAGGATCCCTATGTGAATCCGGATGCGGTCGAGATCTGCGACGACGAGCTGGACAACGACTGCAACGGCCACGTCGACTGCCATGACGAGGCCTGCTTCCAGTCGGACGAGTGCGATCCCGACATCGACGGCGACGACGACACCGGTGACGACGACGACACGGGCGACGACGATGACACCGGCGACGACGACACCTCGTTTCCCTCGGCCGCGGATCTGGTGTTCGACGGGTTCACCGTGACCGACGTGGTCGGCGGCGACGGGGATGGCGTGATCGAGGTGGGCGAGACCGTGGAGGTGATGATCGCGGTGCGCAACGCCGGCGAGACCGCCACGAATCCGATCGTGGTCGGCGAGGTCACCCTGGAGCCTGGCGTGCACGTCACCGCCACCCTGCTGACCTCCGATGTCTCGTACGCCAACGAGTTGACCATCGACGCGGGCGAGGTGGCCGAGCACGCGCCGCGCGTCGGGATACGCATCGACGATGGCGTGGACGGTGGCGAGATGCAGCTGTACCTGAACCTCACCGACGAGGCGGGGCGGTTCTGGACCCCCGCGCTGGACGTGTTGCAGATCGGACCCTGATTCAGCGGAAGCGCATCGTCACGATCGCGACGGCGGCCAGCAGCGCGGCCACGATCCAGAACCGCACCACCACCTTGGACTCGGACAGGCCCCGGTGCTGGAAGGTGTGGTGGATGGGTGCGCGGGGCAGGATCCGGCGCTTGAGGATGGAGAAGCCCACCCACTCCTGCGCGGCGGTCGAGGCGATCTCCACCACGAAGATGCCACCGGCGATGATGAAGACGATCTCCTCCTTGAGCATCACGGCCATGGTGCCGGCCGCGCCGCCGAGGAACATCGAGCCGGTGTCGCCCATGAAGATCTCGGCGGGATTGGCGTTGAACCACAGGAACCCGACCGCGGCGCCTGCAAACGCCGAGGCCAGCACGGTCAGCTCCCCCGCGCCCGGGAGGTAGGCGTAGAACAGGAACTCCTCGGCGTAGTCCTGGCGGCCGTGCACGTAGGCGAACGCGGCCATCACCAGCATCAGGAACAGCGCCGGTACGATGGCCAGGCCGTCCATGCCATCCGCGAAGTTCACCGCGTTGACCGAGTACACGATCATGAACACGATCAGGCCGGCGTAGAGCCAGCCCAGGTTCATCAGGTTGACCTTGAACAGGGGCGCGTACAGCAGCGAGGCGTGGTCGCCCAGCGGGGTCAGGCTCGGGTGCAGCAGGTACACCGCCAGGGCCAACCCGAACCCGAACTGGCCGAGGTACTTCAGCGAGCGCGACATGCCCCGGTCCGCGTCCCGGTACCGCACCTTGGCGATGTCGTCCCACAGCCCCATCGCGCCGAAGTACAGCCCGGCCACCAGCGGCACGATGACGAAGCCGTTGTCCAGGTCGCACCACAGCAGGGTCGTGGCGATCACCGCGATGATGATCAGGATCCCGCCCAGCAACGGCGTGCCCGCCTTGGACGAGGTGTCGATGGAGCCGTAGGAGCGTTCGTGGGAGCGGAATCCGCGACGGTACAGGAACCGGATCAGGTGCGGTCCGATGACCAGCGAGATGGCGAACGCCGTCAGGAAGGCGAAGATCGAGCGGGTGGTGATGAAGCGGAACAGGGCCGGTCCGCCCATCTCCTCCAGCAGCAGGAACAGCTCGTACAGCATCAGCCTGCCCCCTCCTCGCTGCCCAGCACATCCAGCAGCTCGTTGTAGGCCTGCTTGATCGGGTACTCCGAGTTGTAGCCGGTGGAGGTCAGCAGCACCTGGCTCACCTCGTCGCGCGCGACGTCGGCGGTCAGGACCCCGCGCTGGACCAGCCGCTGATAGGTGCGGAACAGCGCCGCGCGCACCTTCCAGACCGGATCGAAGTGCAGGGCGCGGGCGCGGCGCACGAACGAGTCCGCGCTGGTCGCCACCTCGGCCAGGGCCTTGAGGCACGCCACCCGCGGCTCCCACATGCGGTCGGTCATGCGTGCCTGCAGCGCGTCCTGCAGCACGGCGAGCTTGCCCCAGCCGTCCGCCGACATGGAAAGCCGGGTGATGGCGTTGGCCGCCTCGAAGCGGGCCTCGTAGTAGGAATCGTCCAGGCCGGCGCGAAGGGCGTCGATCACGTCATCGTCGAGCACGCCGAGGTTGCCCAGGCCCACGAATGCGTCCCGCCGCACGATGGGCCACTGGCGCAGCTTGCCGCCGCCGTCGCGGCCGGTGGCGAACGCGATCAGCAGCGGGCAGCGGTCCACGTACTCCGACAGGCCGGCCATGCGGCAGCCGCGGGCGCGCTGGATGTAGTTGGGGTTGGCCAGGAAGCCGTCCACCTTGTAGCGCGCCAGCCGCAGCTCCTCGTCGTCCAGGGCCGGCACCGCCCCGCTGCGCGCCTTGCGCAGCAGCAGGTCCAGGCCGTTGGAGGTCAGGCCCAGGACCCGGTCGGCCGCCACCTCGGGCGGAGCCACCAGGGCGGGCTCGTCCCCGCTGCCGGACAGGCTGGCCACCCAGTCGCCGATGCGCTGCAGGATGGCGGGATCATGCAGGGATCGGGCCCGGTCGGCCATGGTCTCGCGCTGCGCCTCGTCCGCCAGCAATCCGTTGACCACCTCGGCCAGCTGTTCGCCGGGCACGGACTCGATCACGTCGCCCCGGGCCACGTCCACGGCCTCGTACGCCACCGTGGCCGCGCCAGCGCGCACGAACATGCGGGCGTTGCCCACCTGGTGGTCACCGGGCAGGTTGGCCTTGGGGATGATCACCGCGGGCAGGCCCTGGGCGCAGATCTCCGACAGGGTGCCCGCGCCCGCGCGGCAGACCACCACGTCGGCGGCCGCGTAGTAGTTGCCGATGTCGTCGAAGAACCGCTCGTGGCGATACCGCTCGGTCAGCCCGGGCACGTCACCGATCGTGCCCAGCCGGGCGTTCACGTCCGCCTCGCCGTCGTAGGCCTGGCCGGACAGCTGCTTGCCCGTGCCGTGGATCACCACCACGTCCGGATCGGCGAGCAGGTGGGGCAGCGCATCCACCACCGCCCGGTTGATCGTGCGCGCGCCCGTAGAGCCGCCAAAGGCGAACACCACCTTGGCGTCGTCGGCCAGGCCCAGGGTCTCGCGCGCCTCGGCCCGGTCTCCGGCGATGGCCACCCCGCGGGCCGGGTAGCCCACGAAGCGGCCCTTGCCGCCGGCCACGCGCTCCACGGTCTCGGCGAACGAGGTGCCCACCAGGTCGGCCACGCGCGCGGCGATGGTGTTCATCCGCCCCAGGGACACGTTCTGCTCGTGGATGAAGATGCGCGCCTTCGACAACCTCAGCTTCCGCAGCACCGCCGCGGCGAACACGATGGGCGCGGACACGTACCCGCCCGTGGCCACGATCACGTGGGGGCGGTAGCGCAGCAGGATCAGCAGCGCCTTGAGCAGGCCGAAGCCCACGGCCAGGGCGAACAGGGTGAATGCCGGCAGGTTTCGCATGCCCGGATAGCCGCGGGAGGTCACGAACGAGATCGGGTGGCCCGCGGCGGGCACCATGGTCTCCTCGGCCTTGCCGCGTACGCCCACGTACAGGAACTCCGCGTCCGGATCGCGGCGCTTCAGCTCCTCGGCGATGGCCAGCGCGGGCGTGACGTGGCCGCCGGTGCCGCCTCCGGTGAGGAGGTATCGGATGGTCGTTCGGTCCCCCAAGGGCTGCTCCCAGGTCTGCTGGGCCGGGCGATCCCGCCACAGCCCGGTACGGCTTCTGCATGTCCCCCCGTGCGCAGTCTACATCAATGAACGGGCGCGCGGGTCATCGATCGTCGGTGTTTGCGCCAGCTCCGGCGCGAATTCCCAGCTGGCCCCACCGGTCGTCGCCCCAGCACACGACATGGCCGGTCTCGCGGATGGCGCAGGTGTGGCCGTCACCCGCGTCGATCGCGGCTGCGTCGCGCAGGCCCTGCACCAGCACGGGCTGGGACCGCGCCGTGGTGGTGCCGTCGCCGAGCTGGCCCCGGTCGTTGTCCCCCCAGCAGGCCACGTCTCCGGACACCAGCAACGCGCAGGTGTGGTCCGCGCCCGCGGTGAGGGCGCGGACCGCGCCCGGGAGTGGGACCGCCTCGGGCCGGCGACCGGACGGGGACGGCGCCTCGGCGCGGAAATCGGCCTCCACGAACGGTCGGTGCGCACCCCAGCAGACCACGTCCCCGGTGGAGCGCAGGCCACACAGGTGTCGGTGACCGGCGGCCAGGGCCACCAGGTCGTCGTGGGGCGGCAGCAGCGCGGGCCGCCGTCGCTCGCGGCTGTCGCGGCCGGGCACCCGGCCCCAGCACGAGACCCGCCCGTCGGTGTGCAGCGCGCACACGAACCGTCCGCCCGCGACCAGCTCGACCGCGTCCTCCACGTGGCCCGCGCGGATCGGCCAGCGCGCGGGCTCGGCGCGCCGACCCACGCCCAGGCAGCCGTCCTCGTGGGACCCCCAGCAGGAGATGCGGCCGTTGAGGTGGCGCGCGCAGGTGTGGTCCTCGCCGGTCACCACCTGCGCCACCTGCGCGACCGTGGCCAGGCGCTCGGGCACGGCGCTGTCGTCCTGGCCCACGCCGAGCTCGCCGTGGTGGTTGGTGCCCCAGCACCACAGGTCCGAGTCCCGGTCCACGGCGCAGGCGTGGTCGCCCCACCCGAGGGTCACGTCCAACGCGTGCACGGGCAGGGCGGCCAGGGCCGGCCCGGCGCCCACCGGTGCGTCCCCCGTGCCCAGCCGGCCGTCGTCACCGAACCCCCAGCAGACGAGCGCGCCGTCGCTGCGGACCGCGCACGTGGCCCAGTGCCCCGCGTCGATGGCCACCACGTCGCCGATGCCTTCCACGCGCACCGGAACCGCGCTGTGGTCGGGGCCGCCGTCCACGGGCGCGTCGTCCGCGTCCCAGCAGAACTCGCTGCCGTCGGGCATGGGGATGCAGGTCTGGTCGTCGCGTTCGGCCGCGGGCGCCGTGACCGCAATCAGCACGGGCAACAGGTGGAGCATCGGTGGTAGAACGCATCCCATGGCGAAAGGATTCCGGATGCCTACACCACGTTAGACCTCGAGGGGAACCCCCTGGCTGTCGTTGCTGCTGGCCGCGCTGTTCGTGATCGGCGGCTGTGACCGCGGCGACGACGACGACATCACCCCGGGTGACGACGACGACGACGACGAGGTCCACGCCCTGGCCGGCACCTACCTCGTGGGCTTCCAGCGGGAGGGCTCCCAGTTCGCGCTGGGCTCGTTCGTGGTGGCCGCGGACGGCACCTGGACCGCGGACGTGGCCACCAGCGAAGGGGTCAAGGTCGAGGCCGCGGGCACGGCCGAGGAGGACGGAACGATCGAGGTCGATTCCGTGACCAACAACGCTGGCCTGGACATCCAGATCCTGACCGCCACGATCCACGCGGACGGGACGCTCGACGGCACGTACAGCGTGGACGAGGAGGAGGGCGTGTACGCGGGCTCGCGGGACAACGCCTACACCGAGGAGCAGCTGGTCGACGCCTTCGACGGGAGCTACGAGCTGACCACCTGGCTGGAGGAGGACGAGACGGCGTCGGAGGTGTTCATCATCCAGGGCGGCCGCTTCGAGGTGCAGATCGTGGACATCTTCGACCAGCAGTTCGAGGCCACGGGATTCGTCACCTCGGATGGGACCGTGGTGCTCAACACGCTCGTCAGCGCCGACGGCTACGACATGATGGCCGAGGCCAGCATCGACCAGGAGACGTTCGAACTCAGCGGGATCTACCGTAAGAACGACATCGTCGGGCAGATCACGGGAAGGAGGTCGGACTGATGCGCGTGCACCATCACCTGCTGTGCGTCACCGCCACGACCGCGCTGTTCGCCGTGGTCGAGGCCCGCGCCTACTTCGAGCTCGAGGAGTTCGACGAGGACACCGGCGCGTGGACCATGTCCCCCCAGAAGATCGGCCGCAGCGCCACGCCCGGCTGGCAGAACATCGGCAACGACGGCGAGCAGGCGCTCAAGGCCAGCCCCACCGGGACCCGCTACACCTACTACTGGAAGCTGACCCGGGACCTGGACCTGACCCAGGCCGTGGAGCCGCAGCTCGACGTCAAGTTCCACTTCAAGGGGCACGAGTACGAGTACTTCGCCGTGCAGATCGGACCCGAGGGCTCCACCCGCAACAGCCAGTTCCACAACCTGCTGCAGGTCACGGACGCCACCGACGATCCCGAGGAGATGCTGCTCGACCTCACGGCCTGGGCGGGGGAGCGGGTCACCGTCCGCCTGGTCCTGAAGAAGCCGTACAACGTGGTCGAGAACAAGATCGGGCTGTACGTGCACCGGGTGGGCGTGGTCACCACCTACGAGGAGGAGCCGCCGCCGCCCGAACCCAACCTGGTGGCCGTGGGTGCGTTCAACTGCCAGGTGTTCGGCAAGACCAAGATGAGCAAGGACAACGTGCCCGGCGTGATCCTCGACACCATCGAGCGCTACGACCTGATGGCCTTCCAGGAGATCCGCGACGCGTCCGGCGACTCGATCGCGACCCTGTACGCCGACCTCGACGCCCAGAGCGGCGGCGCCTACGACATGGTGCTCAGCGACCGGCTGGGCCGCACCAGCTCCAAGGAGCAGTACGCCTACTTCTACAAGCCCGAGAAGCTGACCCTGCTGGACTCGTACCACTACGACGACGGGGTGGAGCCGGACGACGACCTGTTCCAGCGCGAGCCGTTCATCGTGCACTTCGCCGAGACCGACGGCGACGTGGACTTCGCCGTGATCGTGATCCACACCTCACCCGACTACGCGGTCGAGGAGGTGGGCCTGCTGCACGACGTGGTGGCCGACGTGGAGGCCACCTGGGGCGAGACCGACGTGATGGTCCTGGGCGACTTCAACGCCAGCTGCAACTACGTGGACCTGGAGGACATGGCCGGCATCCCCCTGTGGACGGAATCCAGCTACACGTGGTGGATCCCCAACGACGCCGACACCACCGTCACCACCACCACCTGCGCCTACGACCGCATCGTCACCGCCGGAGAGCTGTCGACCTACGTGGTCGAGGACAGCGCCGGCGTCTTCTTCTACGACCAGGCCTTCGTCCTAGACGAAAACCTCGCCCGCCAGGTCAGCGACCACTACCCCGTAGAATTCACCGTAGACCTCAACTTCGCAGAATAACGCGAGTACGAAGTACCCGGGGTCAGGTCGCCACAAGTATAAATTAATACATGTAAAATAAAAAAAAACCGACC
>CAZXHG010000121.1:0-29688 GCA_964639985.1 uncultured Rickettsiales bacterium
GGCGACGTCACCGGCGACGGCCGCGCCGACGTGGTCATCGCGACCCACGACATGGGCGTGGTCGCCGTGGCCGAGATCCCGGCCGACGGCGGCGAGTGGACGATCCACGAGGTGACCCGCACCGACGAACGCATCTTCGTGCACGAGGTGGAGATCGGGGACGTCGAGGGCGACGGCAAGAACGAGTTCTTCGTCACCCCGTCTGCGCCCAACGTGCTCGACGGCACGCCCCAGCCCGGCAAGATCATTGGCTACCGCTACACCGACGGCGCGTTCCAGCCGTTCGAGGTGGCCAGCTTCCTCGGCGCCCACGTCAAGGAGATCCTGGTGGCGGACATCGAGGCCCGCGGCCACGCCGATCTGTACGCGGCCATCGAGCCGGAGCGCAAGAAGACCGAGGCCGGCGTGCAGGTGGACGACCCGCTGATCATCCGCCGCTACCGCTTCGAGGGCCCCGAGGTCGAGTCCGAGGACATCGCCATGTTCCGCGACGAGCAGTGCCGCTTCCTGACCTATGGCAACCTCACCGGCGACGAGAAGGTCGAGCTGGTCGCCTCGACCATGACCACCGGCATCTGGATGCTGCGCCAGTCCGACCAGGGCTGGACCTCGGAGCTCGTGGCCGAGGACTCCGAGAGCCCCGAGTACGAGCACGCCGCCATCATCACCGACCTCGACAGCAACGGCCGCCCCGAGCTCTACGTGGTCGCCGACAACCGCCCCGACCAGCAAGGCGCCGTGCAGCGCTACACCTGGAACGGCTCCGGCTTCGACACCCAGCTCGTCTACACCATCCCCTCGGACCACATGACCTTCAACATCATGCCCGCCGAGATGACCCACTGACCCCGTTCAGGCTCGGAGGCGGAAGGAAGCGGACCAGCGGCGGCGGACGAGGTTGCGCAGATCGGCGAAATCGTCGGCGGTGTCGAAGTCGGGGCGGGCGACGACGGCGAAGGCCTCGCGCTTGGCGTCGGCGAGGGTCTGGGAGAACCGGGGCGTGGTGGGGATGGCGAAGCCGGGGCGGCCGGCCTGCAGTCGCCCCAGCAGGTCGCCCGGGCCGCGGTGGGCCAGGTCGGCCTCGGCGATGGCGAAGCCGTCGCGGGTGCCGGCCAGGATGTCCAGGCGTTCGTGGGAGGAGCCCCGCTGGCAGAACAGGTAGCAGCGGCCGGTGCGGGTGGAGCGTCCCACCCGGCCGCGGAGCTGGTGCAGCTGGGCCAGGCCGAAGCGGTCGGCGTTCTCGATCACCATGACCGTGGCCTCGGGCACGTCCACGCCCACCTCGACCACGGTGGTGGTGGCCAGCACCGGGAGGCGGCCATCGCGGAACGCCTCGACCACCTGCTCCTTCTCGAACGCGTCCATGCGGCCGTGCAGCAGGCCCACCTCGATGCCTTGCAGCGGGCCCTCGGCCAGGGCACGGGACATGGTCACGGCGTCACGCACGTCCTCGAGCTTGTCGCTGGATTCGACCAGGGGGTGCACGACGAACACCCGCTCGTCCCGGGCCACGGCAGCGCGGACCTCGGCGTAGACGCGATCGCGATCCTGCTCCTGCACCAGCTCGGTGACGATCTCGCCGCGGGGCGGCAGTTCGTCGATCACGGTCAGGTCGAGGTCACCGTACAGGACCATGGCCAGGGAGCGCGGGATGGGCGTGGCGCTCATGGCCAGCACGTGGGGGTAGGTGCCCTTGGACGCCAGGTCGGCGCGCTGCTCAACGCCGAAGCGGTGCTGCTCGTCCACGACCACCAGGCCCAGGTCGGCGAACTGGGCCTCGGCCTGGAACAGGGCCTGGGTGCCCACCACCACGCTGGAAGTGCCCATGGCGATGCGCTCGAGCGCGTCTCGACGCGGGCGGGCGCGCAGGGAACCACCCAGGTACACCACGTCGTGCCCCAGGGGGCCGAACACCTCACGGGCGGTGCGCACGTGCTGATCGGCCAGGATCTCCGTGGGCACCATCAGCGCCACCTGGTGGCCCGCCTCGACCACGGGCAGGGCCGCGAGCATCGCCACCACGGTCTTGCCCGAGCCCACGTCGCCCTGGAGGAGCCGGCAGGCGGGCCGGCCGCCGAGCAGATCGCCGCGGATCTCCTCGATGGCGCGCTCCTGCGCGCCGGTCAGCTGGAACGGCAGGGCGGCGATCGCCTGCTCCAGCAGGGCGGTCGACGACGATACCTCGACCGCGGGCGCGGCCTTGATCGAGCGGCGACGCATGGCCAGGGCCAGCTGGATCCCGAACAGCTCACCGAAGAGGAGGGAGCGATGGGCGGCGCTGGTGCCGGAGAGCAGCTCGTCGAGATCGGCGTCCGCGGGGGGACGGTGCAGGGTGCGAAGCGCCTCGCCCGCCTCCATCAGCGCCAACCGCCCTCGGATATCGGCCGGGACCCGGTCCTCGACGAGGTCCAGCGCGACCTCGAGGGCCTTGCCGACCCACGTGGAGACCTTGCGCACGCTCACGCCCTCGGTGGCTCCATACACCGGCACGAGCGGAGGACCGGCGTCGCCTCCCTCCGGCTCGGCCTCCGGATGCACGAACGTCAGGGGATCCCGCTCCGGATCCACCCGCCCGGCCATGCGAACGGTCTGACCCCGCTTGAACTTGCGGGCCAGGAACACCGGCGCGCGGAACCACAGCGCCCCGCAGCGGCCGGTGCCGTCGTCCACACCCAGCTCCAGGATCCGTCCCCGGCGGCCTCGCACGTTGCGCATCGTGGCGATCCGCCCGACCACCACGGCCTCCATGCCCGGCGCGAGTTCGGCGATGGGGGTGATCACCCGGCGGTCCTTGTAGGCGCGGGGCACGTGGTGGAGCAGCTCCCCCACCCGCTCGATGCCCATGCGTGCGAGGTGCTTCGCGGCCGCCGGCCCCAGGCCGGGGACAGTGGTGACGGGGTCGTCGAGGGTGGGAGGATCGGCGTGGGTCGGACGACCCATGCGGCTACTTGAACTCCACGGCCACGATGTCGAGCTCCCGCGATCCGCGAGGCGTGCGCAGCTCGACCGTGTCCCCCTCCTCCTTGCCGATCAGGGCCCGCGCGAAGGGTGAGAGCACGGAGATCTTGCCCGCGTTCACGTCCGACTCGTCCTCACCCACGATCTGGTAGACGGACTCCTCCTCGGTGTCGACGTCCTCCACGGTCACGGTGGCGCCGAACAGCACGCGGTCGCCCGACAGGCGCTTGGGATCGATGATGTCCGCGTTGGCGATACGGTTCTCCAGGTCGATGATCCGTCCCTCGATGTGGCCCTGCCGATCCTTGGCCGCCTCGAACTCGGCGTTCTCGCTGATGTCACCGTGGGCGCGGGCGCGCTCGATGTCCTCGATGTTCTTGAGACGCTGGGGACCCTTGAGGTCGCGCAGTTCGGCCCGGAGGGCCTCCGCACCCGCAGGCGTCATGGGGATTCGGGTCGACATCGCTGCTGTTCTCCTTCTCGGCGATTGGAGCGAGAGCCCGTTCGAATGGTTCGGAACGGTAGTGCGCGCCGAAGGTTAGACGCGCCGCCAGGGCGGATCAAGCGGATTCGGCTCTCAACGGGCCTCGTACACGGTGCGGCCACCGAGCAGCGTTCGCACCACGCGTCCGGGAAGCTCCCAGCCGGCGAAGGCCGTGTTGCGGGAGCGGCTGTGGAAGGTCGCCGGATCCACGGTCACCCTGGCCTCGAGGTCGATCAGCGCCACGTCGGCCAGCGCGCCCTCGGCCAGGGTACCGGCTTCCAGCCCGAAGCAGGCAGCTGCGCGGCTGGTCAGGGCAGCGACCACCTGGTCCAGCGTCAGGTGACCGTCGTCCACCAGGCGCAGCAACAGCCCCAGCGCGGTCTCCAGCCCGACCATGCCGGGCGCGGCGAGGTCGAACTCCAGCTCTTTCTCCACCCGCGAGTGGGGTGCGTGATCCGTGGCCACGCAGTCGATGGTGCCGTCGGCCAGGCCCTCGAGCAGGGCGAGCCGGTCCTCCTCCGCCCGGATGGGTGGGTTGACCTTGAGGTTGGTGTCGTACGTGCGCAGGTCCTCGTGCTGCAGCACCAGGTGGTGGGGCGTGACCTCGGCGGTCACCCGGACCCCCCGCTCCCGGGCACGGCGGATCAGTGCGACCGTACCCGCGGACGAGACGTGGCCCACGTGCAGGTGGCCCCCGGTGGCCTCGGCCAGCAGGATGTCCCGCGCCACGAGCACGTCCTCGGAACACGCGGGCCGACCTCGCAGGCCCAGCTCGGTGGAGACGTAGCCCTCGTGCATGACACCGCCCTCGATCAGGGCCGGTTCCTCGTCGTGCACCGACAGGGGCACGCCGAGATGGCGGCTGTACTCCAGGGCGTGGCGCATCAGCCGGGCGTCCTGCACGGCGTCCCCGTCGTCGCTGAACGCCACCGCGCCCGCGCCGACCAGGTCCCCCATCTCGGACAGCTCCTTGCCGTGGCGGCCCTTGGAGATGGCGGCCACCGGGCGGACCCGGCAGCTGTCCGCGACCGCGGCCTTGTCCAGGATGTCCCGGGTCACCGTGGCGCAGTCGTTGGCCGGCTGCGTGTTGGGCATGCAGCAGATGGTTGTGAACCCACCCGCCGCGGCCGCGCGCGAGCCCGTGGCGATGGTCTCCTTGTATTCCTGGCCCGGCTCGCGCAGGTGCACGTGCAGGTCCACGAACCCGGGCACCACCAGCAGGCCCGAAGCGTCGATGTGTGCGGCGCCGTCCGGCGCGCTGACGTCGGCGCCCACCGCGACGATGCGGCCATCCTCGCCCACCAGCAGGTTGCCGGTCTCGTCCCGACCGGAGGCCGGGTCCAGGAGCCGTCCTCCTTCGATGATGATCGGCGCCACGGCTACCTCCCTCCCTGGGGTGTCAGCAGGTACATCACGGCCATGCGCACGGCCACGCCGTTGGTCACCTGCTCGAGGATGATCGACCAGGGGCCGTCCGCCACCTCGGGGGCCATCTCCACGCCGCGGTTGATCGGTCCGGGGTGCATCACCAGCACGTCCTGGCGCGCGTACTGCATGGTCTGCAGGTTCAGGCCCCAGCGGTTGGCGTACTCGCGCTCCGAGGGGAACAGCTGGCCGCGCCGCCCCATGCGCTCCATCTGGATGCGCAGCATCATGATCACGTCCACGCCGTCGATCGCGCTGCGCAGGTCCTCGTGTACCTCCACACCGAGGCGCTCCACGCCGACCGGGATCATGGTGGGCGGTCCGCAGACCCGCACCTGCGCCCCGAGCTTGCGCAACCCGTGGATGTTGGAGCGGACCACGCGCGAGTGGGCGATGTCTCCCACGATGCACACGCTACGGCCCTCGATGGAGCCCAGCCGCTCGCGGATCGTCATGATGTCCAGCAGGGCCTGCGTGGGGTGCTCGTGGGATCCGTCACCGGCGTTGATCACGCCGCAGTCGAGCAGACGCGCCAGCAGGTGCGCCGACCCGGGGTGCCGGTGCCGCAGCACGAGGATGTCGGGGCGCATGGCCTCGATGTTGCGCGCGGTGTCGATCAGGGTCTCGCCCTTGGAGGTCGCCGACGACGACCCGCCCACCGCGAAGGTGTCGGCACTGAGCCGCTTGGCCGCCACGTCGAAGCTGGTCTTGGTGCGCGTGGAGGGCTCCATGAACAGGTGGACCACGGACTTGCCCCGCAGGGTCGGCACCTTCTTGATCGCCCGCTCGCTGATCTCCTTGAACCGCACCGCGGTGTGCAGCAGGTACAGGATCTCCTCGCGGGACAGCTCGGCGAGGCCGAGCAGGTCCTTGCGGCGGAATGCCCCGTCGAGGTCGGGGACCGGGCTCAGCGGAACGTTCATCCATCCCTCCCGGTACGGACCAGCACCACGCGATCGGTGTCGGCCGACATCTCGGCCGTCACGTCCACGACCACGCGGTCATCCATCAGGGTGTCCACGGTGCGGCCCACGTAGCGCGCCGCGATGGGCAGCTCGCGGTGGCCACGGTCGACCAGCACGGCCAGCCAGATACAGCGCGGGCGGCCGAAGTCCCACAGCTGATCCAGGGCCGCGCGCACGGTCCGGCCCGTGAAGAGCACGTCGTCGACCAGCACGATGTGCGAGCCGTCCACGTCGAACGGCAGCGTCGTCTGGCCGACCTCGGGCCGCTCCAGGCCGGTGTAGATGTCGTCGCGGTACAGGGTGATGTCCATCTCGCCGACGGGCGGGGACACCCCCTCCTGTTCGGCGAGCGCCTTGCCGATCCGACGGCAGACCGGCACGCCGCCGGTGTGGATGCCGACCAGCGCCAGATCCGCGCCGCCGCCGGCGTCCTCGGCGATCTCGCTGGCGATGCGGCGGATCGCCCGCGTCACCGCCAGGTGATCCATGATCACTCGCTCGCTCACTGCACCTCCCATCCGGCGACGGATCGCCGGCTCCGGGCGGAGGTATAGACCAACTCGCGCGCGGGGGGAAGGGCTGCGAGGCGGGTATCGCGCCGGGGCTACTTGCGGCCGATGCTGTAGTACGTGAAGCCGTGCTGCCGGGGGATGGCCGGGTCGTACACGTTGCGGCCGTCGAAGATCACCGGACGGTCACCCATCCGCTCGCGGATCTCCTCGAAGTCCGGTCGCAGGAAGGCGTTCCACTCGGTGCAGATGGCCAGCGCGTCGGCGCCCGCCAGCGTCTCCCACATGTCCACCCCGTAGGTGATGCGGTCTCCGAAGACCTGCCGCAGGTTCTCCAGCGCCTCGGGGTCGTAGGCTGCCACGGTGGAGCCGCGCTCCAGCAGTCGCTCGATGATGATGATCGACGGCGCCTCGCGCATGTCGTCGGTCTGGGGCTTGAACGACGCCCCCCACACCGCGATCCGCTTGCCCGCGACCTCGCCGCGGTAGTGCTTCTCGATCATCGAGTACAGGCGTGTCTTCTGCTCGTGGTTGACCGACTCGACCGACTCGAGGATGCGCATCGGGTAGCTGTAGCGCCGCCCCATGTCGATCATCGCGCGCACGTCCTTGGGGAAGCACGATCCGCCGTAGCCGATGCCCGGGTTGAGGAACTGCGGCCCGATGCGCTGGTCGAGGCCGATGCCCCGCCGCACGTGATCCACGTTGGCGTGGATGCGGTCACACAGGTTGGCGACCTCGTTGATGAACGAGATCTTGGTCGCCAGGAACGAGTTGGCCGCGTACTTGACCATCTCGGCCGAGGCGTTACCCATGAACAGGATCGGGTGGCGCTCGTCGATCAGCGGCTGGTACAGCGAGCTCATCAGCTCCCGCGCCCACTCGTGGTCCGTGCCGACCACGGTGCGGTCGGGCTCCATGAAGTCCGCGATCGCCCGCCCCTCGCGCAGGAACTCGGGATTGGAGATCACCGCGAACGTCTGGTCGGTGAGCTCCGCCATGATCTCGCTGACCCGGCGCGCGGTACCCACCGGCACCGTGGACTTGATCACCACACCGGTGCGCTGTTGCATCAGCGAGGCGATCTCCCGGGCCACGCCGTGCACCATACTCACGTCGGCCGCACCGCCCGATCCCGGCGGCGTGCCCACGGCGATGAACACCACGTCGGCCCTCTCCATGCCTTCGGACAGCGACGTGTAGAACTCCATGCGGCCGGCCGCGCTGTTGGCGCGCACCATCTCGGCCAGGCCGGGTTCGTAGATCGGGATCCCTCCGGCACGAAGGGTCTCGATCTTGCGCTCGTCGATGTCCACACATGCGACCTGGTGGCCGATGTCGGCCAGACAGGTCCCGACGACCAGCCCCACGTACCCCGTGCCGATGACACAGACCCTCATGTCTCACTCCAGTCCGGCGAATGCTCCCGTTGGACAAGGAACGGGATTGTAATGCCCAAGCCGCCCCGGGGAAAGCCCCCTGCAGCGCTCCCAATGCCTTGACAGGGCGGGATCGGTCGGGTAGTTGTCCCCGGACGCGTGGTGCGGACACCACGCTGGAGGACGAGGCAGTGCCCCATCACAAGTCGGCATTCAAGCGGCTGCGTCAGACCGAGACCCGCCGCCAGCGGAACATCCACTACCGCTCGCGCATGCGCTCCGCGATCAAGAAGGTCAGGACGGCCCTGGAGGCCAACGACGTGGCTGCCGCGCAGACGGCGCTGGTCGAGGCCACGAAGATCATCGACTCCACGCAGAGCAAGGGCGTGATCCACCGCCGCAACGCGTCGAGGACGATCTCCCGCTTGACCCGCGCGGTCAGCGGCGCCAGCCAGGCCTGATCCTCCCCGCCTCGCGGCGCGGGCTCAGCTAGCGCCTCTCGCAGAGATCCATCACCAGCCGGTCCAGCTGGAGCTGCGCGGGCACCTTGCTGCTGCGCATGTCGTCGTCCGCCTGGGCGATGCGGACCAGCGCGCGGCGCAGCTGCGCGGCGCTGCGCACACGCAGCTGCCGCTTGACCTTCCACACCACGTTCTTGCGCACACCCGCGCCGAGCAGCGCGGTGTCCTGGTCGGCGCCGCCGTCCAGGGCCTCGCGGGCGACCAGCAGCTGGCGGAAGTGCTGGGTGACGAACCACAGGGTGCGCACCCACGGCGCGCCGGTCTCCTGCAGGCTGGCCAGCGCCAGCAGCGCGCCGGGGAGCTTGCCCTCGCCCAGGGCCTCGGTCAGCTCGAACACGGTGGACAGCTTGAGGTCGGCGACCGCCTCCTCGGCGTCGGCCAGGGTGATCCCAGGCCGCTCGCCCACGAACTGGCTCAGCTTCTCCAGCTCGTTGTGCAGCTTGCCCAGATCGTTGCCCACCATGTCCACCAGCAGGTGGGTGGCATCCTGATCGATACGCTTGCCCAGCCGTCGCGCCTCGGCCGCGACCCAGCTCTTGAGCTCCCGGTCCCACATCGGCTTGCATTCGAGGGTCAGGCCGTGCTTCGCGATCGCCTTGAAGAACTTGCGCCGGCGGTCGACCGAGCCGGCGGTGATCAGCAGCACCGTCGTCGGGATGGCCGCCTTGACCACGTCGGTCACCGCGTCGGAGAGTGCGGCCGCGGCCTTCTTGTCCCCCTCGTCCAGCCCCTCGAGCACCACCAGCCGCTGGCCCCCCAGCATGGGCAGGGTGCGAACCGCCTCGGTCACCTGCTCGGGCTTCGTGCGGGCCGCGATCAACACCTCGCGGTTGAAGGCGCCGCCCACGCCGCCGGACAGCACCGCCTGCTCGATGCGGCGCCGGTACTCCCCGACCAGGTAGCCCTCCTTGCCGAACAGCAGGTAGGCCGGTCGGAAGGTCCCGCTGGCCAGGTCACGCTCCAGCTGCGCTGCCACGCCCCGGCCACCTCTGCCACGCGCCATCTCAGCTGCCCCCCATCATCAGCTCCACGCCCTCCTCGACCAGGCGCTGTCCCGCGGCGCCGAGCGCCAGGCTGCGCAGGTCCTCCGACGCCAGGATATCCTCGCCCGCGACCACCGGGCCCATGTCGAAGTCCTCGTCCCGGCGCAGGCCCGTGGCCTGCCAGATGACCTCGGAGGAGTCCACGCGCTCCAGGCGAAGGTCGATCATCAGCGAGACACGGAAGGCCTGATGGCGGGTGGTGGAGGAGCCCGCGGCCGTGGACGGGCGCAGACCCACGTGCCGGATGGTGCCCCGCAACACCGCGTCCGGGGCGCTGTCGGTCACCAGGACGCCCCGGTAGCGGTCCAGACGGTCCACCAGGTGGCCGGTCAGCTCCGACTCCAGCCCGAGCTGGGGGGTCTCGTTGACCAGCAACGGCACGCTGATGCGGCTCACCCCGCCAGGCGCGCGTGCGTCCCGCAGCAGCAACCGATAGCCGCACCCGCTCGCGCCGACCGCGAGCGCGGTCAGCAACACCACGGCGGCCAGGGCTCGCGTCATCGCACGACCACGTTCACCAGCCGGTCCGGCACGACGATCACCTTCACCAGGGTCTTGCCCTCCATGTGCCGCTGCACGTTGGGCACGGCCAGCGCCAGCTCGCGCACCGCGTCCTCGTCCGCGCCCCGTTCCACCTCGATCTGGCCGCGGCGCCTGCCCGCGACCATGATGCCCATGGTCACCAGCCCCTCGGCCACCAGGGAATCGTCCCACGTCGGCCACGGATGGTCCATCAGGAACGCCTCGCCGCCGACCCTCGACCACAGCTCCTCGGACACGTGGGGTACGAACGGGCACAGCATGCGGATCACGGCCAGCACGCCCTCGTTCAGCACCCGCCGAGCCGGGCCGGCGCTGGTCAGCGCCTCGGCCTGGGCGGCCTCGTACTTGTACAGGGCGTTGGTCAGCTCCATGACCGCGGCGATGGCGGTGTTGAAGTGGAACCGCTGCTCGACGTCCTGGGTCACCTTGCGGATCGTGCGGTGGATCGCGGCCAGCACCTCACGGTGCTCGCCCTCGACCGTCACCGACGCGTGCACGCCATGCTCGATCACGGCGGCGGCCTGCCGATCGACCAGCCGCCACACGCGGTTGAGGAAGCGGAAGCAGCCCTCCACGCCCTGGTCGGACCAGTCCAGGTCCTTCCTGGGCGGGGCCGCGAACAGGCAGAACAGCCTGGCCGTGTCCGCGCCGTAGCGCTCCACCAGCGCGTCGGGGTCGACCACGTTGCGCCACGACTTGGACATCTTGACCGACGGCCCCACCTTCACCGGCTCACCCGTGGGCGTGTGCACGCCCTCGGCCACCTCCTCGGGGTAGACGTAGCCCAGCGACGCGACCTTGAGGGTCTCCTTGCAGACCATGCCCTGGGTCAGCAGGTTGGCGTACGGCTCGTCCACGGCCAGCAGGTCGAGGTCGCGCATCACCTTGTTCCAGAACCGCGCGTACAGCAGGTGCATGACCGCGTGCTCGATGCCGCCGATGTACTGGTCCACGGGCAGCCAGCGATCCACGGCCGCGCGGTCGAACGGCGCGGTGTCGCAGTCCGGCGACGTGTAGCGTGCGTGGTACCAGCTCGACTCGACGAAGGTGTCGAAGGTGTCGGTCTCCCGCCGCGCGGCCGCGCCACAGCGCGGGCAGTCCACGTACAGGAATGCCTCGCAGCGCTCCAGGGGCGAGCCGCCCTTGCCGTCGATGGCCACGTCCTCGGGCAGCCGCACCGGCAGCTGGTCCTCGGGCACCGGCACCGCACCGCAGTCCGGGCAGTGGATCACCGGGATGGGCGCGCCCCAGTAGCGCTGGCGGCTGATGCCCCAGTCCCGCAGCCGGTAGTTGATCGTGCCGCGGCCCTTGCCCTGTTCCTCCAGCCACGTGGTCACGCTGCGGATGCCGTCGGTGCTCCAGGTGCCGTCGAACGGCCCGGAGTCGACCATCACGCCGGGTTCCACGTACGCAGCCTCCATGGCGTCCGCGTCCAGCTCCTCCCCTTCGGGCTGGATCACGACCTTCACGTCCAGGCCGTACTTGCGCGCGAACTCGAAGTCCCGCTGGTCGTGGGCGGGCACGGCCATCACGATGCCGGTGCCGTACTCGACCAGCACGAAGTTGGCCACGTAGATCGGGATCCGCCAGCCGGTCACCGGGTTGATGCAGTACGCGCCGGTGAACATGCCCTCCTTCTCGCGGTCGTCGGCGGTACGGGTGATGCGGTCCTCGCCCGCCACCTGCTCGCAGAACGCCTTGACCTCGTCGGCCTCGGCGTACCCGTCGGTCAGCTCGGCGATCAGCGGGTGCTCCGCCGCGATGGACATGAAGGTGGCGCCCCACAGGGTGTCGGGCCGGGTGGTGAACACCTCGATGGGCTCGTCACGGCCCTCCACCGGGAAGTGGATGGCCGTGCCGTGGGACTTTCCGATCCAGTCCACCTGCTGGGTCTTGACCGCGTCGGGCCAGCCGTCCAGCTGGGCCAGGTCGTCCAGCAACTCCTCGGCGTAGTGCGTGATCTTGAGGAACCACTGGGTCATCTCCCGCGGCTGTACCGTGTGGTCGCAACGGTAGCAGGCCCCGTCGATCACCTGCTCGTTGGCCAGCACGGTGCCGCAGCTGTCGCACCAGTTGAGCAGCGCGTTGCGCCGGTAGGCCAGGCCGCGCTCCATCATGCGCACGAAGATCAGCTGCTCCCAGCGGTAGTACTCCGGGTCGCAGGTGGCGAACTCCCGCTCCCAGTCGTAGGAGAAACCCAGTCTCTTCAGTTGAACTCGCATGCGCGCGATGTTCTCCATCGTCCACGCGCCGGGCTGGAGGCCGTGCTCGATGGCCGCGTTCTCGGCGGGCAGGCCGAAGGCGTCCCAGCCCATGGGGTGCAGCACCTCGAAGCCACGCGCCCGCTTGAACCGCGCGAACACGTCGCCGATGGAGTAGTTGCGCACGTGGCCCATGTGCAGCCTGCCCGACGGGTAGGGGAACATCTCCAGCACGTAGTACTTGGGCCTGTCCGACAGGGTGGGGGTGCGCAGGGCACCCTCGTCCTCCCACCGTCGTTGCCACTGGATCTCCACGTCACCGGGTCGGTAGCTGCTCATCGTGTCCTTCCTGCGCTCTCGGAAGCCGGGATTCTAGGCCTTTGGCCCCGGGCTGGAAAGCACTGATCCAGCCCGGAGCATGCGTTTCGCGCGGTTTTCCGGCGCGCGGCTTCACGATCTCTTGACAAAAACATACTTGTATGTTGTCTCGCCCTCCGGATAAAACATACATGTTCGTATGATCCAGCGCCCCGGAGGAACGACGATGAACACTGCCGCAGAACTCGTCACCAGGCCGACCTCGTCCGGACCCGAGCTGGGGAACGACCGTTCCCAGCCGCGGGTGGTGGAGGTGAGCCAGATCTGGAACGACACCCTGATGGAGGTCCGGCACCTGGCCCCCGGGTGCCCCGCCCTGGTGATCGGTGACCAGGTGACCCGCCCCAAGCCGGTGGGCAGCGTGGTGGGCATGGCGCCGCTGGCCATGGGCGGCGGGGTCGCGCTGGCCACGGGCAGCGCCACCGCTGCCACCGTGGGCGCGGGCCTGTCCCTGCTGGGGCTGTCCGCAGGCATGCTCGGCGACGAGGTCCGCCGGGCCCGGCGACCCCAGTCGTTCTTCCTGGACAGCGACCCGCTGCCGGCCCGCGCCTGGCGGCTGGTGGAGCGGGTGGGCCGCGCGACGTACGTGCGCTTCTCCGAGGGCTTCGAGGGCCGCGTGGTGCGGGACGGCGAGTCCACCTCCCTGGCCGAGCTGATCGCCTCCAACCGGGCGATGCGCATCGGCAGCGGCCACGCCTGCGAGCTGGCCGACGACGAGCGCTTCGAGCTGACCGTGGGCGGCCAGACCTTCGTCATCCGCATGGTGGACGCGCCCCGGCGCGTGCTGCCGGGCATCGGTGAGGGCATCGACGGCACGTTCCTCGGCCTGTTCCTGCTGGTGGGCTTCGTCGGCCTGGTGCTGGGCGTGGTGATCCACTCCACGCCGTACGACTCCACCCACGAGCTGATCCAGGTGGACGAGCGGTTCGCCGAGGCCGTGTACATGCCGCCCCAGCCGCCCCCACCCAAGAAGGTGGTGGCCGGCAACGACCCGGACGCGGGCGAGGGCGCCAAGGCCAAGGCCACCGAGGGCAAGGTGGGCAAGGAGGAGTCGCGGATCGCCCGGGCCAAGGGCCACAAGAAGGCCCGCGCCGACGCCGAGCGCAACAAGGAGATCGTGGACCGGACGGGGCTGCTGGCCGACCTGCACGAGATGGAGACCAACGACAACATGTTCGGCGACGGCGGCCTGGGCATGCGCCAGGCGTCGTTCGTCGGCGGCGTGATCGGCTCGCAGTACGGCAACCAGTACGGGTCCGGCGGCCTCGGCTCCCGCGGCGCCGGGCTGGGCGGGGGCGGCGATGGTGAGGGCCTCGGCGGCGTGGGCACCCGCGGCGGTGACCGCGGCGGCTCGGGCTGGGGCAGCCAGGGCGGCTACATCGGCGGCCACCTCGGCCGCGTGCCCGGGAACGTGGGCACCGAGGATCCGATCCTGATCGGCGCACTGGACAAGTCGGAGATCGACCGTATCGTCAAGCAGCACCTGTCCCAGATCCGCTACTGCTACCAGAAGGAGCTCAACCGCCAGCCCTCGCTCAAGGGCAAGGTGGTGATCCGGTTCGTGATCGCGGCGGACGGCAGCGTGTCCCGCTCCGAGGTGCAGTCCACCTCCATGAACAACGGCGTGGTGGAGGCCTGCGTGGCCGAGCGCTTCTACCGCATGCGGTTCCCCCGGCCCCAGGGCGGCGGGCTGGTCATCGTGACCTACCCGTTCGTGTTCAACCAGGGCTGAGGCCTACTTGTTCTTCTTGGCCGCGTTGACCTTGACCAGGGGGCTGGGCTTGCCGCCGGACTCCATGTGGTGGCGGTAGCACAGCTTGGCCGGGCCGGACGGCATGTACACATTCTTGTCGCAGTCCGGGGCCGAGCACTTGGGCCAGGCGCGCTTCTTCTTGGGCTTGGGGGCCGGCTCGGGGTGGTCCGACACGTCGGTGGGCTCGGGCGCGGGGGCCGGCTCGGCCGGCGGGGCCGGGGCCGGGGCGGCCGGGGCCGCGGGCGCGGTCGGCGCGCGCAGGCCCTGCATCTCGGCCACGGTGGCCGCGCGCATCAGGTCGATGATCTCGTAGGCGAATGTCTGGGCCGCGTCCTCGATCAGGGTCTGCAGCCGGGGCTTGTCGGTCACGTCGGACTCCTTGGGTCTCGGGTCGTTCGGACGCGGGAGTCTAGCAGAAACCTGGAGCTGTCGGGTCCGTCGCTTGGCACGGCTCCGCCGTGCTTCGCTCCTCGACCCGACCTACGGTTCGAACGGCACCAATGCCCCGTCCTTCAGCATCATGGGCGCGCCGGGTGCCACCTCGGTGGGGATCTTCATCAACACGTCGGCCGGATCCCGGATCAGGAAGCAGTCGTTGGGCACCTCGCGGCCCGCGTGGATCCACAGGCCGGTGCCCATCACCACCCGGTGGCCGATGCACACCCCCAGGAAGTTGGTGCCCGAGGACACGGGCACCCCGTCCTTCATCACCTTGACCGGCCCGTGGAAGTTCATGTCGATCAGGTAGCCACCGCCGGTGGTGCACACCTCGTGGCCGAACAGGCAGGCCTGGGTCAGGCGGTGGCCGGAGAACACCCCGTCGTACATCACGGACATGAACACCACGGTGTTGCGCCCGATCCAGCAGCGGTGCCCGATGGTGGACAGCTCCAGGATCACCCCCTCCTCCACGATGGTGTCGTTGCCCACCACGCACCCCTGGATGATCGCGCCGGCCCCCACCTTGACGTTCTCGCCGAGCCAGCTCCCCTCGACCACCGCCGTCGGGTGGATGTCGCACCCCTTGCCCACCCGGCTGAGCCGCACCCGCCTGAACCGGCCGAACAGCTTGTCCATCACGAACCGCAGCACGATGTACACCGGCCGCCGCTCCCACAGGTCCTTGAGCGTGCACACGAACGCGGCCAGGTTCACCCGCACGATCAGCGCCCAGTGGGTCACGTGCATCGCCCCCCGCGACGTCACCGCCACCCGGCTGGGCGTGGCCTCGTTGACGAACTGGGGCGGCAGCCGCGGCTCCTCCACGCTCTCCTTGGGATCCAGCGCCACCACCGGCAGGTCGGCCAGTACCTCGGGCGTGTCCGCAGCCTCGGTCAGGAGCCACAGGTCGTAGGCCGCGCCCCCGTCCTCCTGCAGGTCCAGATCCTGCAGCGCCTCCGTGGCCTCCACGAACACCGACGCCTTGATCCCGCAGCGCGACGATCCACCCCTTGCGCGCGCCCCGGCCAGGAACTCCTGCAGCAGCGTGCGCGAGAACCAGGTGTGGTCCGCGAACACCACGGCGGGCAGCTGGTCCACCTCGGCCAGGTCGTCGATCGCCCGCGGCTCGGCCACGCCGCACTGCTCGCACGCCTCGGCCTGGCGCTCGGCCAGGGAGCGGTTGAGCACCCGCACCTCGCCCGGCGCGTCGCCGAAGGGCGCGATCGTCCTGCCAGTCTGCAACACGTAGCTGGCCACCCGCTCAGCCATCGTCGGCCACCTCCACCACGCTCATCAGTTCGGCCACGGGCAGGTCCCCGGCCCGCAGCACCCGAGCCACCGCGCCGGCGCAGTTCACCACGGTCGAGCCCACTGCGCCCGCGCACGCGCCGCCGTCCAGCACCGCGTCGGGCCCCTCGTCCCCGCACCAGCTCGCCTCCCCCACCGTCCTCGGGGGGGCGGCCCCGGTCCGGTTGGCCGACGTGGACGTGATCGGCCCGCCGATCCGGTCCAGCAGCTGCCTCACCACGGGGTGCGGGCTGACCCGCACGCCCACCGTGCTCCCCGACCCTTCCGGAATCACCAGGGTCAACGGCCCGGGCCAGAAGGCCTCGGCCAGCGCCCGCGCGACCGGAGTCACCTCGCCCACCGCCTCCGCGCCCTCCAGGTCACGCACCAGCACCAGCATCGGCCGCGGCGCCGGCCACCCCTTGAGCGCGGCGATGCGCGCGCACGCCGACCGATCGCCCGCATCGCAGCCGAACCCGTACACGGTCTCGGTGGGATACAGCAGCACGCCGCCCCGCGCCAGCGCGCGGACCGCGGCCGCCAGGTCCGCGTCACTCGCGGTGGTCACGCTCCACCGCGGCGGCGTCCTCGAGCACGGCCTTGCGGTTGGCCTCCCGGATCGCCTCCATGCGCGCGCCGACCTGCGGGTCGGACAGCGCCAGGATCCGCGCGGCCAGGAACGCGGCGTTCTTCGCACCCGCCTTGCCCAGGGCCACGGTGGCCACCGGGATGCCGCCGGGCATCTGCACCGTGGACAGCAGCGCGTCCATGCCGCCCCCGGGGCCGCCCGGCATGGGCACGCCGATCACCGGCAGCAGGGTGTGGGAGGCGACCACGCCGGCGAGGTGCGCGGCGAGCCCGGCCGCACAGATCACCACCTGGCAGCCGCGCTTCTCCGCGTCCAGCACCGTGTCCCGGGTCTCCTCGGGCGTGCGGTGCGCGGACCGCACCGTGATCTCGAACGGGATCTCCAGCCCGCGCAGCACGTTGGCTGTCTGCTCCATCACGGGCAGATCGGAGCGGGAACCCATCAACACCAGGACCTTGGGGTCCATCAGCCTTCCTCCTTCAGCCGGTTCACAGCGCGCTGGCCGATGTCGCGGCGGTACACCGCGCCCACCCAGCGGATCGTCTCCATGGCGTCGTACGCCTTGTTGCGCGCGTCCAGGGCGTCTTCACCGTACGTGGTCACGCCGAGCACGCGGCCGCCCGCGGTCACCACTTCCGGCCCCGACTCCCCGTCGGCCAGGGCCGTGCCCGCGTGGAACACCACCAGCTCGGTGCCCTCCTGCACGTCGTCCAGGCCGCGGATCGGTACGCCCTTGTCGTACGCGCCCGGGTAGCCGTCCGAGGCCATCACCACGCAGCACGTGGTGCCCTCGCGCCAGCGCAGCTCGCGGGACGTCAACGAGCCGTCGGCCGCGGCCCTCAGCAACGGCACCAGGTCCTCGTCCATGCGCAGCAACAGCGGCTGGCACTCGGGGTCGCCGAAGCGCACGTTGAACTCCAGCACCCGGGGCTCCTCCTCCTCGATCATCAGCCCTGCGTACAGCAGGCCGCTGAACGGCCGCCCCTCGGCCACCATGCCCTTCACCGTGGGATGGATGATCTCCCGCAGGATGCGCTCCTCCACCTCCGGGGTGACCACCGGCGCCGGACTGTACGCGCCCATGCCGCCGGTGTTGGGGCCGCGGTCCCCCTCGAGCAGCCGCTTGTGGTCCTGGCTCGACGCCAGCGGCACCACCTCCTCGCCGTGCACGAGGGCCAGGTAGCTGGCCTCCTCGCCCACGAGCAGCTCCTCGGCGACCACGCGCCGCCCCGCCTCGCCGAAGGCGCCCTCCTTCATGATGTAGGTGGCCGCGTTGAGCGCCTCCTCCCGGTTGCGGCACATCATCACGCCCTTGCCGGCGGCCAGACCGTCGGCCTTCATCACCAGGGGGCCGTCGTGCGACTGCAGGAATCCGATCAGCGGGTCGTAGGCGTCGAACACCTGGAACCGCGCCGTGGGGATGCCGTGGCGCGCCATGAACTGCTTGGCGAACGCCTTGGACCCCTCGAGCCGCGCCGCATCCGAAGAAGGGCCGAACACGAGCGTGCCGTCCGAGCGCAGGGCGTCGGCCAGGCCGTCGACCAGCGGGTTCTCCGGACCCACCACCACCAGGTCGATGCCCTCGGCCTTGACGAACTCGCGCACACCGACCACGTCACCCGGGGACAGCGGCACGCAGCGCGCCACCCGCACGATCCCCGCGTTGCCCGGTGCGCAGAACACCTGCTCCACCTCGCGCGACCGCGCGATCTTCCACGCCAGGGCGTGCTCGCGTCCACCACCACCAAGGACAAGTACCTTCATATTTTCAACCTGTTGGATGGGTATTTCAGAGTTCGTACTTGAAGATGTTCCGGCGGGGTTCGAACAGGGCGGAGTCGATCTCCAGCGCCTTGTCGAACTCCGCGCGAGCGCCGAGCTTGTCCCCCTGCTCGACCTTGATCATGCCCAGCTGGTTGTGGGCCCAGGCCAGGTCCAGCTCGTACTTCAGCGCGGCCTCGTACTGGGCCTGGGCGCCCTCGTGATCCTTGCGGGACAGCAGGTAGTCCCCGTAGATCACGTGGAACATGGCCACGTCGCGGTGCTCGCTGACCAGCTGGCCGAACATGCCCGCGGCCTTGCCGTGGTTGCCGCTCTCCCAGGCGATCAGCCCGGTGTACAGCAGCCCCGGCCAGTTGCGGGGGTCGTCCTGCAGCGAGCGCGACAGGTACGATCCGGCGCGGCTGGCGTCACCCGCGTAGTAGCAGGCCGCGCCTGCCAGGCCGAACAGGTCGGGATCGTGGTTCACATCGGCCAGCACACCGCCGATGGCCTTGCAGGAGGCGGCCATGTCGGGCACCGGAGCCCACATCTCCTGCACGCCGCTGGACCGGCGGAAGGCCCAGGGATCGACCTCCTTGATCGGCTGCAGGCAGCTCTTGGCGCGGTCGTCCTTGTCCAGCGCGGCCCAGATGCCAGCGTGGAACACGGCCGCGGGGATCAGGGTCGGGTCGCGCTCCAGCGCCGTGTTGAAGGCGTGGTCCGCGTCCTGGGCCTGGTCGTCGTCGGCCTGGATCACGCCACGGTAGAACTCGATCTCCGCCTGGGTGCGCAGGTTCTCGCGGCTGGCATACCCGGACGCCTTGCCCATGGACTGCAGCGCACCGTCGTGCAGGCCCTTCTTCCACTGGCACAGGCTCTTCTCGAACCAGGCCACGTGGCTGCTGTCGTCCAGGGCCAGGGCCGCGTCCGCGGCCTTGCAGGCGCCGTCGAGGTCGCCGCTGAGCCGCAGGGCCGAGGCGCGCGCGAGCGCCAGGTCGATCTGCTCTCCGCTGCTGAGCTCGGGCGCGTCGTCACCCAGCAGCCGCGCGTACAGGCCCGCCGCCCGGACGGCGTCGCGGTCGATCTGGGTGTAGATCGGGCCCACCCGCAGGATCGCCTGCTTGTGCATGGGCGACAGCTGCAGCACCTGCTCGTAGCTGGCCACGGCCTTGTCGTAGTCACCGACGCTCTCGTAGAGGTGGCCCAGCGAGAAGTGCGAGCCGATGAACGCCGGATCGGACTGGATCTTGGCCGTGTAGGCGTCGATCGCGTCCCGATGGCGACCCATCTGCTCGTAGCAGCGACCCATCTGGTAGTGCACCTCGCCGAACGAGGGCGCGATCTCCAGCGCGCGGGTGAAGTGGGGCAGCACGCGGCCGTCCATGCTGCGGAACTTGCCGAAGGACGCCATGCCCATCAGCATGTGCGACTCCACGTCCTGGTCGTGCACCCCCAGCGCCTTCTCGCAGTAGCCGATCGCCTCCTCGTGCTTGTCGTTGACGTAGAGGAACCAGGCCTTGGCCCGCCACGCCTCGAGCATGTACTCGCCCTTCTCCATGGCCGCGTCGATGAAGTAGAAGGAGCGACGCTGCAGCTCTCCCGACGCCTTGTCGAACGTGGAGATGCGGTTGTAGACCTCGCCCACCCCGGCCAGGGCCGCGGCGTTGGAGCTGTCGAGCACGACCGCGATCTCCATCTCCGCGCGAGCGGCGCGCAGGTCGTCGGGATTGCCGCGGGCCATCAGCGTCCGGCCCCGGTAGTAGTGCTCGAAGGAGCTGCCCTCGGCGCCGGCGTGCACAGCGCGCAGCTCGTCGATCAGCTCGCCCACGCTACCCTCGTCCATGGCCTCGGTCACCTGCTCGCCGTTGCCGGCGATCACGTCCGAGGCCTTGCCGATCATCGATTCGGGTAGCGCCAGCGTGCCCCGCTTGGCCAGCCAGTACACGCCGCCACCGACCACGGCGATGAAGATCACGGCCACGAGCAGCCGCACGATCGCGGTGGCGCCCTCCTTGGCCCGGCTGACCTTCTTGAACTGCACGTCCTGGGTCTCGGTCCGCGAGACCACCTTGACCTCGGGGAAGTAGGAACTGAACTGCTCGTGGTTGTTGAACGAGCGCCAGGCGCCGCCGATCTTCGAGACCTCCTCGTCCCGGTGGATCTTGCCGGCCTTGATCCACTCGACGATCGTCTCCTCGGGGAACGGTCCGTACACCTGGCCGTTGGACTTGCGCACCATCAGCTCGGCCTCGGCCGACGACGGTCCCTCGTCGGGCAGATCCTCGGTGCGGGCGCCAGCAGCGCCCGCGTCGGACTCGGCGCCGGCCTTGCACTCGTCACAGACCGGGATCAGCTCGTCCGCGCGTGCCTGCATCGGCTTGCCGCAGTTGAAGCAGAACACCTCCTCGTCCCCGCCGTAGGCCCCCATGCCCCCGGAGCTGCCCCCGGACTCCACGGCGTTGCCGTGGCCGCAGCGCGGACACGCCGCCTCCTGCTGCTGGGAGAACGGTGGGGGGTCGAAGGCGAACTCGAGGCCGCAGTTGACGCACCGGATGTCCATGATCGCGCTCCGTATCCCTCGCTCCGGTCAGTGCCGGAAGTGTCTCATCCCCGTCATCACCATCGCCATGCCGTGCTCGTCGGCCGCAGCGGTGACCTCCTCGTCCCGCTTGGACCCGCCGGGCTGGATGACCGCGGTCACTCCCGCGGCCGCAGCTGCGTCCAGCCCGTCGCGGAACGGGAAGAACGCGTCGCTGGCCAGCACCGTGCCCCGGGTGGGGAGCTGGGCCTTGCGCACGGCCAGCTCCACCGAGTCCACGCGGCTCATCTGCCCCGCGCCGATGCCCACGGCCTGCTCCGGGCCGGTCAACACGATGGCGTTGCTGCGCACGTGCTTGACCACCCTCCAGGCGAACTCCAGGGCCTTGTGCTCGTCCGGGCTCGGCTCCCGACGGGTGACCACTTCGCGGGTGGCGTCCGCGGCCTCGTCCCAGTCCGTGAGCAGGTAGCCGCCGTGGAGCCGGGTCAGGCCCGGCTCGCCCACACACGCCTCGCCCATGCCCGGGATGGCCAGCAGGCGCAGCATCTTCTTGCGCTGCAGCCGCGCCAGCGCGTCCGTCTCGAACCCCGGCGCCAGGATCACCTCGAAGAAGATCTTCGCCAGCGCCTCGGCCGTGGCCATGTCCACGGTGCGGTTGAGCGCCACGATGCCGCCGAAGGCGGACATCGGATCGGTCTGCAGCGCCCGCTCGAAGGCCGCGGCGAGGTCGTCGTCGTCCGTGGCCACGCCGCACGGGTTGGTGTGCTTGACCACCACCGCGGCCGGCTGGTCGAACTCCAGCACCAGGTCCAGGGCCGCGTCCGCGTCGGCCAGGTTGTTGTAGCTGAGCTTCTTGCCGCCGAGCTGCTCCGCGCCGGTGACCGATGGCCCACGCCAGCCAGGCTCGGTGTACACGGCCGCGGCCTGGTGGGGGTTCTCCCCGTATCGCAGCTGCTGCTGACGTTGCATGGACAGCACCAGCGTCTCGGGGAACCGCTCGTCCGACAGGTACCGGGCGATGGCCGCGTCGTAGGCCGCGGTGCGCTGGAAGGCCCGCGTTGCCAGCCGGGCGCGGAGTTCGGCGCCCACGTCGCCGTCGCCGGTCTCGATGGCCTGCATCAGGGCGGTGTAGTCAGCCGGGTCGACCACCACGGTGGTCCTCGCGTGATTCTTGGCCGCCGCACGGATCATGGTCGGACCGCCGATGTCGATCATCTCCACGGCCTCTGCCAGGTCACAGTCCGGCTTCGCCGTGACTGCCTCGAACGGGTAGAGGTTGACCACCACCAGGTCGATGGGCCGGATCCCGTGCTGCTCCATGGCGGCGCGGTCGTCCTCCAGCCCGGGGCGCCCGAGGATCCCACCTGCCACCCTGGGGTGCAGGGTCTTCACCCGGCCGTCCATGATCTCCGGGAAACCGGTGACCGCCTCCACGTCCACCACGTCGATGCCGTGGTCACGCAGCAGGGCCGCCGTGCCACCGGTGCTGATCAGCTCCACCCCGCGGTCGGCGAGGAAGCGGGCCAGGTCGACCACGCCGTCCTTGGCGAACACGCTCACCACCGCACGTCGAATCTGCGTCATCGTGAGACCATCTCCACACGTACGCGCGTACCACTGTGACCGCGCCAGAACGAAGCGCATGTTACCACGGTCGGTGGGCTCGATCGCGGAACCGTTCGAGGTCCCCGGGGATCACTGCTCGGGCGTGGGGCCGAGCGGACCCCAGGTCAGGGGTCGCAGCCGATCTGCGCCCTCCTCGAAGCCCGTGATCCAGATTCGCCGGGCGTGCAGCGACACGAGCTCACGGGGGTCGACGCCGGTCAGCCAGAACAGCCGCCCGGTCCACCCCTCCACCAGGCGGGCTCCTCCCTGGTCCACCAGCAGTTGACCGACGTAGGCGTGAAAGCCGTTTCCCACGTCGATGATCTGGTAGCGCCGCACCGCGAGTTGCTGGCCCAGCTGCGGCCCCCACACCTTGACGTGGGCGCCCGGGATCGAGGCCAGCTCGCGGCCGTGCGCGCCGGTCAGGACCATCGGGTCACCGTGCCCGGTGAGCTGCGTCCGGCCCAGCTCGTCCACGGTCACGTACCCCGACCAGGACGGTCCCTGGGTGGTGGCGCAACCCACGGACGCGACCAGCGCGGCCATGACCAGGCCCAGGATCGGCCTCACCGCGAGCCGCCGATCACGGTCTTGCGGAACGCCACCAGGATGGCCAGCGACAGCAGGGTCCAGCCAACGCCCCACACCAGCGCGGGCACGTGGGTCGACTCGGCGAGCATGGACGCGTCGCTGGTCCGGCCCCAGCTCGCCGGGTGCAGCACGTCCAGCTGGATGTCCACCAGCGCGTACAGGCAGCTGAAGATGCCCAGCACCCGCAGCAGCCCGGCGCCCACGGACGCCGGCAGCCGCCAGCCCACCACGAACAGCAACAGGGCCGCGGCCAGGCCGTACAGGAATCCGAAGCTGATCACGGGCCGCATCCACACCAGCGTCGCCAGGCCCAACCCGATGCCCATGGCGCGCATCGACCACGACACCGCGCGCCGACGGTTGGCGATGGCCAGCAGCAGCAGCCCCCAGGCCAGCGAGCCCACGTAGCCCGCGTTGAGGACGATGAAGGCGTTGCCGCCCACACCCTGGGCCAGCCCGCCCTGATTGGCGGAAAGGGAGATGCCTGTCGGGTGTCCTCCTGTCAGCACGATCGCGGCCACGTGGCTCAGCTCGTGCAGGAGGACCACGAAGATCTTGAGTGGCCACAACAACGGTGAGTTCCACATCAGCATCATGAGCGCGATCACGGCGGCCACGCCGAGCCAGCGTCCCGCGGTCTTGAGGGCCGTGCCCGGCTTCCCGTGGGCTCGGTTCGTCAAATTCTCCTCCGTCATCCCTTTGAGCTACGCGCCAGCATGGGCAATCATTTCTCCTCGTAGCACCGGATGGAACCAACGCCCATGAAGATACCCCGAACCGCACCCTGGCTGCTGTTGCTGCTGCTCGCACCCCTGCTCGTGGCCGGCTGCCCCCCCGAACCGGCGGACGACGACGCCGAACCCGCCACCCCCGAACCGCGGCGGGAGTCCGCAGCCGTCGCCCAGGCCCTGCAGTGGCCGGGAGAGGAGGACGAGGTCGAGCGCGTCGACGTGGTGGTCACGGACATCTGTCCGGCCATGGACGCGGACCTGGCCGTGGCCCGCCAGGCGTGGCTCGACGGCCACATCGTCGAGGCCACGGAGCTGTTGCAGGCCCTGGTCGACGGTGACGGGGCCGCAGCCGACGGTTCCAGCCACCTGATGCTGGCCACCCTGGCCGCGGCGGACGGGGATCACGAGGCCGTGGTGACGCTGCTGACCGATCCGGCCGTGGTCGACGGTCCCCTGGCCGGCGAGGCTGCGCTGCTGCTGGGCAGGGCCCTGGAGGCCCTCGAGCGGGGCGAGGAGGCCGAGGAGGCCTACGCGGCCGTGCCACCCGGCAGTCGCCTGTACGACACCGCGCGCGTACGCGTCGCCGCCATCGCGCTGGATGCGGAGCGGCCGGACGACGCGATCACGGCGTTGCTGCCGTTGCTGGCCGACCCGGCCGAGGTCGGCTCCCGCTGGCGCGCCGAGGGCCTGCTGCTGCTGTCCCGCGCATGGCGCGCCCGGGGCGACGAGGGGGACACCGACCGGGCCTACCGCGCCCTGGTGGCCGCCTGGAGCATCGCGCCGCTGGCGGACGTGGCCGACGCGGTGGCGACCGAGATGGAGGCCCTGGCCGACGAGGTCGACCCGGCCCTGCATCCCACCTGGCGCGACGAGCTGGCCCGCGCCGCGGCCTACCACCAGGCCGGGCACTGGAACTCCACGGTCAAAACGCTGGAGGCGATCGAGGACGAACTCCCGGCGGACGATCCGCTGATCACCTGCGAGACGGCCTACATCTGGGGCCGGTCCCTGCACAAGCGGCGCAAGTACACCGAGTCGCGATCCCACCTGCGCACCGCGTCCGACGCGTGCGCCGACGTGGAGCGGGAGTACGCGGTCAAGGCCACCTACATGCTGGCCCAGGGCCTGGATCGCACCGACGACGACAGCGACGCCATCGCAGCGTGGAAGCAGCTGCCCGAGCGGTTCGCGGAACACACCTACGCGGACGACGGCTACTACAAGGCCGCCATGATGGAGCGGGATCGCGACCGCCCGGACGCGGCCAGGGAGCTGCTCGAGGCGCTGGTGGCGCAGTTCCCCGAGGGCGACATGCACGGTGAGGCCCTCTGGCAGCTGGCCTGGGCCTCATACCGCGACGGCGACGCCGACACCGCCCGCGCTCACCTGCGCCTGGCCCAGGAGCACTTCGAGCAGTCCCGCGACCGCAAGAGCTACCTGCGCGCCCGCTACTGGGAGGCCAAGGTCATCGGCTGGCCCGATGGTGAGGGCGCGGTGGTGGAGCGCACCGAGGAGGCGCCTGGACCCGATCCCGACCTCGAGCGCGCGGCCGAGCTGTTCGAGGCCCTGGCCGACGAGCACCCCCTGTCGTGGTACGGGGCCCTGGCCCACGCGCGGCTGCAGGCCATCGCGCCCCAGCGGGCCGAGGTCGTGCGCGCGCGGGTCGAGGAGCGGCGGGCTACCGTGGCCTCACGGCCAGCGCTTCCCGAGGTGTGGTCCGTGGATCGCCGCTTCTGGGGCCGCCCCCAGCTCGAGGCCACGCTCACGCTGGCCTGCGACGGCCTGCGCGACGAGGCCCTCGCCGAGCTGCGCCGGGCCCGCGCCACGGCCGAGCCATGGGACTGGCAGACCGAGCAGCTGATCGCCCACATCGCGGCCCTGGCCGACGATCCCCACACGTCCCACAACACCCTGCGCGTGCGCTTCCGTACCGACCACCCCGAACAGCTGAGCGAGGGTTCATGGTCGGTCATGCACCTGGCCTACCCGCGCGCCTACCACGCCGAGGTCCGCGGCGCAGTTGCGGGCAAGGACGTGCCGCCCCTGCTGTTCCAGGCGCTCGTGCGCGAGGAGAGCGCGTTCCAGACCCGGGTCACCAGCTGGGCCGGTGCCATGGGCCTGTCGCAGCTGATGTGGGCCACGGCCAAGGACACGGCACGCAAGATGGGCATCAAGGGGTTGCGCAAGCAGGACCTGGCCGATCCGACCGTCAACCTGGCCATCGGCGCGCACTACCTGCACCTGATGGTCAACACCTTCGACGGCAACCTGCCGTGCGCGGTGGGCTCGTACAACGCCGGCCCGGGCGCCATGGGCCGGTGGCTGCGTGAGCGCAGCGGCTACCCGCTCGACGAGTTCGTCGAGGACGTGCCCTACAAGGAGACGCGCAACTACATCAAGCGCGTATTCGAGTCGTACCAGACCTACCACCAGCTCGCGGTGGGCGCGCCTGCGTTCGTGGAGTTGCCGCTCGAGGTCCCGGTCCGGGACTGATCAAGGTTCGACCGGTCGGTCGACGTAGCCACCGCCGTCCCAGGTCCTGCGGTTCACCGACGCCAGGGTCACTCCCTCGGTCTGCAGCACCAGGTAGCCGGGATCCCGGTCTCCCCCGGGCGCGAGCCCGGACGAGCCGCCGTTCAGCACCGGGATCGACGCGCCGCCGTGTGCGGGCAGCGACGTGGTGAACCAGTGGTGCACGTGGCCGTGCAGCACCACCTGCACGGGCTGACACCGCAACAGGTCGATCACCGGCTCGGAGTCCACCAGACGGTGCTTGGGGCGGTCGTACACGCTGCCGTCGCGGTCCAGCAACGGGTAGTGCAGGGCCACGACCACGAACCGACCGGCCAGCTCGCCGCTGGCCAGCAGCGTCTCCAGCCGCGCCAGGTGATCCGGGTCGAGGCGTCCGCGGTGGTAGAGGTCGGGCCGGGCCGTGTCCAGGGTCAGCACGGTCACGTCACCGTGGTCGAAGCGCGCGGGCTGCATCACGACGTCGTCGTGGACCCAGGCCGAGGCGCCGTCGTCCCACGTCCCCCCCTCCATCCAGCGGCCGAAGGTGCGCTCCATGCGCCGGGTGCGGAACGAGCCCAGGGTGTAGCGGTCGTGGTTGCCGGCGAGCAGCACGGTCGGCAGCGCCTCCAGGACGGGCTGCAGCGCATCGTGGGCCTGCTGGAACTCCGCGGGCGTGGCCAGCGCGGTCAGGTCACCGGTGATCACGACCAGGTCGGGCTGCTGCGAGCGCACGTCGGCGACGAGCGCGTCGCGGGATTCGCCACCGAACTGGCGGGCACGCCCCCGCAGCGCCAGGTTGGCCAGGCCGATGGCGCGCTTGCCCAGCACCTGACGCAGGCCCGGCGGTTCGTGGAAGTGCAGGTCGGTCAGGTGGACGATACGCACGCCGCCGGTCCTCAGTCCTTGCTGGCCTTGGACCGGCGGATGGTGCGGTGCGTGGACCTGGGCGCGGCCGCGGTCTTCTTCGCCCGCTTTCGCTTGGGCGGCGCCTTGGGCACGTCCGGCCCGGACAGGTCGGCCAGGGAGTCGGGCTTGAACGTCTTTCGCACGCCCGAGAGGAACTCCACCGACACCCGGTGCTCGGTGGTCGCGACCACGTGACCAGCTCCCCACTGCGGGTGGTTGACCGGCGTGCCCTCCTTCATGGCCACGCGCTTCGACGGCAACACCGGCGCCGAGACCTTTCGCTTGGCGGCCTGGCGCTGCTTCTTGGTCGGGGTCTTGCGCCCGCGCTTCTTCACCGGCTCCTTGTCCATGCCGGCCACGGTGCGCTGACCATCCTTGTAGGCCAGGTCCACGGCCTCGACCGGGCCGTCCGCGTCCGACAGGGTGAACTCGATCATCACCCCTGGCGCGATGTCCAGCCCCTCGGCCTGGGCGGCGCCGAAGAAGAACTGCCGTCCGTTGTCGGCCCGGACCATGCCACGCCCCGAGGTGGCGCGGAACCACAGGACGATGCCTGCCAACCTGTGCATTGAGCGCTCCACTCCCGCGGGTGCGCACGCGGGGAGATGCAGATGGTACGGCTTTCTACGCGACTTGCAACGGCCCCTGCGCGGAAAGAAGAAGGTAGGTCGGGTCAAGGAGCAAAGCGACGGACCCGACACCCCGGCAGCCCCTAAGTGATCTCCTTGAGCTTGCGCCATAGCGTGCTCTTGGAGATGCCCAGCGCCTTGGACACCTTGGTGCGGTTGCCGCCGAACACCTCCATGGCGTGCTGGATGTGCCGCCGCTCCACCTCCTTGAGGGGCAGCACGGGCGGATCCGGCGGCTTGTCGGCCATGCGCTCCATGTACGCGTCCTCCACCTCGGGCACCATGCTGACGTCCGGGCCGGTCAGGGCCAGCTCGTCAGGCGTGATGATCGGGCCGCGGGCCAGGGCCACGGACCGCTCCATGGCGTTCTCGAGCTCGCGCACGTTGCCCGGCCACGAGTGCCGCTCCAGCAGGGCCAGGGCCTCGGGGGAGATGTCGCGCACGTCCAGGGACAGCTTCTTGGCGTACGACTTGATGAAGTGGTGGGCCAGCAGCTCGATGTCCCCGCGGCGAGCACGCAGCGGGGGCAGCTCGATGCTGATGATGTTGAGCCGGTAGAACAGGTCCTCGCGGAAGCGGCGGTCCTGGATCGCCTGGCGCAGGTCCTGGTTGGTGGCTGCGACGAGACGCACGTCCACCTGGCGGGGACGGTTCTCGCCGACCCGCAGGACCTCACCCGACTGCAGGAAGCGCAGCAGCTTGACCTGGGTCATCAGCGAGGTCTCGCCGATCTCGTCGAGGAACAGGGTGCCATCGCCCGCCTCGGCGAACAAGCCGTCGGTGTTGGCCACCGCGCCGGTGAAAGAGCCGCGCAGGTGACCGAACAGCACGCTCTCCTGCAGGTTCTCGGGGATGGCCCCGCAGTTGACCGCCACGAAGGGCTTGTCCTTGCGCGGGGAGAGGTTGTGGATGGTGCGGCCGATCAGGTCCTTGCCCGTGCCGCTCTCACCGGTCAGCAGGATGGTCGAGTCCAGGTGGGAGACCTGGGCCACGAGCTTCATCACGCCGATCATGGCCGTGGACCGGCCGATGACCGGCACCTGGCGCTCGACCACCTCCTCGTCGGGCTGGGGCGTATCGCGCACCGCGGCCCTGCTGGCGCCCCGCTCGAGGGCGCGCCGGACCAGCTGCAGCACCTCGGGCTCGCGGAAGGGCTTGGTCAGGTAGTCGTAGGCGCCCCGCTGGATGGCCACCACGCCGCCCTCGACCGAGCCGTAGGCGGTCATGATGATGACCTCGGTGTCAGGATGGCGCTCCTTGATGTAGTCGAGCAGGTCGAGGCCGTCGATGCGGTGGCCGAGGCGCAGGTCGGTGAGCACCAGGTCGTAGGTGCGCTGGTCGATCAGCTCGACCGCGATCTGCCCGTCCGCGGCCTCCTCCACGTCGTAGCCGCGGCCGCGAAACATGTCGACGAGGTGCTCGCGCAGCTCGTCCTGATCCTCGATCACCAGGATGGTCGCCATGACCCCCTCCTCAAGGGGGGCACAGAATGACACGGTTCGATCGGTTTTGAAAGGGGGGGTGGTTTCGTTTTGAGATGACCGATGACCTGCCGGAAACGGCTTCCAGACGAGAACGGCCGTGTTCAACGATCCGGAGGGAACCTCCGACAGCAGAAATGGGTGCCGTTCACGAGACTCTGTGAGGGCCCGTTCCCCGGGGCGATGCTCAGGTCGGGATCACCTGGAACGGCAGCAGCGAGCGCCGACGGTGTTGATCGAGGCCGAGGGACCGAAGCTCAGGACCATGGAGTAGATCCCCGCCCCGGTGTCAACGCTCCAGTACCCGCCACGGATCGCCGCCGCCGGACCGAAGGAATCACCCAGGGCATCGCCGTCCCCGTCGATGCCCGGAGAGAGCGGCCGCCAGCTGTCCTGGCTTCCGTAGAGCAGCCGCAGGAACTCAGAAAGCCAGTTCCCGCCAGCGATCGTGACCTCGC
>CAZXHG010000122.1:0-13018 GCA_964639985.1 uncultured Rickettsiales bacterium
CCCGCCAACGAGACCGACGACGACGACGGTGACGGGTACGTGTCCTGCGAGGACTGCGACGACGCCAACGCCGACAGCTACCCCGGCGCCACCGAGCTGTGCGACGGCGAGGACAACGACTGCGACGGCGACATCGACGAGAACGTGGGCGCGGACGCGGACGCGGACGGCTACACCCCGTGCGACGGCGACTGCGACGACTCCGATGACACGGTCTACCCGGGCGCCACCGAGACCTGCGACTACGAGGACGAGGACTGCAACGACGTGGTCGACGACGGCTTCCTCGTGGGCGGCATCTACCCCAACGACGACAACTGCGGCTCGTGCGGCAACGACTGCGCCACGTACGTGTACGACAACGCGGACGCGTACTGCGACGACACCCTGGCCGTGCCCGACTGCATGCCGGACTGCGACACCGGCTACCACGACGCCAACGACGACATCGCCGACGGCTGCGAGTGCCTGTTCATCGACGCGGTGGACGAGCCCTTCGACGGGGTGGACGCGGACTGCAACGGCGACGACGGCGACCACGACGACGCCATCCACGTGTCCGTGCTCGGCAGCCCCACCGGCACCGGCGCCATCGACGATCCGCTCAACTCCATCCAGGACGGCATCGACGAGGCCGTGCTGCAGGGCCTGTACTACGTGCTGGCCGCCCAGGGCGTGTTCTACGAGTCCGTGGAGATGGAGCCGGGCGTGACCGTGGTCGGCGGCTACTCCTTCTTCTTCGACGAGTACGACGCGGCCACCTACGAGACCACGGTGGACGGCCGCACCATGACCGCGGACGTGCCCGGCACGTTCACCCTGAGCTGCACCGTGGGCCTGGAACAGCGACTGCAGGGCTTCACCATCATCGGCACCAGCGCGGGCAGCGAGGGCGACTCCTCCTACGGCCTGTACCTCGAGGACTGTGACGACGGCCTGACCCTGTCCACCCTGGACATCGACTCCCGCACCGGCGCGGACGGCCCGGACGGCGTGTCCGGCGGCAACGGCGACGACGGTACCCCGGGCGAGGAGGGCATCCCGGTCGAGTTCACCGATTGCTCACCCGGCCCGGAGGGCGGCATCGGCGGCGGCAAGACCTGCGGCGGCAACGACGTCGACGGCGGCGACGGCGGCGGTACCACCTGCCCGATCGCGAACAACACCGTGCAGCCGGACGGCATCGACGGCCTGGGCGACGACCCGGGCGCGGGCGGTGACGGCCGCTCGGACGCCATCCACTACAACTGGGCCTGCGGCACCTGCTACATCAACGCCGACTGGGGTCAGGGCTACGACGGCGTGGATGGCGGCGCGGGCGAGCACGGTGCGGGCGGCAACGGCTGCGTGGACGACGACGGCTCCGTGGTCGACGGCCTGTTCGTGGGCTCAGGTGGGGCCCTCGGTTCCGACGGCAGCAACGGCTCTGGCGGCGGCGGCGGCGGCACCGGCTCCGGTGCGGAGCACCAGTGCTACACCGAGAACGTCTCCGGCGGTACCGGTGGCGGCGGCGGCTCCGGCGCCTGTGCGGCCACCGGCGGCGAGACCGGCGACGGTGCGGGCGGCTCGTTCGGCCTGTTCATGGTCTACAACAGCGTGCCTGCCGACTACCCGACCCTGACCGACCTCGACGTGCTCGCGGGCGCGGGCGGCGAGGGCGGCCTCGGCGGCGACGGCGGCGTGGGTGGCGACGGCGGCACCGGCGCCACGGGTGGCGCCCAGACCTACGGCAACACCTTCTGCGGCCAGGCCGGCGGCGCGGGCGGCCGGGGCGGCGACGGCGGTCACGGCGGCGGCGCCGGAGGCGGCTGCGGCGGGCCCTCCTTCGGCATCTACGTGTACGGCGCGGCCCCGGACGCCACCTACGGCGACGGCAACACCCTGGGCTACACCGCCGGCGGCGCCGGCGGAGCCGGCGGCTACGGCCCGGGCGGCACCGACGGCGTGGACGGCCTCGACGGTGACGAGGGCGACCGGAACTACTAGATTATGAGTGCACTACGAGACGGTTGATATTCCGCCGAGAGGGAGATCTCCATGTGTGTCGAAATCACCATAGGCACAGTCAAGTATCCGGACGTAGACCACACGGCGGACGACCATCGACGCGATCGAGCCGACTGTTGGATCGTTCACGGAGCCGAGGAGTTGGAGAAGGCGGGGATCCTGAACCCCGGCACCTTCGACCACGCGTCGAAGAGTGCCGACGATTTCGTGGCTGGACTGGCCGCGCAGGTCGATGCCGTACCCGAGGGGGCGTGCAAGTGCATCATGAAACTGGTCGTCTATGGCCATGGAACAGCCGGGCTCGGTGGAACTCAGACCTTCGGCGGTCTTTCCGCGGCCGGTAGGGCTCTCCTCGACAGGCTGGTTTTCGGAGAAGGAGCCAGGATCGAGGTCCGAGGGTGCCTCGGGTGGAGCTACGCCTACCACCCCACGTACATCTTCCACCCCGAGCTGGCGTTGCTCCTGACCAAGAACGGTGGCACATACTGTAGTTACCGTTCCTATGTCTTTGGGTACTATCCGACAGAGGGTGCCAAGATCGACCAGGACTCGAAATCGTGGACACCCGGTTTCGGACTGCACTGCGCTCCCATTCCGCGACAGCCAGGGATGACCCTCGAAGAGATGAAACGCCTTTTCCTGCGGCAATTCTCCCTGGCGGACAACTCCAAGGACGAGGTCGAGGCGCTCTTCGGAAATCCCATGGGCAGTGTCACGGCGGCGGTCAAGGCAGAACTCGCCGAACTGGAATTCGCCGTGGAGGTCTCCAACAACAAGATCGAGGCCATGATGGACGAACTCAGGGCGCTGAGAATTGCGCTGGAAGCACTCCAAGGGGATCCGTGAAACCCGCTGTCCCGACACCTCTCCCGGAAGGGCCTTGCGATCCGGCTTCACCCTTTCTCGAGTGCGCTGGTTGGTCGAATCCGAAGTCCGAAGGTCATTCGGCGCGCGTCACCGGGACCACGCGCCCCACCGACCTGGACATCCCCGAATCACCCGAGGACCAGGAGTAACGGTCGGTCCGCCTGGCGTGCCCCACGATCACGCGGCTGCGAGGTACGATCGTCCCGGGAGGTGATCGTATGGGGATTCGAGGCGCCGTCGGGCCCGGTGGCATCCTGGCGCTGACGCTGACATCGCTGTTCGCGTTGCCCGTCGGGTCGCAGGACCCACCACCGGACCTCGCAGGGGCCGCGAAGCCTTCGCTCGAGGATCCCGACGCCTTCACGGCGGGGGAACAGTTCGCCGCCAGCTGCGACAACGTGGCCACGGTGGGCATGTGCGTGGAGTACACGGTGGAGGAGATGGCCATGCTCGGTGAGGGGTTCTACCGGGACATCTGCGACATCCACCCCGGCGTCTGGTCGGCGAAGCGCTGCCCGCGGGTGAACCTGATCGGCGTGTGCGACTTCGACCTGGGTGGCGCGCAGTTCTTCTACGCGACCGCGGACGCCCAGTACGACGCCAAGGGGGCCGAGGAGCTGTGCACCAGCCAATACAACAAGTGGCTCTCGGCGCCCGGGACCCCGGTGGACGGCAGCGGCGCCGGGGCCAGCCGCCAGCAAGGCGATGCAGCCCATGGATCATAGGGTGGACGAAACCGAGGCCTCCTGTCCGCAGTGTGCGGCCGGGCACGAGCGGTTGCGCCGGAAGCGAGTGCTTCCCCTGTGGCAGTGCGTCGGACTGTCCGCCGCGATGGTCCTCGTCGCCGTCGGCGGCGACCTCTTGTTCTCCATCGGCCTGGGACCGGTCGGCCTGTTCTGCGGAGGTGTGCCCATCACCCTGGCCGTGGCCCTGGTGATCGTACTGGCGTGGGCCTGGCGGCCCTGGGCGTGCGCAGCCTGCGGGCATCGGTGGCGGTAACCGACGACCAGGAGGGCCCGGACCAGCCCCGTCCCCCCTGCCCTCGATGGTGGCCGTCCCCTCCCGCGTCTGCCACCATGCCCCGACAGGGAGGGTTCCGTGCAGCTACCTGCTCGCCTGCAATCCGGTCGCGGCCTGACCGCGATCTTGATCTGGACGCTCATCAGCCACGTCGTCCTGCTGACCTGCGCCGGTCTGTCCGACATGGCCACGGGCGGCGACTTCCTGCAGCGCTGGCTGCCGGGCGGGGACGCGTCCCTGGCCGAGCCGTGGGTGGGAGCCCCGCCCATCGCCCGGTTGCTGGCGATCCTGCTGGCCGGCCTGACCGGTGTGTCCCTGGCACGGGCCCGGTTCGGTGGGCTGGCCCCGGCCGTGGTCGGCGCGCTCGTGCTGGTGCCGTGGGCCGGCAGGACGTTGATCTTCCTGCTCTCCGGCGATGCCCTGGCCCTGCAGACCTTCCTGGCGGTGCCCTTCTGGGCCCTGGGCTTGGCCGTGGGGTACGGGCTCGCCGCGGCCTGGCAGCGCAAGAATGCGCCACAGAAGCCCGAACCCGGGCCGGTCACCGACACGCCCGCGTGGGCGATCGGGGCCCTGCTGGTGCTCGCCGTGGGCCTCGGGACAGGCGAGGCCTGCGCCCGCTACGCGGCCACCGTGACCTGGAACGGGTACGTGGACCGGATCCGGGCGCAGGTGGCCGAGGAGGAGTGTACCGCCGACGCCATCGCCCGGATCGGCTACGCGCAGGCCCACGCCCCGGAGCTCGTGGCTGCGCGCGTGGAGGGCGGGTGCGAGTCCCTGGTTCCGCCACGATTGCGATCCGACCGACAGCGACCCGTGGAGCTGAAGCCCACCCGGATCCGCCAGCAGGCGCGGGGGCTGGGCGCCGTGCTCCGGCCCTGGGAGGCCCTGGACGACGAGGAGCGCGGCAGGCAGCTCGCCATCGTGTTCCAGGCCCTGTACGGCGCCGGCGCCGGGGGCGGTCGCTGGGACCTGTCCCATGCGGCCACCACCATCAAGACCGTGCGTGACGCGGGCGTGCCCGCGGTCGTGCTCGACGCCGGCAGCCTGACCCACCTGTCCGCGCACCCGCCCACCGATCCGCAGCAAGCCGGCCTGGCCGCCAACCGCACCCTGGACGCGGCCGAGCTCATCGGCTTCGACGCCCTGTGCCCGGGCCGCGGCGACCTCGCCCTGGGCCTGGACTGGCTGCGCATGCAGGCCGAGCTGCGGCAGCTGCCCTACGTCTCGGCCAACCTGTTCGACGCGGACGGCCAGCAGGTGTTCCCCTCGTCCCGCGTGGTCCAGGCCGGTTCGTGGCGCGTGGGGGTCGTGGGCATCACCCCGGACAACGCCGCGTGCGACGAGTGCGACGTGCGCGATCCGGTACTGGCCGCGCGCGCGGCACTGCAGGAGCTGGCGCTGAACGCGCCCGACGTCACCGTGTGCATGGGGGACCTGTATGGTTTCCACCCCGTGCGGGACAGCGACCTGGTCCAGCAGGCCGAGGGCTTCGACTTCTTCCTCGGCACCAGCAGCGGCACCTCCAGGAAGGACCCCGTGTGGGCTGGTGAGACCCTGGTCGCGCGCACGAGGGCCCGCAACGCCCGGGTGGAGCTGCTCGCCATCGCGCCGGTTGTCGGCGCGCGAGGATACTACTCGGCTGCAGCCGTCGAGGGGGCCCGGCGGCAGAAGCGACGAGTCGAGCACGACATCGGCGTGGCAGAGGGACGGCTCGAGCGGGAGACCGGCCCGCTGCGCGACACGTACGCCCAGGAGATCGAGTCCAGGCGCGAGGAACTCGTCGCCCTCGAGGCATTGCCCCTCACCGCAGCGGGCCGCCACGTGGTCACGCTGCACCATGTTCCGGGCAGCGCGGTGGAGCCGGATCCCGAGGTGGCTGCGGTGCTGGCGGCGCCGTAGGACGTAGAGAGTGCCTGCACCTCTGGTATCCTCGCCCCTGTGCAGACACGACCGGCGCCGCAGGGTGACCACGAGACGAGGAGAGCGTCATGCAGATCACTCGGTCCATGATCATGGTCGCCGCCATCGTCTCGGTCGGCCCCGGCTGCACCGACTACGGCCTGATCGGCGAGGGGGAGTGGGATCCCGCGGACCAGCCCGACGAGCTCGGCGAGACCATGTACACCGACGAGTTCGTGCAGCGCCTCGCCGAGGCCAGTGACGTGCTGTTCGTGGTCGACAACTCCGGGTCCATGACGGAGGAGCGGCAGGCCCTGATCGACAACTTCGCGTTCTTCCTGCAGTACCTGGTCGGCACGTCCCTGGACTACCACATCGGGATCGTGACGCTCGACGATCCCGAGGACCCGCCCATCGGCACGCTGCTCGGCTCCCCCAGCTACATGGACGCCACCATGGCCGACGAGGTCGAGGGCCACTTCATGTCCGTGATCGAGGCCGTGCAGACCAACCCGGAGGGCACCTGCGAGGTGGGCCTGGAGGCCAGCTTTCGCGCGGTCAGCCCGGATCCCGAGGGCTACGAGGACACGGCCAACGCGGGCTTCTACCGGGAGGACGCGCTGCTGTCGGTGGTGATCATCAGCGACGAGGACGACGGCTCCTCCGACGGCGCGGACTGCCCGAGCCCGGAGGCGTTCATCCACCACTCCGAGTACAGCCCCTGGCTGGCCAACCTCAAGGGCAGCCACACCCTGGATCAGGTGTACTTCACGGCCATCGTCGGGGACGCGGGCATCGGCTGCTCCAGCGCGTGGGGCAACGCCGAGCCGGGCCGCGGCTACCTGGACGTGGTGGACTACCTCGGTGAGGAGCACGCCACCTTCTTCAGCATCTGCGAGCACGACTGGTCCGAGGTGATGACCCATGTCGGGCTGGCCGCCGCGGGCATGCGCACGGCCTACCACCTCAGCAACGTGCCCGTGGAGGGCACCCTCGAGGTCTACCTCGACCTCGACGGCGACGGCCCCATCGTCGAGATCGAGCTCGAGGAGGACCCCACCGGGCAGATCCCGTACTCGTACGTCTACGACCTGGTCAGCAACAGCCTGGTGTTCACCGTGGAGAACATGCCGCCGGAGTCGTCCGTGCTGCGGGTGGAGTACCAGCTGGCCGAGGACGCGTGACCGAGGTGCGGTCCCGTCTCCAAGCCCTGTTCCCACTCCTCGTCGTCACCCTGCTCGGCGGTTGTCCCGAGGACACCCCACCGGCCGACGACGACACATCGGCACCCGCGGACGACGACAGCACGGCCGCAGACGACGATGCCACGACCCCTGACGAGTGCGACGACCACCCCGGCGATGTGCTCTGCGACGGGAACATCGCCATCCACTGCGATCCCTACGGCGACGTGGATCACACGGACGACTGCTCCGAGGCTGCACAGCACTATTGTTCGCCCGGATACGGGTGCGTGCTGTGCGAACCCGGCGAGGTCACCTGTCACGACAACGACGTGATCGAGTGCTTCGCCGACGGCACGGGCTGGACCGTGCTGCAGGCCTGCGACGAGGACGCGGGGTGGGCCTGCCAGGCGGGCGAGTGTGTGTCCCTGTGCGACATCGAGACCGACGCGCCGAGCTCCTACGGGTGCCTGTTCTACGCGGTCGACATGGATCAGAACGACGTGTCCGAGGACGCGCCGTTCGGTGTGGTCGTGTCCAATGTCGAGGCGGGGTTCTCCTCGGCCGTGACCGTGGAGGCCAGGGACGCGGGTGTGTGGTACCCGGTGCTGACCTCCACGGTGGCGCCGTTGACCTCCGAGCTGTTCACCCTGCCCCGGCGGGAGATCGACGACTCGGGGATCAACGAGGGCGGAGCCTACCGGATCACGACCTCGGTGCCGGTCGTGGCCTACCAGTTCAACCCGATCTTCGGTTCGGGGTGGTACCTCACCGATGCGTCGCTGCTGCTGCCCGTGGAGGCCTGGGGCACGGAGTACCGGATCCCGGGCTGGATGGAACAGCCGGAGGGGGATCGCCCCCAGCACAGCTCCCTGGACGTGGTCGCGATGGTGGACGGGACGGTGGTGACCGTGACGCCGGCCTGCGAGACGCTGTCGGGCCCGGGCGTGGCCGTGGCCTCACCGACCGCGCCGGTGCAGGTGGTGCTCGATGAGGGGGACGTGCTGCAGCTGGGCAGTGCTGCGGAGGGATTGAGCCTGGCCGGGTCGCACGTGGTCACGGACGCGTCCACCCCGGTGGCCGTGTTCGCCGGACACGAGTGCGCCTACATCCCCGGCGACGGCTACTGCTGTTGCGACCACCTGGAGGAGCAGATCCTGGGCATGCACACCTGGGGGCAGGAGTACCTGGCCGCGAGGATCCCACCCCGGGCCACCACTCCGGAGTATGCAGTCTGGCAGTTCGTGGCGGGGAACGGCGCCGTGACCCTGACATTCGACGCGCACGCGGACGTGACCGGCCTGCCGGCCAGCAGCTCGCTGGGGGCGGGAGAGGTGGCGTCCTACCTGGTCTCCGGGACCCCGGCCGACCCCGGCGATTTCGCCGTGACCGGTGATGCGCCCTTCCTGCTGACCCAGTACATGGTCTGCGCCGATGTGGCCACCGAGGACGCGGTGGGGGACCCCTCCATGGTCCAGGCCATCCCCGCCGAGCAGTGGTTGTCCGAGTACGTGGTGCTCGTGCCGCCCACCTGGGAGCAGGACCACCTGCTGCTGACGCGCGTCCAGGGAACGACGGTCGAGGTCGACGGCCAGGACGTGGACGCCTGGCCGGCTGGGTCCAGACCTCGGCCATCGGCGGCAGCGGGTACGAGGCCGTGCGGCTGAAGCTGGACGATGGCGTGCACGTGCTCACCGGGACCGAGCCGTTCGGCGTGGTCGTGGCCGGATTCGACCACCACGATTCGTACGCCTACCCCGGCGGGCTGGACCAGCAGACGTTGCAGTAGGCCGGGCGGCCGGCGGTGACGTTGCCGCGCCCGCGGCACGCCTTGCAGCTGGCCGAGGATGCGTAGTCGGCCGCGTCACCCGCCCAGCAGCGCCCGGATGCAGACCCCGGCCAGCGCGAGTCCCGCGGCCCCGGCCAGCCCCAGCAGCGCGAACTGCACCGCATTGGACCACGGGAATGCCGGGTGCCGGTGTGCGGGCAGCGGCGGGAACTGCCCGTGCGGCTCCCGCTGGTACCAGTACGCCACGGATGACACGTCCCCCTGCATCTGGTTGCGGAAGCCATGGTCCATGTCGAACGTCAGTGACCGCTCGAACGCGATGGGATCGTCCACGTGGAAGCGGTACGCCGAGACCCGGCCTGCGGGGAAGCTGCGCACGATGCAGCCGTGGGTGGGGGTGCTGAACGGGCCGCCAGCGAAGTAGAACCCACCGTTGAAGTAGTCCTCGCCGCCCGTGCCCACGAGGCGGGGGGGCTGCTCGCCGTCGAGGGTCACCGACTCCCACCCCTCCATCAGTCCGAGCCCGGCGCCGCGGGGCATGGCGATCGCCCTCAGCGGTGGCTTCAGCCACCACGACCGGTTCTGCATGTCGATCTTCAGGCCGACGAACCGGCCCCGGCCGGTGGCGTCCAGGACCCGGTAGGGGCGGTCGGGCGAGGTGGGGGTCTGCTGGCGGTACTGGGCGTGGAACGTGGCCAGGTCGGGGTGGGGCTCGTCGTGGCGCTCCCAGCCCACCTGGTAGAACAGCTGGCGCAGCGGCTTCGATCCGGTGTTCTCGATCTCGATGACCGCGCGGCGGTCGAACGGCATCTCGAACCGGCTCAGCAGCGCGCCACCCGCCACCACCACCCGGTCCGAGACCAGGGTGCGCGGTCGGCCGAACGCAGCGCCGAACAGATCACCGAGCGGGCACAGCACGCTGGGTTCGGCCTCGCCGTCCCAGGACATGCGCCACACCGCGTCGCGCAGGGCGTGGCGTTGACCCCACAGCGGGATCGTGCACCACAGCCTCACGATCCGCCCCGGCCCTCGGAGGTCGCACAGCTGGAACCGCTCGCCTGGACCGATGGTGACGTGCTTGTCGTCGAGGCGGTCGCAGCGATCGGGATCCCGCTGACGCATGGCGCCGAGGCTGGTCACCTGCGAGGATCGTCCAGGCTCCCTCATGGCCCTCCCGACGTTGCGCGGTACGACGTGGGACCAGCATATCAACGACGCAGGGGAGGTGCCGGTCGTGTGGAGCGCGCAGGATGGGGAGCGGTCGAACGGGAGGGCTCCCGGCGCCAGCGGAGGTGACCGTGTCCAGGGGTAGAGGTGATGGCAACGCGTGTGACGATCGTCACGCGGAGATCGCCGGGGTCGTGCTGTCCAGCCTGGAGGCCGGGCAGTCCGAGGACGCGCTGTTCGAGGCGCTCCGAGCCCTGGGAGTGCGGGACGACGACGTGGCCGAAGTGGTCGACGTCGTGAACGCGGCGCTGTCCCGCGCAGTCCTTCTCGCGGCGGGCTTGCCGGCCGACCAGATCGCGTCGGACCTGGACGCGGATCCGCTGTTCGTCGCAGCGCTGGAGTCCGCCCGGCGGATGGTGGCGGCGGAAGCCTCCGACGTCACGAGGGGCCTGACCGAGCTGTCCGGAGCGCTGGCGAGCGAGGACCCGCTGGAGCGGCAGGACGCGGTGTACGAGCTGGGGCAGAGCGGGGACAGCGAGGCGATCGCGCCCCTCGTGGCGGCGCTGGAGGACCGCGATCGGGACGTGCGCATCTACGCGGTCCAGGCGCTCGCCGAGATCGGGGATCGCCGAGCTGCCGGGCCCCTCGCGGATCACCTGCCGACCGAGACGGACCACACGGTGCTGGCCAACACGCTGCTCGCGCTCGGGCGGATCGGTGATCCTGCGGTCCTCCCCTCCATCATCGGCGCCACGATGCACGAGGACCCCCTGATCCGCTACGACGCAGTCAGCGCCCTGGACGAGCTGGGTGATCCAGCGGCCATCCCGGCACTGGAAGAACTCTCGGCTGACCGGGAGCGGCCGGTGGTGAAGGACGGCCAGGGACGGATCGTGCACGAGACGGACGTGAGGATCTGCGACCACGCCAGGCGCGTCATCGTGCGGCTGGGGAAGGTGCGGTAGGGCTTCAGTCCCCGCCGCCCAGTTCGGCCCAGGCGTTCTTCTTCGAACTGGCCCCGGCGTGACGGCGCGAAGGTGGTCGGACCTCGCGACACTCAATTCAAGTGAACCGATCCCTGGAGCCCTGATGGATGCCCGCCTGGTCACACTCGCGCTGCTCGCCGCCCTGTCCGGACCGGGCCATGCCCCGGCCGACGACCTGACCGATCCCCGCCTCGACATCACGGTCGCGGGGCTGTTCGGTCCCTGTTTCATGGATCTGTTCACCCCGTACATGGGTGCGACGGTGGGCGTAGGCGGGCGCCTCGGTCGCTGGGAGGACCGCAAGGGGCGGCAGCGGGCCGCCTACCTGGACTTCCGGTCCGACTTCACGGCCATCGTCTACCGCCCGGTCCTGGGCGTGCGGATCGAGCTGCGGTTGCCGGCCGTCCACCACCACTTCGTGGCCCGCGGTGGAGCCCATGTCTCCTACAGCTCGTTCATGCCGTTCATGCCGTACTTCACGGTCGGCGGTGGCTTCACCGTGCCCGTGGATTCCCGCATCGCATTCCGCTTCGAGCTGTCGGGCGTGGTGTTCCCGGTGATGTTCAGCGGGACGGGCGGCGGGCCGATGCTGCCGTGGCTGCCCATCGACCTCGCGATCGGGGCGGTGCTGCGGCTGTGAGTCGGGGGAACGGAATTCCCCTGTGATTGGAGGAGTGCGTCGACCAAGGGAAAAAAGAAGAGATGGCCGAAGAACCTCGGAGCACGGCGAAGTCCAGCAGCGGGGAACGTCCGCAACCGACAGCCTCTTCCGGTTCGATGTGCGTCTCCTCGATGCGGTGTTCACTCCTCGCCGGCGCCGGATTCATCATCGCGTACGTCCTGTGGGGCCGGCTGGCCTGGTTCGGATTGCAGCGGTGGTGGTCCGCCCATCCACTCGCCGGTCGGGGCCTGGAGGCCAGGCTCGTCGTGGTCGAGCAGTTCGGCCTGCTGCTGGATCTCTCCGCGATCCTCTCCTTGCTGTTGCTCGGAGCCGCCATCGGCCTGCTGACGCGTCCGGTTCACGAGAGCTACCAGGAACTGGGACCTTCCGCTGGGAACGTACGACTTGCCTACCGGATCACGTTCGTGGTGCATGCGCTGGTGTTCGGTCTCGGTCGACTCGATCTGCCGTACTCGTCGGTCGTGTACAGCTGGGTGTGTTCGGCCCTCGTGTGGCTGGTGATCACGATGTGGTTGCTGTACCTGGCCAGAGTGTTCGCAGGGGCCGATCTGCCGCGGTTCGGCCTGGCCGCGCGAGCGGCCGTGGTCGTGTACCTCGCGGGCATCCTGCCGGACGCACTGGCGAGCACGCTCTGGATCCGGCGTCGACCCGCGGTCGTGGGAATGATGGATGCAGCGGACCTGCTCGAGCTCGCCGCCGGTGTCCTGCACCTGGTTCACTTCGTCCTGCTCTTCGTGGTCGTCGTCGGGCTGATCCGGCTGGCGAGGAGGCTTCGCTGGCGGGCCGTGTAGCGCGAGTGAGACGAATCCGGGGAAGGTCCTGTGGGAGGATGCGGTGCAGGGACCGCGGGTGGACGTCACGGATCGGCGGGTCCGTCGGGCTTCGCCCTCCTTGACCCGCCCTACAACCCCCGCCGCCGCTCGCGCACCATCAGCGTGGCGAGCGCCACCACGAAGAAGAATGCGGCCATGCCCACCAGAACCCCGCACAGCGCGCCGAACGACATGCCGGTGTCGAGCACGTCGGTCGTCTCCTTGAACCCCAGCAGGTACAGGATCGCCGACATCGGCACCTCGACCCGCTCGTAGGCCGCGCCCCCGGGCTTGACCAGCTCCTCGCCGGTCTTGAGCAGGCCGTTGAAGCTCCACCGGGTGGCCGTCAGGTAGGACAGCCAGCGCGCCACGGTGGGCATCTCCTTCACGTACACGATCAGCCCGCCGAACACGATCTGCGGGATCAGGATCAGGGGCAACGTGCCCACCGCCGCTTCACTCGACGTGAACGCGCACGACACGGCCAGCCCCAGCGTGATCCCCACCCCGCCCGTCAGCAGCGCCACCAGGGTCAGCTTCCACAGCGAGAACCCGTAGTCGCCCATGCCGACCAGCGGGTACAGCAACCCGATCAGCAGCGCACA
>CAZXHG010000122.1:13028-29620 GCA_964639985.1 uncultured Rickettsiales bacterium
ACGGCGACGAGGACTTCGGCGACGCCGAGGGCAGCACCGCCGTCTTCGACGCCAGGTACGGCAGCAGCCGCAATCCCGCCCGCCGCTCCCGTCTCAGTATCGGCAGCTCCGCGATCACCTCCCGCACCGACGCCGAGCAGCCGAACCACAGGGTGGCCAGGGACACGATGAACAGCGCGGACGGATCCACCTTGGGGAACACGATCGCCATCAGCAGCGCCAGCACCGGCGCCTGTAGCAACAAGATCGCCATGCCGCCGCGGTCGCGCCACTTCACCCGCGCGTACCGTCGCGCCAGGAACCCCAGCTGCCGTAACCTCCCCGGCTGCGGCGGGCTGGCGGGCAGCGCCCCGGTCTTCCGCGCCGGGCCGATGCCCAGCACCTTCTCGCGGGTGGTCACGTACCGGCGCCATGCCCCGGACTCCCGGTACCGCCCTGCGACCTCCTCGGGCTCCTCGTCCTGGATCGCCGCGAAGATCTCGTCGACCCGCGCCACCCCGAAGTGCGCGCACGCCTCCTCGGGCGGCCCGAAGAACGCCAGCCGGCCACCGCGCGTCAGCACCAGCAGCTGGTCCACCTGCTTGACGATGCGCGAGCCCAGGTCGTGGGTCACCAGGAACACGATCCGGTCGTGGTCGGCCAGGTCGCGCACCAGGTTCACGATCTCCTGGGTCCCGTGCGGGTCCAGGCCGCTGGTGGGCTCGTCCAGGAACAGCACGTGGGTCGACCGCGACAGCAGCTCCTGGCCCAGGTTCACCCGCTTGCGCTGCCCGCCGGAGATCCCTCGCCGCGTCGCGTCCCCGATCAGGCTGTCCCGGATCGCCTCGATATCGAGTTCACCGAGGACCCGGTCCACCTCCTGGCGCACCTCGCTGTCCCGCAGGTCCTGGGCCAGCCGCAGCCGCGCCGAGTACCACAGCGACTCCCCGACCGTCAGGGTCGGGTGCACGATGTCCTCCTGGGGCACCTCGCCGACCAGGTTGCGGTTGCCGGCCAGCAGCGCGTGGAACGACTCGCCGTCGAGCAGCACCTCGCCGCGGTCGAGCGTACGGATCCCCGAGATCGCGGTCAGCAGGGTCGTCTTGCCGCTCCCGCTGGGCCCGATCAGCGCGATCAGCTCGCCGGCCAGGGCCGTGAACGAGATCCCGTCGAGGATGGTCTTGCGGCCGTCGGCCACCGGCACGCTCACCGACAGGTCCCGCACGGTGAGCGCGGACGCGGCCGTGGCCGCGAACACGTGTACCTCGCTGCGGTCCTCCACCAGCCGCAGCACGAACCCGCCGATGCGCACCCGGTCGGCCGCGCCCAGCCTCTCGCGGGTGATCGGCCGGTCCTCCACCAGGGTGGGTGTCTCCGCCGAGACCGCCTCGATCCACCATGCGCCGTCCCGGTGTACGAGCGTCGCGTGGTGCGCGGCCACGTCCGGATCCTCCAGCCGCACCGCGCAGTCCTCGGCCCGGCCGATGGTCATGCGGTCCCCGGCGAGCGCGATCACCGCGTCGCCGCGCACGTCCGACGGGGTCCACCGCTGCTGGAAGCGCTTGAGCAGGACCTCGTCCACCTCGAGCGCGGCGGCCACGTCCTGGATCCGGGCCAGCTCGTCGCCGGAGATCTCGCCCTCGGCCGTGGCCACGCCGAACAGGCAGTCCAGCAGCAGCAGGGCCGGGCCCTGGCCGTGCTCGCGGGCGAACGCAGCGGCAGCCTCCCGGACCTCGTCCGCGCCGCGGGCCGCGGCGCGCTCACCACGGGCGTGGTCGATCACCAGGTCGATGGCCTCCAGGCCCAGCCCGGTCCAGTTGTCCAGCGCGTCGACCATGGCGCTGCGCTCGGACGGGAGGAATTCCCGGTCGGCCAGGGCGATGTCGAGCATCAGGCCGCTGAACTGCAGGGCGAAGCGCACGTCTTCGCCCTCGAGTTCGAGGCCGCGGGTCGCGGCCGCCTCGAGCAGGGCGGGGAGCGGGTCGGTGGTCATGGGGGAGGGGAGACTACTCGTAGAGCTGCACGTAGCCTACGGAGCCGGGCGCGCTGTCGGCCGTGTCGATCAGCTTCAGAACCAGGTAGTAGGTGCCGGTCTTCTCCGGCTGGATCAGGATCACGGGCTGGCGGTCCACCTCGGCCAGACCGGTGACCAGCTTGCCGTCCTGGTCGTACAGGGCCGCGTCCAGGTCGGTGACGTTGGGGCCGGCGCAGGTGTGCAGCTGGTAGGAGTTGCCGGCGAACAGGGTGAAGCTGTACACCGCCTCCTTCATCAGCAGCAGGGTCTGGATGTCGTTGGAGACCATGCGCAGGCCCTCGGGGGCCTTCTCCTGGGCCACGAGGCGCAGGCAGGAGCCCACCTCGACCTCGTCGGCGGCCGAGTCGGCGAGCGCCCCGGGGGTGACCAGCAGCAGGCCCAGGATGACCAGGATCGTCGTGACGTTCTTCATCGTGGTGTCCTCCCTAGGCCCCGGCCGCCAGGTTGTTCAGCAGCTCGGTGGTCAGCTCGTTGACCTTGCGCACGTCCTCCTCCTCGAGGGCGTCTTTGGCCGCGATGTCGCGGATCTGCTCGAGCGTGCCGCGGGTCATGGTCACCATGGGCAGCTCCATGCCCGCGTCGTCTGCGGCCTTGAGCTGGGTGAGGAAGTAGGCGACCACGTCCGGTTGGCGCAGCAGGTTGTAGGCGTTGCCCCACTCCTCGGACTTGATGATGGCCGCGCTGAGCAGGTGGGTGCCTTCCAGCCAGGAGCCGGCCTGCACCAGCGGCACGATCTGGGAGCCCGCCTCGGTGGCCAGCTCGCCGTACACGGCCTCGCGCATCTCCTCCACCTGGACCCACAGCTCCTGGCGGGTGACCAGGTCGGTCTTGACGCTGTCGATCACCTGGCCGAGGGTGGCGTCGAGGTCATCGCCCGCGCCGATGGTGTTCAGCCCGGTACGTAGGTTCTCCAGGTCGGCCAGCAGCACGTCCTTCTCGGAGTGGTTCAGGGTCAGCACCAGGTCGGCCAGCACGATCCCGGTGCGCAGGGCCACGGTCTCCTTGCTGCCGGTGAGGTCCATGTCCCGGCGCTCCAGCAGCGCGTCGAAGCGGATGTCGACACCCGCGTGGATCATCGCCTCCTGCACCTCGGTGGGCGACGGGACCAGCGACGTGTTGGTCGCCAGCTCGACCAGGTCGGTCCGCGTCTCCGCGGGCGCGGCCTTCTGGACCGGCGCGGTTGTCTCCTCGACCGTCTCCTCGGTGGAACCACAGGCCACCAGCCACAGCCCCAGGCAGGCCATCGCCGCCAGCGAGCCCCAGCGCACTTGTTCGAACATCGGCATCCTCCGTCGTTGCGGGATTTCCCCTGTGGGTGCTGCATCGTACCAGAAGTCGGGCGTGCGCACAGGCGCCTCACGCGCGCCCCACGCGCGCAGCGAACTCTTGAACTCTGGCGGAGAATAGGTTAAATGGTCTGACCAATACACCTCGGAGCCAGCCATGACCGAAGAACATGCCCTCGCCCCCCGACAGCGCGCGGTGCTGCAGGCGCTGTGCGACCACCTGTTCGAACCCGGCCGTGACGATCGCACCACTCCGGCGGACGTGGGCGTGGCCAGCGCCATGAGCCGTAGCCTGGCCCTGGCACCGGACGCCGCGAGCGGGGGCATGCGCTGGCTGCTGGTGATGTTCAACTGGCTGCCGCTGTTCGTGATCGGGCGGCCCGGGCGGTTCGTCAAGCTGTCCCACGAGCAGCAGCATCGATACGTGCACGCCCTGCTCGACCACTGGTTCCGACCCCTGCGCGTGGCCGCCATCGGGGTCAAGCTGATGGCCGCCATGCACTACTGGCACGACCTGAAGGTGCTCGGCGAGCTCGGTTACCAGGGGATGGAGCTGATCGACGAGGACGTGGCCCTGACCGACTCCCCGGTGGAGGCCGTCGGATGAGCGTCCTGCGCGGACGCGACGTGGAGCAGCGGCACCTCGAGGACTCCGCGGACGTGGTGATCATCGGATCCGGCGCCTCGGGATCGGTGCTGGCCAGGGAGCTGGCCGCGGACGGCCGCTCCGTGATCCTGGTCGAGGAGGGGCCCTGGTTCACCCCCGAGGAGAAGCAGGCATTCTCGGTCAACGAGTCGATGATGCAGCTGTTCCGCATGGCGGGCGGCACGGTGGCCACCGGTCTGGGCGACACACCCATCATCTCCAATCCGCTGGGCTGGGGCGCGGGCGGCTCGTCGGTGATCACCGGGGGCGTGTGCTTCCGTACGCCGGACAACATCCTGCAGGGGTGGGTCGACGACCTGGGCCTGGACGGCTACTCGCCCGAGGCCATGGCCCCGTACTTCGACGAGGTCGAGGCCGACCTCGGCGTGCGGGCCACCCCGGAGGGCGCGCTGAGCCGGGGCGCGCGGGTGTTCCGCGGCGGTGCCGAGTCCCTCGGCCTCGAGGTGCGCAACGTGCCCCGCAACATGACCGCCTGCCGGGGCGCATCGCGCTGCAACTTCGTGTGTCCGATCGGGGCCAAGAACTCCGTGGACCGGGTCTACATCCCGCAGGCGATGGACGACGGCGCGCGGCTGGTCTGCGATGCCCAGGCCACGGACCTGCTGTTCAGCGGCGACCGGGTCGAGGGGGTGCGGGGCCGACTGCTCGCCCAGGGGGGCAAGCGCAAGGGCCGGTTCACCTTCCGCGCCAAGGCGGTCGTGATGGCCATGGGCGCGGTGCACACCTCCCAGTTCATGATGCGCAACGGCGTGGGCACGGGCTCGGGCGTGCTGGGCCGCAAGATGACCATCCACCCGGCCATGCGCGCCTATGGCGTGTTCCCCGACGAGGTCAAGGCCGGCCTCGGCGCCATGCAGGGCATCTACATCCCCACCCTGATGGACAAGGGCATCACGCTGATCGCGATCATGACCCCGCCGGGCGTGATGGGCGCCAACCTGCCCGGGCTCGGCGCGGACGTGCGCGAGTACATGGAGAAGCGCAAGCACATCATGGCGTTCGGCGGCATGGTGCACGACATGGACCACGGCCGGGTGATCAACATCCCCGGCCGCGAGCCGTTCATGCACTACCGGCTGGGCCGGGAGGCCAAGGAGCTGTTCGTGGAGATGGCCCGCACCATGGGTCGGGTGTTCTTCGAGGCGGGCGCGCTCGAGGTGCTGATGCACATGCCGCCGTTCGAGCGCTTCGGCTCCCGCGCCGACCTGGAGAAGATGACCGCGGACTCGGTGCAGTGGCGGCACATCGAGGCCGGCTCCTACCACCCCCTGGGCACGGTGCGCATGGGCGTGGACGCGGCCACCTCGGTGGTCGATCCCGACGGGCGGGTGTGGGGCCACCCCAACCTGTTCGTGGTCGACGGGGGCATCGTGCCGACCCACATCGGTGTCAACTCCCAGGAGACGATCATGGCCATGGCGCTCAAGCTCGCCCGCGGCATGCGCGAGCAGGGCCCGCAGCTGTTCGCCTGATCCGGTTCAGCGTCCGGCCCGGCGCTTGAAATCTCGCCACCAGCGCTCGTGCAGCGCACGCAGCCAGCGGCCGAAGCGGCCTTGCAGGACGCGCCAGGCGAAGCGCCGGTAGGCGGCCATCAGCGTGGTCACGTTGAGCCGGTGCATGTGCCGGCGGGCGATGCCGCGGCGGGTCAGCAGCCAGAACCGCGGCGCGACCGTGGCCGGCGCCGAGCCGGTCAGGTACTTGACCACCTCGAGCGCGCCGAGGCTGGACGCGGTCCACACGGCCGGCGCGATCTGGGCCACGGGCTCGGTCCCCTCCACGTGGTCCACGAAGTAGCCCTCGTCCCAGCCGCCCAGGGTGGTGTAGTACGCGGTCGCCACCCTGGAGTCCCACTCACCGAACAGCGCCTTCAGCGCCTCGTAGTCGGGCAGGTCGGGCACCGCGTGCAGGCGCTCCACCGTGGGGCCGCCCGGCTCGAAGATGGCCACCGTGGCCCAGTAGCCGGCGGGCACGATCATCAGGGCCGGCCGGTCGCCGGCGCGCGCCTTGCGGAACACGGAGATGCTGTAGGCGTAGTCGTCGGCCGCGGGGAACACGAGGTCTGCGCCTTGCACCAGCGGGTCGAGCTCCTCGAGGGGGACGATCCGGTCGTGGGTCTGCACCTCGATCCCGGGATCGATGCGGGTCAGCAGCTCGCCGATCACCTCGGCCTTGTTGCGGCCCAGGGTGTCGGTGAAGCAGCCGATCTGGCGGTTCATGTTGGTCGGCTCATAGGTGTCGGGGTCGATCAGCGTGAACCGCCCCACGCCGGACCGCGCGAGCAGCGTGGCCACCGTGCCCCCGATGCCACCGCAGCCCACGACCAGGACGTGCGTGTCGCGCAGCCGCTGCTGCTGATCCGGGGAGAGCACACCGCGGTTGCGGTGGAACAGGAGGTCTCGGTCCATGAGGGCAGGCAAGCGCCTCTGGAGGCTGCTGTCAAGGCTCGCGGTCCCCGGGAACGTCGTCCATGCGCAGCGTCCAGTCGATGGCCACGGTGCGGCGTGGCTGCTCCTCGACGATCGTCGTGCGCTCGGGATCAGCCCCGTGTTCGACGGGGGGGCGACCGTCCCACCAGCGGCGGGCGTCGTCGGCCGTCCAGGCGCCGGCGTCCTCGCACGCCGCCAGCTGCTCGGACAGGGTGGCGGCGTCGGCGGGCCTTCCCTCTCGCTTCTTGTGCAGGCAGCTGCCGACCACCTGCTGCAGGTCCGCCGCCATCGGCCGCTGACCGCGAGCCGCTGCTGGAGGAACGCCCGCTCCTCGTCGGAGAGGTGCGCGGCCGAGGTCGCGTCGGGGAGGGCAGGAGCTGCGGTCACCGGCCGATGGTAGCGCGGATGCCTGCAGCCGTGTGGCGGACAGGCGTGCGTCGATCTGGTACGACTGGGACCTGACCGTGACGCGTCCGATCGCCATCCGTCCGACTCCATCCCTCCCGGGCGCGCTGTTCGCCCTGGCCCTGGCGGTGGCGATGGCCGCCTGCAACGGCCGCGGGCAGCGCAGCGCTGCCGAGGCGCCACTGCCGATGGCCCGGCACCTGCTGGACCACACCACGGCGGGCAACGTGGTCACCTCGCCGATGATCGGCGTCGAGTCCACGCTGGTGCCGCTCGAGCAGCGGTTCACCCCCGACGACCTGGTGGCGAGCTCGTCGACCGGGAGGGGGGGCGGCTGGACGGCATGCCTGCCCCACCCCGCGGTGGTCGGCGTGGAGGGTGAGGCCCCCCTGGGCATGCAGGTCCGGTACGGCGGTCAGCTGGTGCCATACCGCGGCACCGGTGCCGGTCCCTCGTTCGACTACACCGAGACCCGCCTGGTGCTGCAGGCGGACTTCCGCCGTGGTCCCGACGACCCGCCGGTCACCGACGCGGACCGGGTGCTGACCAGCGCCTGGGACGTCGTGTTGCCCGAGGGGCCGATCGCTGTCGAGCTGCTGGCCACCCGCGACCAGGTCCTCCCCGCCGAGCACCGGCTGGAGCTGCAGATGGACGGTGAGCCCGTGGCCGCGGTCACGGAGCTCGACGTGCACGGGCGCCGGTTCACCATCACGGCGAGCTGCGGCGAGCATCGCCTGACCCTGGCGCTGCAGCAGCCCGAGAACCCCTCCTCGCGCCGGGATCCGCGCTTCCTGCCGCTCGTCCGCGTGGAGATCGGATCGCCCTTCGGCCTGCTGCGGATCGACCCGGGGGCGGGGGCGGGGGCGGGCACGGGCGATCTCGTCGTGCACTGGGACGCCGATCCCGAGGGCAGCGGCGCGGGCGAGCTGGCCGCCCTGGCCGGTCGCTGGCCCCACCCACTGGTGGACGAGCACGTGCACGGCAGCCTCAAGCAGCTGTCCGGGGAGCGCGCGTCGCGCTCCGTGCTGCTCGCGCCGACCCCTTCGGAGCTGGTCTACGAGGTGGACGTGCCTGCGCGCGGCCGCCTGCGGCTCGGCTGTGGAACCATGCCCTCGGCGGATGCCACGGTGGACTTCGAGGTCCGGCTCCGTGCCGGGGACGACCTCGTCACCCTGCTCGAACAGGGCCTGGCGCCGGGAGCGGAGGAGCCGGTCGGGCACACCCTCGACCTCTCTGCCTGGGCAGGCAAGCGCGTCGAGCTGTCCCTGAGCACCCGCAGCGATCCCGTGGGCCGCCACCAGCCTGCCGCCTGGATCGATCCCGTGCTGTACTCGCCGGTCGCCCCCGGGGAGCCGCGCCCGCCCAACGTGATCCTGCTGGTCGTCGATACGCTGGGCGCCCGCCACGTCGGCCTGCACGGCTACACCCGCGACACCGCCCCTGCACTGTCCGCGCTCGCGGATGAAGCCGCCGTGTTCCACCGGGCCAGGGCCCAGTACCCGACCACGGCCGTGTCCCACATGAGCATGTTCACCTCGCGACTGCCCCACCGCAGCGCGCGTGCCCTGCGCGTGGACTTCGGCGTGGGCGGGGGGGCGTCGACCGAGCCGACGATGGCGCAGCTGCTCCGGCAGGAGGGGTGGGCCACGGCCGCGCTCACGGGCGGGGGAGCGGTGCACCACACCCTCGGGTTCGACCACGGCTTCGACCTGTACGCGTCGCATGACGACGACGACAGCCCCGAGACCATGGCCGCCCACGCCGAGACCTGGATCCGGCGCCACGCCGACCAGCCGTTCTTCCTCTTCCTGCACACTTACCAGGTGCACGGCCCGTACGCACCACGCTCCCCGTACAACGGCGCCTTCACCACCTCGGCCGACCCCTACGTCTCCCTCGATCCGATGGCCTGGCTGGAGCCGGGCGAGTTCTGCCAGCCCGTGCCTGCGGAGATGCACGGCGGGCTGGTGGCGCTGTACGACGGCGAGATCCTGTACACCGACGAGCAGCTGATCGGCCCGCTGGTGGACCTGCTGCGGGAGCTGGCGCTGTACGACGACACCCTGCTGATCGTGACCGCGGACCACGGCGAGGAGTTCGGCGAGCACGGCTGCTGGACCCACGGCGCCAACCTGCACGACGAGACCCTGCACGTACCGCTGGTGATCCGGTTCCCCCACGGCGGCCACGCCGGGCGCGAGCTGAGCGACGTCGTGTCGCTGGTGGACGTCCTGCCCACCGTGCTGGGCACCGTGGGCGTGGACGTCGGAGCCGCCGTCCTGGACGGCCGTGACCTCGCGCGCGTGCTCGCCGGCGAGCCGACGGACGAGGCCGTGGCCCTGCGCATGACGAGCGTGCCACTGCCGGACGGCACGGGTCAGGTCGCGGTCGACGAGTTCACCGTCGCGACCGGAACGCACAAGCTGATCGTGTCGGAGCACCCTCGCGCGCGCCTGGCCGGCAGCGGCACGGTCGAGCCCACGTTGCAGCTGTACGATCTCGTCGCGGACCCGGGCGAACGTCACGACCTGGCCGAGGAGCAACCCGAGCTCGCGGAACAACTGCTGCAGCGGGCGCGTTCCTACTACGATCCGGATGTCTCGCTCGGCGAGGCGCGCAGGTCGGCCAGCGAGGCCGGCGGCATGCAGTGGAAGGAGCACATGCGCGGGCTGGGGTACATCGATGCGGTCGAGTAGCGCGGCGTGGATCGTGGTGGTCACGCTGGTGGCCGCGTGCGCACCCGGCTGCGCTCACCAGACCGCCGCGCGCGCGGAGATCGGGGATCTGGCCGAGCGCTACGACCTCACCCGGGCCCAGGTACGCCGCTTTCGCGTGGGCATCGACGTGGCCGAGGCCGCGGCCGGGTTCGTGGACCAGGGCGCACTCGTCGTCGACGGCGAGACCTTCCGCTTCGACTGCTCGGGGCTGGTGAACGCGGCCTACCGCAGCGCGGGCATCGACCTCGAGGGCGCGAACGGCGAGGCCCTGTTCCGGCGCGCCCGCAAGGGCCACGTCCACCACCGGCGGAGGGCTCCGCTGCCAGGGGACGTCGCCTTCTTCGACAACACCCACGATCGCAACGGCAACCGGCGTCTGGACGACCGGCTGACCCACGTGGCGATCGTGGAGCTCGTGCACGACGACGGCACCATCGTGCTGATCCACAAGGGTGGGTCGGGCGTGACCCGCATCGTGATGAACCTGCGGCACCGCCGGGATCACCTGGACGAGGCCGGGGAGCCGATCAACAGCCACCTGCGGGGTCGCACCCAGCGCGATCGCCGCCGTACGCGCTACCTCGCCGGAGAGCTGTGGCGTGGCTTCGGGTCGCTGTGGCGGGAGCGGTGAGTCAGGACCCGGGCGTCTGCAACCAGGCGATCACCGCCGTCCGCACCGTGGGATAGCTCACGGCGGTCGTCCAGCTGGTCAGCAGCATCGGCGTGTCGTTCTCCCGGTTCTGCACCAGCTCCATGCCGCCACCTCGCCGCGCCGAGCCTCGCCCGGGGGCGGCCACGGCCACGGCATCGCGTGCGGCCAGCTCCTTGTCCATCCAGCCGGTGGGATCGAACGCCTGGAACGTCCAGTGCACGCCCTCGGGGCCCTCGCCGTCGTAGTACTCGTACGCCTTGACGGTGAGGTCGCCCACCTCGAACACGTCGACCACATAGGCCTTCAGGTCGGCCAGGGCGTGGACCTGGCCCTTGTCGTAGAGCTTCTGCAGGGCGCGCTTGTGTACGTCCGCAGCGGTGAAGTCCGACAGCGCGTAGCACGCGCGGATGCTGCGCTGTCGCGGCCGCCAGTCGTCCGGCGCCAGCCCCTGGGCGTCACCGTAGGCGGACAGGGCGGCGCGCGTGTCGCCGGTGATCATCAGCGCGTCGCCCAGGTCCAGATAGCAGTCCATGCAGCCGGGATCGGCGGCCACGGCCTGGCGGAACGCGCCCACGGCCTGGTCAGGATCCTGCAGCTCCATCAGCGACTGTCCGAGGTCGTAGGCCACCTCGGTGTGCCCCTGGGCCAGGGCCTTGCGGTAGACCTCCATGGCCTGGTAGGCCCGCCCCGACTGCTTGAGCACCAGCCCGTAGTCGGCCCACAGCTGGGCGTCGCCGCTGCCCAGCGCCAGCGCCTTCTCGAAGGCCATCGCCGCTTCGCCCGGGTTGCCCAGGAACGAGCACACGCGGCCATGCTGCACGTGGTAGCGCATGTTCGTTTCGTCCAGGGACAGGGCCCCCCGGATCCACTCGTAGGCGTCCTCGTCCTCCATGGCCGCGCTGTGGCACATCGAGGCCCAGTAGTAGTAGTCGGCATGGGTGCTGTCGTAGGTCACGGCCAGGGAGAAGTAGCTGGCCGCCTGGCGGTACTTCTTCTTGCCGTACAGCGCGTGCCCCTGGGCGGCCGCCTCCTCGGCGTCACCGGCCCGGGCCCCGATCGGGGCCAGCAGCAGCGAACACGTCAGCGCGGTCGCCCACAGGAACCGTGTCAGTCGCATGGATCCACACTCACCACGCACAGGGCTCGTCGCTACAGGGGTGCATGATCGTGCCCTCCTCGCCCGCGGTGAAGAACTGCTCGATCTGGGCGTGGGCCTCGTCCGTGTGACGGGGGAAGTAGTGCGCGCCGGTGGCCTCGGCGGGCCGGTTCTCGTCCGATGGCCGGCCCATGCCGGGATCGAACTGCATCAGGGCCGTCGCGTCGGGGGCGGTCGGCGCGGTGAGCTCCTCCACGGCGTAGGGCGGATCGGTGGTCGGCACGAGCACCGGCGCGCCCACGCTACGGACCAGCGCCTCGAGGGTCATGTTGGGGACCTGCTCGTCCCCCATCGACTCCTGCCACAGCAGGGACTTGCCTGCGACACCGTGGGTGTGGGTGATGGGATCGGAGGGGTCCCACAGCAGCTGCGTGACCGCGTACAGGGCCTGCCGGTCGTGGGGCTGGGGCAGCACGTCCATCACGTAGCCGTCGAACACCGCCCAGTTGCTGGAGCGCTCCAGCATGGTCGACCACATGGCGCCCGGCACGTGCAGCACCGCGTGCTGCAGCTCGTCGCTGTTGGCCATCAGGGTGAAGCCCTCGATGCCGCCCAGCGAGATGCCCATGTAGTACACGCGGTCCGTGTCGACCAGGCTGCCGCTGCCGTCCGTGGCCGCGAAGAACTCGTCGTGCACGAACGAGGTCTGCACCATCCGGGGCAGGCTCACCGCGTTGGCCACGCCCTGCACCATCTTGTCCGTGATGTGGTGGAACTGGCCGAAGTCGTTGGCCACCACCAGCGCCGACACCATGTCGTCCGACGCCAGCCCGCGCCACTTGGTGCCGATGAAGATCATGCCCAGCCGGTCGGCCAGGGCCTGCACGTCCGAGGGATCGTCGTCGTCGCCGAGGTAGTTGTTGGGGTTGGAGAAGATGCCGTGGCCGAACACCACGACCGGCACGGACCCGGCGGGTGCGTCATGCACCGACGGCGGGATCATGGCCATGAAGAACACGTCGTCGTCGCCCTGGGGCCGGGGCAGCGCGTCCTCGTCGAGCACGAACGCGCCGTCCCCGCCGTCGTCGAGGTAGCTGGGCAGGCGGTAGGAGCCCTGGGTGAGCCGCCACACGTGGGGCGGCAGGTCGTAGCCCAGGTCCGAGTCCGAGACCCAGTCCACCGTGTAGTCCGGGGCGAATCCGGCGTCGGCGGGCAGCTCCTCCAGCCCCCGCTCGATGATCCGATCCAGGGGGGCGTGCACGGTCTGCTCGCTGCCAGTGCGGAAGTCCCACGCCAGCACCAGGTCGGACCGCTGCAGGCCGAGCGCCTCGAGGTCGGTGAACAGCACCTCGTAGTGCTCCACCCGGTCGCAGAGCCCGGGGTGGACGTCGCCGCCGTCGCGAAGCGCTGCGAATCGCTCCGGCGTGGCCACGGTCTGGCCGTCCGGGCCGACCAGGGCCGACGTCAGCACCACGGCATGGCGCGTGTCGAACTGCATCGCGCGCATGGGCCGCACCAGCAGCACCCGGTTCTCCGGGCCGGTGCACTGGGGGTGGGCGTCGAGCTCGGCAAAGCACGGCACCCGCTCGCCTCGGTCGAGGTCGATCAGCTGCACCGCGGAGGTGGTCTGCACGGACGATCCCAGGTCGTGCACGGACGGCAGGCAGTCCCCGTCGATCTCGGCGTCAGGCATCAGCACCACCGCGGCGTTGGCCACCGAGAACCCGTCGAGCCGGTTGAGGCGCGCCGTGTCCAGGGGCGAGCCGCCGTCGGACACGGGCAGCGTGTCGGCCTCGAAGGCCAGCCGCCAGCCCGTGGGCGTGTCCGGATCCTCCGCCATGAGGTGCATGGACGGGTAGGGGTACAGGCCCTCGTCATCCAGCAGCCCGACCGGTGCGACGTCCTCGCACGCGGTGTCGTCGTCCCCGGGAGGCCCGGTGGTGTCGTCGTCGTCCCCGCCGCGATCACAGCCCGGCACCACCAGCGCGATCGACGTCAGCCATAGCAGGAGCCTGGGCATGGGTGCGCCTCCCTGAGCGCCAGATGATAGCATCCACACCATGGCACTCGGACCGACACCGGAGTTCTCGTGGTCGACGTCGCGCGACCGGGCATTCGACTACTGTCGCCGCCAGTACTGGTTCCAGTACTACGGTAGCTGGAAGGGCTGGGAGGACCGCGCCCCGGCCCGGGTCAAGCAGATCTACCTGCTCAAGCAGCTGCAGACCATGCCCACCTGGTCGGGCAGCGCCGTGCACGAGGGCGTGGCCATGATGTTCCACGGCGTGCCGCCGGACGAGGTGGTGCGTCGGATCCACGAGCAGATGCGAGCCGACTACCTCAGCTCGGTGCGGCGCGTCTTCCGCCAGCCCGGACGGGCCAAGGCCTTCGGTCTCGAGGCCCACGCCTACGACCTCGAGATCCCACGCGAGCGGTTCAAGCAGATGTGGGACGGCGTGGAGGAGCGCCTGCGCACCTTCCCCGAGCTCCCCTACCTCTCCCGCTTCGACGAGGCCCGCAGCGCTGGCCGCTTCCACTACGCCGAGCCGGTCGACGGAGGCGACTTCGACGCCAAGCGGTTCCGCTGGGAGGAGGTGGGCGACTTCCCCATCTTCGCCATCCCCGACGTGGCCTACGAGCGCGCCGACGGCATCATCGAGGTGCTGGACTGGAAGACCGGCCGCGAGCCCTCGGCCCGCGCGAGCGACGAGGTGACCCACCAGCTCGTACTGTACGCCCGCGCCCTGCAGGAGAAGCACCCCCAGCACCCACCCATCCACCGCTTCGAGGTCGCCGAGATCTATCTCCCGCGCGGATCACGCTGGGGACGCCCGCTGACCGCCGCGGACATCGACGGCACGGCCCGCAAGATCGCCGACAGCGCCGAGGCCATGCAGGCCCTGCTCCAGGACGTCGACCGCAACGTGGCCGAGGAGGCTCGCTTCGAACTGGTCGAAGCCACCCAGAAGTGCGGCCGCTGCGTATACCGCAGCGTATGCCCCCAGGGTGAGCAGCTCGGGCGACCCTAGCGGCGGCGAAGCGCGAGCGTAACGAGGGCAGCGAGGAGCATCGCGACCAGGGGCGCCGGTCGAGGGGTTCCGGTCGCCGTGCACGAGCAGTCGTCGTCGCAGACCACCGTGTCGTCGTCGTCGGCGATGTCGTCGTCATCGTCGTCGTCGTCGGTCATGGCCGAGTCGTCGTCGTCTCCGGTGGTGTCCTCGTCGATCTCGTCGTCGCAGTCGTCGTCGATTCCGTTGAGGAGCTCGTCGGCGCCCGGGTACACGGTCTCGTTGTCGTCGTCGCAGTCACCGTCGCAGATGGATACGCCGTCGCCATCCGCGTCGGCCTCCGACGGGTCGTCGATGCCGTCGCAGTCATTGTCCGTCACGTCGTCGCAGACGTCCTCCGCGCCGGGGTACACGGCGTCGTCGGTGTCGTCGCAGTCGCCGACCAGAGGGCTGTAGCCGTCGCCGTCTTCGTCCCAGCCATCGGTGCCCTCGTCCACGGTGCCGTCGCAGTCGTCGTCGAGGTGGTTGGCCAGCTCGGCCGCGTCCGGGTGGATGGCGTCGTAGCGGTCGTCGCAGTCGCCGTCCGCCTCGCTGTAGCCGTCGCCGTCGAGGTCGGTCTCGTCCGCCTCCTCCACCCAGATGGGCGAGGTCCAGATCTTCTCCAGGGAGTTTTCGCCGCCGTCATCGCACGGCGTGCCCTGGTCCGCGTACCAGGAGCCGCCGTCGACCGTGAGCACGGCGTAGCCGAACCACGGCGTGACCACCTCGTCGAGCTCGAGCTCGTACACGCCGTCCTCGACCTGGGTCATGGCCGTGGTCTGGCGGCCGATGGTGTACAGGTTGACCGTCATCACGTAGGGCTGCAGCCGGTCTGCGAATGCCACGCGAACGGTGGGTGGGGAGGCTGGCGGGACCAGGACGTCGCCCATCAGCGCGAGCTCGGCGCCGTCGTCGTCGACCAGGGTCATCACGACCGGCACCAGCGGCCCGCTCGTACCCCAGGTGTGGCGCTGGCGCAGACCATGGTAGAGGTTCCCGCGGTTGAACGGTACGCCCCCGTCCAGGACGACGCCGGTGATGCTGCCGCCGTAGGGCTGGTCCGTGTGGATCCCGTCGGTGTGGCAGATCAGGCCGGGCCAGGTGTCGTGGAAGTCGGTGCCACCCATGATGCCGATGTGATGGCCGTACAGGCCGGGGTCGAGCGCGTCGTTGACCGTACTGTTGGGCTCGTAGAACGACCAGATCGGGTCCCACGGGTCGTTGGTGTCCGTGTCCCGGGAGTTGCCGTGGGTCGAGTAGATCTCGACCAGCGGGGACAGGATCTCGTCGTGGCAGGCCCACCGCGTGGGCATCGGGTTGCCCGCGGCCGGGTGGTGGGGTAGCAGCAGCAGCGGCCCGTACAGGGTGTCGAGCTCGTCGAATGCGGCCCACAGGTCGTCGCAGTCCGCAGGACTGCCCGCGGCCACCAGCTCGTCGTACGGGATGCTGCCGTCCGCGGCGTCGTCAGCGAAGAAGATCAGGTTCTTGTGGCCGAGCTCGGCGTCGGCTTCGGTCACGACGAGGTACTCGCCGCCCAGCAGGGCGAGGAAGCCGCCCTCCTCGTCGTGGCCGTCGTTCACCAGGTCCAGGATCGCGGGCCAGTCCGACGGGCTCATGGAGATGTAGTCGCCCGTGATGTGGTCGGTGATCGAGGCGAAGTCCAGACCGGCCGCGTCCCGCGCAATAGAGAAGAAGTCGGCCACGTTTCCGCAACTGGTGGCTGCAGTGCAGTTGCCCAGGTCGGCGCTGGCGCCGTCACCGCTGTACCCGGTGTGGGCGTGGAGTTCGCCGAAGTAGGCGGTCCGGCCCTCGAAGTCCTCGGCAGCCGTGGCCGGGGGCGCGATCAGCACGGAGATGAACGACGCGATGACGAATCTGCTCATGGATCCACAACTCCCGTCCTCGTCAGTCTGCGTCCCGGTCCGGCGATACGCAAGCCCTCGTGCGGGGGTGCTATAGTGCCCCGCGGTCACCCGACGACCCCGGGAACCCAGCGGCCGGCGGGGCTTGACAACGGCACCGTTCGGACCCATCCGGAATCGAGGAACAGAAAGGACGTTCTCATGTTGGAGCGACTCTCCCGTGCGCGCCAGGTGTGGGGTCTGCTCGGCCTGGTCGCGTTGCTGGTGTGCGGCTGGCCAACCGTGGGCTGCGACCGCGACGACGACGACGACACCGCGGACGACGACGACACCACGACCGCGGACGACGACGACTCGGCCGTGGGCGACGACGACACCGCCGCGGACGACGACGACACGGCCCCGGAGATGACCGTCGAG
>CAZXHG010000123.1:0-29433 GCA_964639985.1 uncultured Rickettsiales bacterium
ACCATGGTAACCGCCCACCCCCTTCCCCCCCACCGCCATCCGTGCTCAACTCCCCCCATGACCGACACCCGCGACAAGCTCCGCGCCGAGCTCGCCGTCACCGACTGGAGCTCCCTCGGCCCACACCACTCCCGCGAGGCCCTGTTCCTGGTCGACCGCGAGCTCGGCCTGCTCGACGCGGCCGTGGCCTTCGCCGACGACGACTCCGCTTCAGTCGCCTCCTGGCTGGCCCAGGGCCGCCTCGCCCGGCCCACCGACGACCAGGCCGACGCCTTCACCGACGCCCCAGCCACCCCGTTCCGCTTCCTGATCGTCCAGCCCTTCGTGCTCGCCACCCTGCACGAGGAGACCCAATGACCCGCGTCCTCCCTCTCCTCCTCCTCCTGTGCGGCTGCACCACCCCCGACCTGCTCACCACCACCAACCCCATCGTCAACGGCGAGCGCGAGTACGGCTTCTCGTCGGTCGTGGGCGTGGGCGTGAACGCGGAGGAGGTGGGCTGGACGTTCGCCATGTGCTCCGGCAACCTGATCACGCCGCGCCTGATCCTGTCGGCCGCTCACTGCGGCAATCCCGAGGAGTTCGGCATCTCCGAGGAGGTCTGGGAGAACCTGGTGTCCAGCTGGGGCGTGGCGTTCTTCGGCGACGACACCAACAATCCCGAGTTCCTGGCCGACCTGCAGGAGGTCGTGGTCCACCCCGACTACGAGCACTGGACCACGGTGTACGGCGACGACACCGAATTCGACTTCGCCGTCGGCATCCTCATGGAGCCCATCGACGACATCGAGCCCATCCTGTTCCGCACACGCGACATCACCGACGACGACATCGGCGCCACGGTCGTCTCCGTGGGCATCGGCAACACCGAGTGGGACGGCGGCCAGTTCGGCGTCAAGCACTCGGCCGAGCTGACCATCGACGGCTACGACGAGATGTTCCTGCAGTCCTCCACCTCCACCAACCCCAACGACGCCAACATCAACAGCGGCGACTCGGGCGGCCCGCAGATGCACGAAGAGGACAACGGCCGCTACACGCAGTGGGCCGTGCACTCCCTGGGCTCGACCATGGCCTCGTACAGCACGCGCACGGATCTCGTGGAAGAGTGGCTGTTCGACCTCATCGAGGAGGTGCACGGCACCCGCGACATCTGCGAGGTCAACTCCCTGTACGACGACGGCATCTGCGACGAGTTCTGCGGGGGGTGGGACCACGACTGCGGGGACCCGCCGGGCGACGATGACGACACGACCGAAGAAGAGGACGACGGCTGCCAGTGCTCGGCGCCGACCACGCGACGCGGCCCGCTCGCAACCGGTATCCTGGTGGGGCTGGGGGTGCTGCTCACGACACGACGCGCCCGCCAGCGGGGGTATTCATGTCGCTCGGAAAGCTCATCGGCTCGTTCCTCCTGCTCGCCCTGATCTCCTTCCACCTCGCCGGTGGGTTCGTGGCGCTCCACGCAACCGTGGACCACCTGTGGGGCCCGGCCGAGTACCTGGCTGACCTGCGCTTCTCCACCATGCCCAGCTTCGGCGGCCTGGCCGCGGCGCTCGCGCTGCTGGTCGGCGCGGGCCTGGGCGCGGTCATCGGGCCGCGCTGGTCGCTGGTCGCCGGCTGCGGCCTGTGCCTGCTGGGAGCGGCCGTGGCCGTGGCCTTCGCCATGACCTGGATCGAGCCGCTGAACTGGGTGAAGTGCGTGCTGCTGGCCCTGGGCGGCGGCATCGCCGTGCCCGCCCTGCTCGCCTCGGCCGCGGCCGACCTGCATGGCCGGCGCGAGGGTCAGCGAAGCGCTCAGCTGGCGCTGGTCGTGAGCGCGAGCGGCGCGGGCATCCTGGTCGCCACCGTGGTGGGCAACGTGCTGGCCCACAGCATGGGGCTGATGCCCACCTCGCTGATGCACCTGGGCGGCATGCTGGTCGCCACCGCTGGTGCCGTGGGCCTGGCCCTGGTGGGCCGGGGCTGGGACGTGGAGCCGCCGGCCGCGGACGGCAAGGTCATCGGCATCGCCGCGGGCATCGCCGTGGTGCTGGGCCTGGCCCTGGGCCTGGTGAGCGTGTCGATCCGGGACTGGTTCTTCATCTGGGGCATCACCGAGTTCGGCACGCTCGAGGCGTGGGCGCACAGCGTGTTCACCGCGGTGGGCGCGTTCGTGGCGTTCGGGATCACGCTGATCCTGGTCCGCTTCAAGCCCGGCTTCCCCGGCCTGCTGCTGGCGGGCGTGGGCCTGCTCACGTGCGGGATCGGCCTGGGCGTCGCCGCGCTGCTGCCCATGTCCCTGTACGAGATCAAGCGGTTCGCGACCGTGGGCCTGATGCTGCTGATCTCGGGCGGGGGTGCGGCTGCCATCGCCCTGGGCGCGTCGCGGATCCTGGGCGACCTGCCGCCGCGCGCGATCACGGCCCTGGCCGCGGTGTTCCTGCTGGTGATGGGGCTCACCGAGTGGGTGGTCGGCATGCTGATGTGGCCCATGGGGCTGCAGTTCATTGGTAGGATCGCACCGCTGCTGGGAGCAGCGGCCTGCGTGCTGTTCGGCCTGGTGATGGCGATCGCGGCGATCCCGCTGCAGAAGAAGGTGTACGCGCCCGCCGAGGCCGGTCAGGACCCGGTCGCGTAGATCATGTACGTGTAGTCGATGCCGAAGCTCGCCAGCGTGGCCCACGAGTAGGGCGTGGCGCCCGCGTTGCTCCACCAGTTGCGGTTGGACTCCGCGCCGGCGTCGGCGCACACCAGCAGGCACTGCACCTCGGGGTACGTGCCCGCGAACTGGATGGACACGAACAGGTGCTCGCCCGTGGTCAGGGTCACGGACGGCGACACGTTGAACCACAGGTCCTTCTGCGCGTACGGGTCGGACCCGGCCGGCACGGTCAGCTCCCACAGGGGCACCGGTGTGGCCGGCGGCATGGGGTCCGTGCCCACGAACACCTGGATCGTGTGCTCCAGGGCCGTGTTGCACAGCACGGTGCCGTCGTCCTCGGCCGGCAGGGTGTACAGCACGGACACGACCTCGAACGGGTAGTACGGCGGGGTCAGCCGGGTGGCGCCCCAGTGGTCCTCCTCGCCCGCGTACGGGCTGATGAAGTACGTGTCGGTGCACCCGTTGGGCAGGTTGGTGACCGTCATCTCCTCGGTGTCGTCGTCACCGGCCGAGTCGTCGTCGTCGGTGGCGGTGTCGTCGTCGTCGTCGCCGGTGTCGTCGTCGTCCGCGGCCGAGTCGTCGTCGGCGGCCGTGTCGTCGTCGTCGACCGTGTCGTCGTCGTCGTCATCCGCCGTGACGTCGTCGTCGTCGGCCACGTCGTCGTCGTCGGCCGACGGGCAACCCGCGCACACCAGCAGGCCCGCGCACACCAGGACCAGCCACCAGGTCGTCAGGTTCTTCATCGAGTCTCCCCTCTCGTCAGTTCGTTCAGTTCCGCCTGCGGATCACGAGCGCGAGCAGCGCGAGCGCGGCCAGCACACCCGCACCGCCGACCTCCCCGTGGGCCGAACAGGTGCAGCCCTCGTCCTCGGGCTCGTCCGTGTCGTCGTCGTCCGCGGGCTCGGGCTCCTCGACCTCGTAGTCCACCACGGTGAAGGTCCGGGACTCGGACGGGTTGCCCCCGCCCCAGGCGTCCACGCCCTGGACCCACCAGGTGACCGTGTCCCCGACCTCCACCTCGCCGGTGATGTCCAGCACGGTGCCATGGGTGAACACGTGCTGCACGTTGGTGGTCTGCACGTACCAGACCACCTCGTGGTCGATCCACGCGCCGTCCGGATCCTCGGCCGCGGTCCACTGCAGCAGGACCCGCTCCACCCAGGCCTCGTCCTCCGGGCCGATCAGGTCCGGCGGCGCGGGCGCGCCGTCGTCGGCCACGGCCAGCACGGCCGCGCCCGCGTCCACCCGGCCGTAGCCGTAGTACATGGACCAGCCCCACATGTCGTAGCCCCCGTCCTCCACGTCGATGCGCACCGCGGTCTCGGCCAGCACCTCGCGGGCCTGGGCCGCGGTCAGCCGGGGGTTGGCGTCGAACATCAGCGCGATCACCCCGGCCACGATCGGGGTGGAGGCAGAGGTGCCGGAGAAGCCCGGGTTGTAGTCCGGGTTGCCGTCGTGGCTGCCGTAGCCCTCGTCCCCGGCCACGTCCGTGGTCAGCACGCCCCCGGACGGGGCGGCCACGTCCACCACCGCCCCGAAGCTGGAGTACCCCTCCCGCTCGTCGTTGCCGTTGGTGGCGGCCACGGAGATGGCCTCGGGCAGGCCCTGGAAGCCGTCGTTGGAGTTGTCGCAGCCGCCGTTGCCGGCCGCCACCACGATGGCCGTGCCGTTGCCGCCGCGGCCCTCCTCCTCGGCGTAGGCGAAGGCTTCCTCGAAGGTGGAGTACACCGGGATGTCCGGGCAGTCGTCGCCGAACCCCCAGGAGTTGGACAGGACCCAGGCGCCCGCGTCCACGGCCTCCACGAACGCGTCGTAGAAGTCCGTCAGGGTGGTGTCGCCGCCCAGCAGGCGGATCCCGTACACCTGGGCGTCGTAGGCCACGCCGGCCACGCCCTCGCCGTTGTCCCCCAGGGCCGCGGCCAGGCCGGCCGCGGCCGTGCCGTGGGGGCCCTCGTCCGTGCTCATGTCCGGGTTGGAGTCGTCGTCCCGGTCCACGTAGTCGTAGCCCACGACCACGTCCAGGTCCGGGTGGTCGGAGTCCACGCCCGAGTCCAGCACGGCCACCATGCCGCCAGCGCCGGTGGCCACGGCCCAGGCGGTCTCGGCGTTGATGTCCACCTCCGGGGTCCAGCCGGACTGGCCGGTGTTCTCCAGGTGCCACTGGTCGGTCACGTACGGGTCGTCGGGCAGGTCGCGGGGGACCAGGCGCACGGCCAGGTCCGGGTGGGCCCAGGTCACGTCGTCGCGGTCGCGCAGCTGGCGGGAGAGCGCGAGCTCGCACACGCCCGCGGCCGGGCGGATCCGCACCACGTGGCCGTCGCCGCGCAGGCTCTGCACGGAGTGGACCTCGGGCAGATCTTCGATCACCTGCGGGTCGTCCACCCGCGCGGCCAGGTGGCCGGTACGGCGTACGGGCACGCCGCCGATGGTGGAATCCTCGGTGATCTCGACGATTTCCGGGCCGGTGCCCGGGTAGAACCACGGTGCATCCACCACGACCATGCTCAGCATCAGGAGGATTGTGGACATGGGCGCATGGTACCGCGTCTGCGCAACTGCAGGGGAGATGTGTATGCTACGTGCATGCGGATCCTCCCCCTGGTGATGTTGCTGCTGCTGGTGGCCTGCCCGTCCGACCCGGTCGTGCACGACGACGACGACGACTCGGCCGCGCCCCTGGACCTGCCCGCGTGCGGGGACGGCGCAGTGGACGACGGCGAGCAGTGCGACGACGGCGACGCCAACTCCGACAGCGAACCCGACGCCTGCCGCACCAGCTGCCTGCTGCCGTGGTGCGGCGATGGCGTGTCCGACAGCGGCGAGGCGTGCGACGACGGCACCGAGTTGGGCGGGGACGGGTGCACGCCCGCCTGCACGGTGGAGGACGGGCTGCTGGAGAACGAGCCCAACGACGAGCCGGGCGAGGCCGAGGCCTGGCCGGGCGAGCCGGTGCACGGCGGCCTGGCCGAGGGGGACGTGGACTGCTTCGGCGTCGAGCTGCCCAACTGCGGGGCCGTGGAGGCGCGGCTGATCGACGAGTGCGTGGCGCCGGCCACGCTCACGCTGCACGACGCGTCGGGCAACGAGCTGGCCGTGGGCACCCCCGACGCGGACGGCTGCGCCGTGCTCGACCCGGAGCAGGCGCCGGGCGCGCGGTTCGTGGAGGAGGGCACCTGGTCGATCTGCGTGCGCGGCCTGCTGGACGCGGCCGTGCCGTACTACACCCTGGAGATCGCGGTCGTGCAGCCGGAGGATGCGGTGTACACCGTGGATCCGGCCGACGACACGGACGGCGACGGCCGCCCCGACAAGTGCGACACGGACCGGGACGGCGACGGGATCGACAACGACGACGACAACTGCCCGGACACGCCCAACGGCCCGGACATGGCGCCGCTGGTACCCTCCGCGGACGGATTCATCCGCGTGTTCCTGGGCGCGGGGCCCTACACCGGGCTGACCAGCGAGGACAGCTGCCTGCCGACCGCGGACTCGCTGGTGGCCGAGGACGACGCCCTGGTCACCCCGGCCCTGGCCGACGAGGCCGGCGAGTTCGTGTGGACCGTGCTGTGGAGCACGTCCGACCGCATCGAGTACCTCACCGACTACGGGTACGTGGACGCCCCGCGCGAGGTCTACACCGCGGTCTACGTGTACAGCGAGACCGAGCGCACGCTCACCCTGGGCGTGGGCCCGGACGATGGCGCGTACGCCTGGTTCAACCACGAGCTGGTGGTGTCGGACAACCGCTGCCAGGGCACCAACATCGACAGCTACACCGCCGAGGTGACCATGCTGGCGGGCTGGAACACCCTGGTCATGAAGGTCTACGACCAGGGCGGCGGCTGGGGCAACTACGTGCGCTTCCTGGACGAGGGCACGGCCGTCACCGACCTGGAGCTGTCCCTGGACCCGGCCGGCCCGTGGGTGCCGGACCAGGAGGACACGGACGGCGACGGCACCGGCGACGTGTGCGACGACACGCCCACCGGCGGCTGATCCGCAGGGATCGCGCAGCCCCATCGACATTCCCCTCCCCGCTGGGTAGAACACGCCGCCTGTGCCCATGAAGATCGACCTGCACTGCCACAGCATGTACTCGGGCGACAGCTTCCTCGAGCCCGCCGCGCTGATCGACCGCGCCCGCAGCCTGGGCCTGGACGGGATCTGCGTGACCGAACACCACTCGTACGAGGCGTCCGAACCCTTCGAGCTCGCGGACCGGCCTGCTGGATTCGTGGTGCTGCGCGGCGTGGAGATCTCCACGGCCGCGGGCCACCTGCTGGCCTACGGCGTGGTCGACGACGCGTGGAACCGCTGGGATCGCCGAACCGCCCTGGATCTGGACGAGGTAATACACCGCGTACACGCGGCCGGCGGCATCTGCGTACCCGCCCACCCCTTCCGCGGCTGGGACTCCCTGGGCTGGCAGCTGTTCGAGCGCAACGGCTTCGACGCGGTCGAGTCCCACAACGGCCGCACCGAACCCGACCGCAACACGCTCGCCGTCAACGCCGCGGCCAAGCTCGGCCTGCCCACGGTGGGCGGCTCCGACTGCCACCACGTCAGCGAGGTCGGCCGCACCTGCACCGTGTTCGACGAGCCGGTCGAGACCATCGCCGACGTGATCGCCGCGATCCGGGCGGGCACCTGCCACGGGGCGGGAACCTAGTCCAGATACCAGTCCTCGAAGCTCGCGTTGGCCACCGGGTTGGCGATCAGGCGGACGAGGTAGCCGTCCGGGGTGATGGCGAGCTTGCCGTCGCCGCTCAGGGTGGCGAAGGCGGTCTGGGTGCCGTCGAGCTCGATCAGGGTGAGCTGGTCGTCGGTGGACTCCACGTACAGGTCGTCGTTGAAGTCGAAGACCATGTCCAGCACCGCGTCGGGGGCGGTGTGCACGAGGGTGCCGGTGCCGGCGGCAGGATCGAAGGCGTAGATCTCGTCGCGCACCGAGTAGTACAGGGTCTCGGTGGAGTCCAGGGCCACGGTCTCGATGTAGTCGCCCGCGGGCGTGTACGTGGTGGACGAGCCGTCGGCCAGCACGCAGCCCAGGGTGCCGCTGCCGCCGAAGTTGGGGTACCAGATGCAGCCCGTGGAATCGATGTCCAGCGCGCTGGGCGCGACCGTCATGTAGCCGTTGGCGTAGTTGCCGCCGTACGGTGACGAGCCCGACGCGATGGGCGGCAGGTCCGTGCCGGACTCGTAGCCCACGGACGCCCCGGTGGTGTACCCCACCACGATGGCGTCCCCGTTGTTCCCGTCCAGGGCGATGGCGTTCATGTTCCAGTTGGAGTAGCCGTACAGGATCTCGGTGTTGGCCGCGTCCTCGTACACGTACACGTAGTCCTGGCCACTGATCAGGGTGCACAGGTACAGCAGGCCGTCGTCGTCGAACACCAGGTCGGACCACGCGCCGGTCGCGTCCACGATCAGGGTGGCCGCGCCCGGATACTCGTAGTCCGTGGGCGGACGCGTGCACTCCTCGTCCACGTCCCCGTCGCAGTCGTCGTCGACGCCGTTGGTGCAGTCCTCGTCCGCGCCCGGGTACACGTCCGCGTCCGTGTCGTCGCAGTCACCCGCGCACTCGGCCACGCCATCGCCGTCGTCGTCCACGTCCTCGTCCGCGTTGCCGTCGCAGTCGTTGTCCGCGCCGTCGCACACCTCGGTGAACCCGTCGCCCGTGGCCGCGTCGCCGTCGTCGCAGTCACCGTCGCACTCGGTCTGGCCGTCACCGTCGTCGTCGAACTCGTCCCCGCCCAGGACACCGTCGCAGTCGTTGTCCACGACGTCACACTGCTCGAGTGCGCCGAGCTGAACGGTGGCGTCGGTGTCGTCGCAGTCGCCCTCGCACACCATCTGGCCATCGCCGTCCGCGTCCGCCTCGTCCCCGGCCAGGAACCCGTCGCAGTCGTTGTCCACGCCGTCGCACTGCTCGGTCGCGCCGAGCTGCACGGTCGCGTCGGTGTCATCACAGTCGCCATCGCACACCATCTGGCCATCGCCATCGGCGTCCGCTTCGTCCGCGCCGGCCGCGCCGTCGCAGTCGTTGTCCACACCGTCGCACTGCTCGGCAGCGCCGAGGTGGACCGCGGCGTCCGCGTCATCACAGTCGCCGTCGCACACCATCTGGCCGTCGCCGTCCACGTCCACCTCGTCCGCGCCAGCTGCGCCGTCGCAGTCGTCGTCCGCCCCGTTGCACTGCTCGGCAGCCCCCGGGAACACGCTGGCGTCGTTGTCGTCACAGTCACCGTCGCAGACCATCTGGCCGTCCCCGTCCGCGTCCACCTCGTCGGGCCCGGCCGCGCCATCGCAGTCGTTGTCTGCGCCGTCGCACTGCTCGACCGCGCCGGGGTAGGTGGTGCTGTCGGCGTCGTCGCAGTCCTCGCAGGCCACGTACCCGTCGAGGTCGAGGTCGGTCTGCTCGTCCGCGGGGATCACGCCGTCACAGTCGTCGTCCTCGTCGTTGCACTGCTCGCTGGCGCCGGGCGAGACGTCCGGGTCGGCGTCGTCGCAGTCGCCGTTGCACTCGGTCCAGCTGTCACCGTCGTCGTCGATCTCGTCGCCGCCGAGGGCACCGTCGCAGTCGTTGTCCAGGTCGTCGCACAGCTCGTCCGCGCCCGGGTAGACCGTGTCGTCCTCGTCGTCACAGTCCCCCTCGCACACCATCACGCCGTCGTTGTCCTCGTCCCGCTCGTCGTCGGGCACCACGCCGTCGCAGTCGTTGTCCGTGCCGTCGCAGATCTCCGGGGCGCCCTCGTAGTGGGTCGCGTCGCTGTCATCGCAGTCCGCGCACGCGACCACGCCGTCGCCGTCCGCGTCCTCGGTCTCGTCCGCGGGCACGGCTCCGTCGCAGTCGTCGTCCAGGCCGTTGCACTCCTCGGGCGCGCCCGGGTAGGCGGCGGCGTTGTCGTCGTCGCAGTCATCCTCACACTCGGCATACCCGTCGCCGTCGTCGTCGACCTCCTCGGCGGGCACGACCCCGTCGCAGTCGTTGTCCACCCCGTCACACGCCTCGTCCGCGCCTTCCCAGGTCCCGGGATCGAGGTCGTCGCAGTCCCCCTCGCACGCGGTCTGGCCATCGCCGTCCACGTCCTTCTCGTCCTCCGGGATCACGCCATCACAGTCGTTGTCCTTCCCATCGCACACCTCGTCCGCCCCCGGGTACACGCTGGCGTCGTTGTCGTCGCAGTCGTCCTTGGCCGACACGTCGTCGTGGTCCGCGTCGTCGCACGAGCCGTCCGAGCAGCCGTCGTCCGGACAGCCTGTGTTGAGGCCGGCCAGGGTGCACAGGATGGCCAGCAACAGGAGATGGCGCAGGATCGTGGTCATGGAGTCCTCCCTCGAAAGAGAGGATATCCAACGCAGCTACGCCGTGTCTTCCTTCACGGAGATGGCCAGCTTGTACAGCAGGGTCAGCACCAGCGCTCCGAAGGCGTACAGGCCGATGCCCATGCCGATCTCGACCAGGGAGGGGAAGTACGGGGAGATGGTGTGACGGGGGGACGGGATCATGCCGCCGGTCATCAGGCCCGCGCCCTTGTCGATCCAGATGGAGGCGAAGACCATCACGCAGGCGGGTACGAGCAGGCGCAGGTCGTTGCGCCAGCGGGGCACGAGCAGCAGGACCAGGGATGCGGCGGCCAGCGCCATGGACAGCCACATGAACGGGGCCACGTTGGAGATGTGGCCATGCAGGCCCCAGAAGAGGTAGGCGAAGTGCTCCTGGTGGTGGGGGATCCCGCTGTAGAAGGCGGTGAACACCTCCATCAGCAGCAGGAACACGTTGATCACCATGGCGTAGGTGATGATCTGGGCGAGCTTGAAGATGCCTCGGTCGCCCGGATCGTAGGCGCTGACCCGGCGCACGATCAGGCACAGGATGATGAGCAGGGCCGGGCCTGCCGCGAACGCGGACGCCAGGAAGCGGGGGGCCATGACCGCCGTGGCCCAGAACGGGCGGGCAGCCAGGCCGGCGTACAGGAACGCGGTCACCGTGTGGATCGAGACCGCCCACGGGATCGACAGGTAGATCAGCGGCTTGATCCAGCGGGGCGGGGCCGCGCCGTTGCGCTCCGCGTCCAGGGTGGTCCAGCCGATCACCAGGTTGAGCAGCAGGTAGCCCAGCAGCACGACCGTGTCCCAGAACATGGGGGAGGTCGGACTGGGGTGCAGGAACAGGTTGACGAACCGGAACGGCTGGCCCAGGTCCACGGCCACGAACAGGGGGCACAGCAGCACGGCCGGGATGGCCAGGAACTCGCCCAGGATGGTGATGCGGCCGAAGGCCCGGTAGTCGTGCAGGTAGTACGGCAGCACCACCATCACGGCCGACGCGGCCACGCCCACCAGGAAGGTCAGCTGGGCGATGTAGAAGCCCCAGGTCACGTCCCGGCCCATGGCCGTGATGCCCAGGCCCATCGTGTACTGGGCGATGAACAGGATGAGGGCGAGGCTGCTCAACGCGCAGAGCAGGGCCAGCCAGGCGTGATAGCGGCGAGAACCGCGAATCGCGCGTTCGATCATGGCGTCCTCCCCGGACCCGCGCCGCGCAGCAGCTGCTCGACCATGCGCCGGGTCTCGTCGAGCATGCGCTCCACGTCCGGCTCGTCGGACCCGAGGTTGGCGATCAGCGTGAAGTAGTGGAAGGCGTAGATGGCCTGCACCGTGGCCAGGGTGTCGCAGTCGTCGGCCAGCTCGCCGCGCTGCTTCGCCTGCTCCAGCAGGCCTGCTCCCATCTGAAGGAACTGCACGGATTCGGCTCGATAGCGATCGCCCGCCTCGCCCGACACGAACCACATCTTCTGGATCAGCACGCGAGAGAGCGAGGGCCGACGGCCCCAGTAGGCGTAGGACACGCGGGCCAGGTGCAGCACCTGATCCACGAGCGGGGCGTCCGCGGGCAGGGTGGTGAACACCTCGGCATCCACCTGGTGCAGGTCCTCCAGCAGGGCCTCGATCAGCAGCTCACCCTTGTCCGCGAAGTGCACGAAGATGGTGCCGGACGCCACGTTCGCGCGCGTGGCCACCGCGCGCATGGTGGTGTCCTCGTAGCCCTTCTCCTCGAACAGGGCACGGGCTGCGTCCAGGATCCGGGCGCGGGTCTCGGCCTTCTGGGCCGCGCGCCGGGTTCCGGTCTGGCGGTGGGGGACCATGGCTCCTCCGGGTCCGGGAATTTCGCTGATCACGTTCAGTGAACCTGTTCAGCGAAATATCTCGGCACGCCGCCGGGTGCAAGGGCAGCTGCAGCTCACCGTTGACCGGCAGGCTCCAGGCTGCCTAGGCTGCGGCACCTCGAGGGGTTGCTCGTGTCGCTCGTACGCAAGGTGGTGCAGCTGGTCGTTGTGGTCGCGGTGATCGTGGCCGGGATCCGTCTGGCCACCGGTGCGGCCCTGCACGGGATCGAGAAGTACTGCCCGTTCGGCGGACTGGAGACGGCCTGGTCCGTGCTCACCCGCCAGCAGTTCTCCTGCGCCACCGGGGAGCTGAACGTTTCCCTGTTCGTGGCCCTGGTGGTGCTGACGCTGGTGGCGCGCAAGGCGTTCTGTTCGTGGATCTGCCCGGTGGGCACGGTGCACGAGTGGCTGGGCCGGCTGGCCGGGTGGCTGCGTCGCCGGGTGACCGGACGACGGCCGAAGGACACGGCCGTGGGCTGGCTGCAGGTACCGCGCAAGCTGGACGGGCAGCTGCGCTGGCTGCGCTACGGCGTACTCGCCGCCGTGCTGCTGGGCACGGGCCTGACCGCGGAGCTCGTGTTCCGGCCCTGCGACCCGTTCTACGTGCTGTTCAGCGCCCACGGCCACGACGTGGAGCCGTGGAGCTACGCGCTGCTCGCCGCGATCCTGGCCGCGGGCGTGGCCGTGGCCATGGCCTGGTGCCGGTACCTGTGCCCCCTGGGCGCGGCCCTGTGGCCGTTCGCCCGGTTCGGGCTGCTTCGCATGCGGCGGCACGAGCACGCATGCACGAGTTGCGGCGCGTGCGACCGGGCCTGCCCCCACGGGCTGCAGGCTGCGACCGTGCACGAGGTGCGCTCCGGGGAGTGCACCCTGTGCCTGGAGTGCCGGTCCGCGTGCGCGGTCCCCGGGACCCTGACCGTGGCCCCGGCCGGCGGGCTGGTGGGAGCCGTGCCCACCTGGGTACTGCCGCTGCTCCTCGTGATGGCCTCGACCGCGGGCGTGCTCGGCGCGCGCGCCTTCGCCCTGCCCAGCACCACCCGCACCTATGCCGACGGCGAGGGTACGGCCAGCGTGCGCCTGGTGGTGCGGGGCGTGAGCTGCGTGGACACGGCCGACCGGGCCGCCGTTCAGCTTCAGGAGCTCGAGGGCGTGGTCTCGCTGGTCGCGTATGCCTCGCGCAGCGAACTGCTGATCGAGTACCGTGACGACCTGACCGGGGTCGAACGGATCCGCGAGGCGCTGGAAGCGCCCGTGTACGATCCGGCCACCGGCACCTACCTGTTCCACCAGTTCGAGGTCACCGAGGTGGCCGACGAAAGGGACCGCCGATGATGCGCCTCCTGATCGCCACGACCTGCGTGTTGATGCTCACCGCCTGCTCCACCGCGGCCGAGCCGACCGCCGACGCAACCCCCACCGAGGAGGCGACCGAGGCAGCCGCGCCCGCGGCCGAGATCGCCACCTACGCCATCCCGGACCTGGACGACGAGCTGGGCAAGACCCTGGCCATGGCCATGGCCGAGGTCGAGGGGGTGGACGCGGCGCGGCCGGACACGGACGAGGGCTTGTTCGAGGTGACGTTCAAGCCGGGAGCCACCGACCCGGCGGCCATCCTGACGGCAGTCCAGGCGGTCAGCGTCGAGGCCACGCTGCAGGGGGTGGCGCCTGTCGAGGGGGGCAAGAAGAAGGACTGCGGCGGCTGCCCCAAGAAGCACAAGTGCCCCAAGCCAGCCGCCGAGACCGCGGGCTGAGCTACTCCGCCGCCAGCTCGCTCAGCCGGTCGAACACGTACGGCCCGGCCGTGGTGGCCTGCGGCAGCTTCCGCGGCGCGGCCGACCAGCTGGGCGTGTCCCCGTCCGCGGTGAGCAAGCGGGTCAGCACGCTGGAGGGGCGGCTGGAGGTGCAGCTGCTGCACCGCACCACCCGGCGGCTCTCCCTGACCCGGGCCGGCCAGCTGCTGTACGAGCGGGTGGGCGACGTGCCCGCGACCGTGGCCGAGGCCGAGGACCGGGTGCGGGACGAGTCCGGCCAGGTGGCGGGCCAGCTGCGGGTGGTGATGCCCACCTGGTTCGAGAGCGCGACCCTGTACGAGCAGCTGGTGCCCGTGTACCTGCGGGACCACCCGGACGTGGACCTGACCCTGGTGATGGCGCCCAACCCGGTGGACCAGGCACGGGAACCCTACGACCTGCTCGTGGCCGGCAAGCTGCCCCACCACCAGTTCCCGGACAGCGCGGCCATCGGCCGGCGGCTGCTGCGGCTGCGCGGCGCGCTGTTCGCCTCGCCGGGCTATCTGCGACAGCACGGAGAGCCCGCCCACCCCTCGGACCTGGCCGGACACAACTGCCTGGGCTACCTCAATCCCGAGTGGCACTTCGTGGCACCGGACGGCGAGCTGCACGTGCACCGCGCCCGGGGGACCCTGCGCACCAACTCCAACGAGGCCCTGCTGGCCGCCACCCGCGCCGGCCTGGGCATCGCCTACTCGTTCCCCGCCTTCTTCGAGCGCGACGTGGACGAGGGCACCGTGGTCGGCGTGCTCGAGCCGTTCACGCGCGCGTCGTACGTGGACGTGCACGTGTTCTACCCGGACGCCCGCTTCATCCCCCAGCGCACCCGCGCGTTCATGGACGCGCTCGTGGAGGCGTTCGCCTGATCTCCCCTACCCCGCCTGCTCCCCCGCACGGTCGGGGTTGACCAGGGTCCAGTCCCGCTTGACCTGCCAGGCCGTGGCGAACGACCCGTAGGTCCTCCTAGCGAGATCGGCCGGCCGCAACGACGGCTCGTGGTCCAGCGCAGCCCACATGTCCGCGCGATAGCTCGGCCCCATCATCACGCGGTAGCGGTAGGTGGGGCTGGTACGGGCCAACAACGCTGGACTCGAGACATCGGAGGCACGGTCGCGGAGGATGTTCGCAGCCACCCTGAACGGACTCCCTTCGAACCGGGGATCCTCTCCGAATCGACGGATGTGGAAATCAAGACCGACCTCCGCCAGATCGACGCGAGGGCCATCGAACTCCATCAAGCTCGCGAACCTCCTGTCACGTTTCAACCAAGAGGCAATACCCGCCCAGTACGCCTTGTTGCGGCGCGATCCCAGCTGCCCGATCAGACGAACCAGGCGCGACGCGATGACGTACTCGTGGTGCACTCCCAGCCACGTGGTCAGCACCGACAGCGTGCGCAGGTCATCCCTTTCCGTCCCGTCGAAGGAAGCGAACAGCACGGTATCTTCGATGTTGGCTCGCCAGTTCGGAACACCATCGAACAGCAGACCGGCGCCGATCATGTCCATGGTCAGCTCGTTGCGATCGGGCGTCCGAAACGGGAGTATCTGGCGCCTATGCGCCACGCAGCCTCCTCTCCAGCAGGTCCAGCGTGTCGTCGACGTGTTGCGGCCACAGGGGATTACCGTCCTGTTCCGCCACCCGGTCTCGCGCAGCCGTGAGTTCCTCGGACGTCGGAGCGAGCGCGATGCAATCGTCGAGATCCTCGAACCGATCGCACAGCGCGAACAGCTTGGTCCAGAGCAGATCCAACCGGCCCAGAGTCCACAAGGTCACGGCTTCTCCCTGGAAAATGACCCGCACGGACCGCGGCCAATCATCGGGGAGCACATCCAGGAGAGAAGCTGGACCGTTGTTCAACCAGCCTTCGCTGATGGTCCCGTCTACGGACCGCTGCCGGGCGGCGAACTGGTCCGCCAGTTCACGCATGTGCGGCGCGAGCCGTGGGGACAGCACATCCACGTCCTTGGTCCTCCTGTCGACCGTCCCCATCAGGCACAGCGCAGCACCGCCGACGACGACCGCCTCCAACGTTTGACCGCGCGCAGCGAGGAATTCATCGAACGCCACGATCACCTTTCTTGGCTCGAACGGTATCATTTTAACTGATACCTCCTCATTCTCGAACAGGTTGTTCGGTCGCGCGCACGGCACGCAGCACAGCGCGAGCGTCGATGCGCCTGCGGTAGCGGATCACGTGGGCGCTTTCCGGCAGTTCCTCGGCTGCGCAGTCGCGCTCGGAGTCGATGCACAGGATCAGATCGTGGAGACCGGCGGCGCGGAGGCGGGTGAGCTTGTGGTGCAGGTAGTCCGGGGTCCAGAAGCCCACGATCTCCAGCAGCCAGCGGCGGTCCGGGCGGTCGCGGTGCCACAGGGCGAAGTCCGGGAAGATGAGGGTGCCGGCCGCGTCGACGGGTTCGGGTTCGTGCACCAGGTCCCAGTCGGGGGCCAGGCGGGTGAAGTCGCGGGCGAAGCGGCGTTCGAGGGTGGAGTCGAAGGGACGGGGTTCCTTGCCCGGGAAGATCGGGTCGCCGGACTGCAGGGTGAAGGTGGCGGGCGCCTCGTCGATCACGCAGTCCGCGACCAGGCGGAAGCGGTGGCACCAGGCCAGCCGGGGCACCAGGTCGGCCAGGGCCCGGCCGTAGACCAGGGTGCGGCGGAACAGGCTGTACGGGCCGGAGACCTGCAGCTGGCAGGCGTCGTCGCCTTGCCCGGCCGTGACCGTGCAGATCAGGCCGCGCAGCTGGGCGTAGCGCACCACGGAGCGGGCGTTGCCGAACAGCTCGATGCGCAGCTCGCTGGCGCGGAACAGGATCGACCGCGTGATGGCCAGGTTGGTGCGCAGGGCCAGCTCGTCGGGCGACAGGTGCTGAGGGGGCGCGATCACGCGGCGCTCGCCGGCCAGGTCGGCGAACAGGGCATCGCGCAGCACGTCCTCGCTCACGTCGAGGCTGGCGGAGGCCTCGGCCCAGGCGCGCTCGCGGTCGCCCGTCAAGCGGGCGCCGGCCGTGAACAGGGCTGCGCGCGCCGCGGCCGGCTTGATCAGCGGGCGCTGCCGCTCGGTGCAGCGGGCGAGCAAGACGTGGGAGGCCAGGGCTTGCTGCTCGCGCGGGCTGTGGCACGGCAGGGGCTGGCGCAGGCGGCGGTCGAGTTCCCGGCGGGGCTGGCCCTCGAACCGGGCGAACTCGTCGAGCAGCACCCTCAGCCAGGGGTGATCGCACGGGCCGAGGAAGCGCGGTACCACCGCGCCGTGGACGACCCTACAGGTACACGGGCGTAGCCTTGCGGGAAACAAGTCCGTCCCTCCTCTTGATCCACTGGGTGACCTCGGCCGTGCGGCGCACGACCAGCTCGTAGACCAGCGCCTTCTTGCCCTCGGCCGGCCGCAGGACCCGGCCCACGCGCTGGGTGTGCTCCCGCTGCCCCTGGGTCCCGCCGACCACGATGGCCACGTCGGCCGCGGGTACGTCCACGCCCTCGTTGAGCACCCGGGCCGAGACCAGGGCGCGCAGCTCGCCGTCGCGGAAGCGCTGCAGCGCGACCTCCCGCTCCTTGCGGCCGATGTCGCAGGTGATGGGCATCACCAGGTGCTCGCGCGCCACCCGGTAGGCGGTGGCGTTGTCCGCGGTGAACACCAGCACCCGGTTGTCGCGGTGACGCGCGAGCAGCTCGGCCAGGGCGCGGTCCTTGCCCCTGGAGAAGGCGGTCAGGGCCTTTGCCCGGCGCCAGCTGTCCAGGGCGCGGCGGCCGTCGTCGGTCTTGCTCGCGGCGCGCACGAAGTCGGGCCAGCCCGCCTCGGGCTGCAGGTTCCAGAACTCGCGGAACAGGGGCTTGTACAGGGACTGCAGGTCCCGGTAGCGACGCAACTCGTCGGGCAGCAGGTCCACGCCGATGGTGATCAGCTCGAAGTCGGCCAGGTACTGGCCGGCCAGGTCGGGGATCACGCGTTCGTAGGCCGTTGGGCCGATCAGGGTGGCGAGGCGGACCGCGGGCTCGCGGGCAGTGGGCGGGGTGGCGGTCAGGCCGAGGCGGTACGGGGCCACGCTCATCTCCAGGGCCTCGTCGCGCACGCCGTTGCCGAAGTGGTGGGCCTCGTCCACCACCAGCAGGCCGAAGCGGTCGCCGATCTCGGGCATGCGGCGGTACGCGCTCTCGAAGGTGGCTGCCGTGATCGGCTCGACCCGACGGTCGCCGTCGCCGAGCCGGCCGATGGGGCCGGCGTGGACCCGGGCGAGCTCGGTGCACCACTGATCCAGGAGCACGCGCGTGGGCGCGAGGCACAGGGTGGGCATGCGCAGACGGGCCAGGGCCGCCAGGGCCACGCGGGTCTTGCCGCTGCCCGTGGGCAGCACGATCACGCCGCGATTGTCCGCCGCCTCCCACGCCTCGACCGCGGCGAGCTGGTAGGGCCGCAGGTCCAGGGGGACGAAGCGGGCGTCGATGGGGCGGCGGGCCGGGATCGGATCGGTGAACCACGCGCGGCGGGCGCGCAGCTCTCGCACGATCTCGGGGTAGCGCCAGGCCGGGGCGCGGTGGGTCCGGGTGCGGGGATCCCACTGCACGCCCGGAAGCGGGGTCACCGGGTCCGGGCCCGGCGGGACGTCGATCAGCAGGGTGCCGCGGTCGAATCGGATGCGCATGCCCACGGGCGTTGCGAACCCCGTGCCAGGATCACGAAACGCGTACGTCGCCCCTGCGGCTGGAAGCACCCGTTCGATTTCCGGACGGTGCGTACGGATTCCGTACGGTCTATCGAGAGGCCCCGGGCCGTCCGGCCCGGGGCCTGTTTTCTACCCGCCGGCGAGGATGGCCTTGACCGTGCGGTAGTCGGCCTCGGACACGGCGCCGACGCGGATGCAGCGGACCTTGTCGTCGGGGTCGACGAAGAGGTGGATGGGGATGGCGGCGTTGGCGCCGAGGCCGAAGGTCTGCAGCCAGGGGTCGACCGTAGCCTGGTCGGTGACGCGGGGGCCGCTGGGGGCGTCGGAGTTGCTGGACCGGAAGGTGGCCAGGTCGGCGGCGGTGGCGTCCACGGAGATGTGCTGTATCGAGACCGGGCTGCCCTCGCTGGCGAGCGTCTCCTCCCAGCGCTTCATCAGGGGCATCTCCGCCAGGCAGGGGCCGCACCAGGTGGCCCACAGGGAGTACCAGGCCCAGCCGTCCGTGTCCGGGGTGGCGCCCTCCATCTCGGGCCAGGTGATGGGCTTCGCGCTGGAGGCCGGGGCGGAGAGCTCGCAGAAGGCCTCGATCTTCTTGCGCGGGTCCTCGTCGTCCGCGACCACGGCCACGCGGGAGCGGCCGGCCGGAGGGTCGGAGGTGCCGGTGGAGGTGCCGTTGCAGGCGGGGAGGAGGAGGGTGAGCAGGAGCAGGAGGCTGCCATGCTGGAGCATGGCGGTCGGGGAGGTCGCATGCTGGAGCATGCGACCAGAGGGGGTGCGGGGCATGTCGGGTCCTCTTGTCAGATTCGGCAGTCGATCCAGGCGACGAAGGCGGAGCGGTTGAGGTCCTTGGAGGTGCACTTGTCGGGATCGCCGGAGCGCTGCCAGTCGCAGAACTGCTTGTCCAGCTGGGCGTACTCCTCGCCCAGCCACAGCAGGCCGACCTCCTTGTCCAGGTCCGGGTCGTCGAAGGTGGCGCGCAGGTGGTTCAGCACCGACTCGCCGCGGCGCTGGGACAGGTCGCGGTTGTGGCTCACCGAGCCCTCGGGCGAGGAGCGGGCGACCACGAAGAAGTACGACGCGCCGCCCTGGTCGGCGAACAGCTTGTCCAGCAGGGCCGTGTCCTCCAGGTCAAGCTCGTCGGAGTTGAGGTCGAACTGGATGATGCCCGCCCGGTTGGCCAGGGGGTCGAACAGGGCGTTGAAGTCGTCCCCGGAGATGGTGGCGACCTTGCGCGCCTCCATGGGCTGGCAGCCACGCACCTCGCCGGACGCCTGCAGGCCACAGCTCTGCAGCACGCGGCGCAGGATCTTGCGCAGGTCGGACGTGCAGTAGCCCGCGTCCGCGGCCGCGGCCACGGCCACGACCTCCTCGCCGCTCTCGATGGCCTGGGCCTCGGCCAGGCGGGCGCGGGCGCCCATCACCCACGACGTCGTCAGCAGGATGGGCAGCGCCAGGCAGATGGCGCCGGCGCCGATTCGCAGGGGCAGATCCATCAGTGCACCTCCACGCTCGAGGAGCGGCTGCTGCCGGGTGGGGTCACGGCCACGGCGCCGTAGGCGGTCTGGTCCAGCAGCCGGTCCATGGCGTAGTCCAGGCCCAGGTCCGTGTCCTCGTCACACAGCTTGACCCCGTCCACGAACACCTGCGGCATCATCACCGGCAGCTGGTTGGCCACGGCCCAGCGCATGGACTTGTTCAGCCGCTGGCGGGCCTTGTTGGACGCCACGCAGCCGGCCAGGTCGGGGAAGGCCTGGGAGACCATCATGCCGGCCGCGCCCGGATCCGCGGCCGCGGCCTCGCGGATCTCCTCCTGGTGCTCGAACGCCCACTCCAGCACGATGGGCGCCTGGTTCTCGGCGCACAGCACGGCCGCGCTCACGTCGCAGGCGCCCGGGTGCAGCGAGGAGCTGACCATCCAGTTGCATTCCTTGTCCAGGGGGAACAGCAGCGCCTGGCGGTGCACCTCCTCGTCGAAGCCGGCGGCCGTGAACCGCCGCTCGAACCCGCGGCAGGCCGGGCACAGCGGGTCCAGCACCTCGATCACCGGGGGCACGGCCACGTTGGCGTCCAGGGGCACGAGCACACCGTAGGGATCGTCCGGCTGGGTCAGGGAGCCGCAGGTACCGATGTAGCCGGAGTTGTCCGGCACCAGCATCACGTACACCAGCACCGGCACCAGCACGAACGCGCCGAGCTGGGCCGTGGCCACGCCGTAGGGGATCAACGGCGACTGCATGGCGTCGGCCTCGTGGAAGCGGTCCGCATCCGGCTCGAGATCCGGCCGCTCGGCGTCCGAGGCGTCCCACGCGTCCCTCCCCCCCGAGCCGGCACCCAGCCAGGCCCAGATCGCGGCCCCGCAGGCCACGAAGCTGGCGATGTAGATGCCCACGCACATCTTGCACAGCTCGCCGATCATGACCACGGCGATGCCGCCCATCACCAGGGACGTCAGCACGGGCAGCAGCGACACGAGCAGCAGCAGCAGGCCGGCGGTCTTGTCGTCCTGCTTGCGGCCGAACCACAGATCGAAGCCGCGGAACAGCAGGAAGGCGAACACGGCCATGCCGGCCAGGGACATGGGTATCCCACCCCAGATCCAGGTCCGCAGGACCGAGGACCAGGGGCTCATCAGGGCGGCCGAGCAACCCGACGCGCCCGACGCGTCGAGCGCGCCCAGGCCCGGGATGAACGAGCAGTGGATCCCGTGCAGCTGCCGGTCGAGGTGCTGCACGAAGTCGTAGGTGGAGACCGCCGCGAACAGCATGCCGGCGGCGGCGGCCACGAGGAAGAGGATGGTGGCGGGTCTGGGTGTCATCGTTTCTCTATCAGCGGCTGGCGGCCGGGAAAATTCCTACCTATCCTAGTCCATTCATCTGGCGCGCGTGCGGAGGGGGATGCACGGCGCAGAGAGGGGTTCGATCGATGGTCGCCGACAGCATACCAGCACGTCTCTTCCGCCAGGCCAAGGTGCGCCCCCAGCACCCCGCCTACTTCCAGAAGATGGACGGACAGTGGCAACCCACCAACTGGGCGGCCTACGCCCGCCAGGTGCAGCAGGCGGCCCAGGCGCTGATCGCCCTGGGCGTGAAGCCGGGCGACAAGACCTGCATCCTCGGCTTCAATCGCCCCGAGTGGGTGATCGCCGACGTGGCCTCGATCGCCGTGGGCGCTGCTCCGGCGGGCATCTACACCACGTCGTCCCCGGCCGAAGTGCAGTACATCCTCGAGCATTCCGAGGCGCCGGTGGTGGTGGTGGAGGACGCGGGGCAGTGGGAGAAGGTGCTGGAGGTCCGTGACCAGCTGCCCACGCTGCGCCACGTGATCACCATGCGTGGCTGCGACGCGATCGATGACGAGATGGTGCTGGACTGGGACGCATTCCTGGCCCGGGGCAACGAGGTCGAGCCGGAGAAGGTCGACGCGCAGATCGAGGCGCTGGAACCCGACGGGCTCGCCACGATGATCTACACCTCGGGCACCACCGGCCCGCCCAAGGCGGTGATGCTGTCCAACCGCAACCTGACCTGGACCGCGGACGAGGCCGCACGGATCGCGAAGATCACGGCCGAGGACTCCACGGTCTCGTACCTGCCCCTGTCCCACATCGCCGAGCAGCTGTTCACCATCCACGGCCCCATGGCCGCGGGCTTCTCCGTGTACTTCGCCGAGTCGATCGCGGCGCTGCCGGACAACCTCAAGGAGGTCCGGCCGACCATCGTGTTCGGCGTGCCCCGCATCTGGGAGAAGATGCACGCCAAGATCAGCGACAAGCTCGACGGCGCGACCGGCATCAAGGCCGTCCTGGCCCGCTGGGCCATGGGCGTGGGCCACGACGTGACCGCGACCCGCCAGCGCGGCGAGTCCCTGGGCCGCCGCCAGTCGATGAAGTACTCGGTCGCCAACAAGCTGATCTTCTCCAAGATCAAGGACGCCATCGGCTTCGACCGGGCCCGGTTGTGCATCTCCGCGGCCGCGCCCATCTCTCCCCACGTGCTGGAGTTCTTCACCGGCCTCGACATCCCGATCCAGGAGGTCTACGGCCAGTCCGAGGACACCGGCCCGGCCACGTTCAACCGGCCCGACAACACCAAGATCGGCTCGGTGGGCACCAAGTTCCGGGACACCGAGGTCAAGATCGCGGACGACGACGAGATCCTGCTCAGGGGCCCCCACATCTTCCTGGGGTACTACAAGGATCCCGAGACCACGGCCGAGACCCTGGTCGACGGCTGGCTGCACACCGGCGACCTGGGCCGGATCGACGACGACGGCTTCCTGTACATCATCGGCCGCAAGAAGGAGATCATCGTCACCTCCGGCGGCAAGAACATCACGCCGGTCAACATCGAGAAGCTGCTCAACCGCCACCCGCTGATCAGCCAGTCCGTGGTCATCGGCGACGGTCGCAAGTTCCTGTCGGCGCTGATCACCCCGGATCCGGAGAAGCTGCCGGCGTGGGCCGCGGACAACGGCGTGAGCGAGGACGGGGCGTACGCGGATCCACGGCTGATCGCCGACATCCAGCGCTACGTGGACGACGCGGTCAACCCGGAGTTCGCCCAGGTGGAGCACATCCGCAAGTTCACGGTGCTGCCGCGGGAGTTCAGCGTGGAGGACGAGGAGCTCACCCCCACGATGAAGCTCAAGCGACGCATCGTGCTGGACCACTTCGCCGACGAGATCGAGGCGATGTACGCGGGCTGATCCGATCAGCTCTCGTCGAGGTAGGCGAGGGACGCCAGGTGGCAGCTCGGATCCAGGCGGCAGACCCGGGTGCGTAGCGCCTCGGACGACGGCGCAGAGGCGGGCCATCCCTCGCCACCGCCAGCGCGCGAGGCGCACTCGAACATCAGCCAGGCCGCGTTGAGCTGATAGCGCTCCCGCAGGCCGGGCAGGGGCAGCTCCCCGGGCTCCCCGGCGCGCAGCTCCTCGACCAGGTCCACCAGCATCTGCCGGCCCCGGTCCAGGCGCTGGAAGTCCCGGGGCAACGCGGTCAGCAGCCACCCGCCGAAGCAGCGCACGTGCACGCTGCCGGGGCCGCTCGGTGCGCCGGTCAGGGCCTCGTCGATCAGCGCCAGCACGGCCGTCCCCTCGTGCACGGCGTCGGCCGGATCGTGGTCGATCCAGCGGCGGTATCGCGCCAGGGCCAGGTAGATGGTGGCCTCGGCCGTGGCCGCCGATCCGTCGTGCACCTCCTGCAACAGCTCCAGGCCACGCTCACCGTCGCCGGCCAGCACCAGCGCGATGCCGAGCCGACCCCGCGCGTCCTCGTCCGGCCACCGCTGCATGGCCTGCTCGAGGTAGAACACGGCCTCGCGGTACTCGCCCGCGTGCAGCAGGGTCTCGGCCATGCGCCGCCACGGGGCCGGGTCGTCGCCGCCGTCGGCCACCCGCTGGCGCGCCGCGGTCACGGCCTCGTCCAGGCCGTGGCGCTGCCGGAACGCCGGCCCGGGGCGGTACACCACGTCATCGAGGTCGGACCGGGGCCCCGTGGGCACGGCCAGGCCGCCCCGCAGCGTGCCCTGCATCAGCGAATGCAGCACGTTGTGCACGAAGCCGGCCGTGATCTCGCGGCGCAGGAAGATCTCGCCGGCCAGCCACTGGGGCGTGCGCTCGGCCAGCCCCTCCACACGCAGGAACTCCGCGTGGGCCAGGGCGTAGGCCACGCGCACGAACGACGACACCGTGCGGAACGAATCCACCGGGACGCCGCGCTCGACCCCCTGCTCGCAGATGGCCACGGCCTGGGCGTCGTACACGGTGAAGCGGGGCACGGTCTCCTGGGGCAGCGGCTCGATCACGCCGAGCTCCAGCAGCTCGGCCAGCCGATCGGAGTCGATGCCCGTGTCGGCCATCAGCTCGTCCGCGGTCAGGGTCCGACCCAGGCCCAGGTCCCCCTGCTCGCCGAACCGGATCATGCGCTGGGCCACGGCCTCGATCTCGACCATCGGCTCCACCCGCGCCGGGTCGAAGGCGAACGCCTCGAACAGCGCACGGATCGCCTCGAGGGGCAGGTGGAAGTCCTCGCGAAGCTGCCGCACCAGGTGCAGCAGCCGCACCTGCTGGTCCGAGTAGCGGGCTCGCGTCTCGGGCCGGGGCAGCAGGCCCTGCCGGAGGTAGTGGTGGATCAGCTCCTTGGACAGGCCGGTGAGTTCGACCACCTCGCTGATGCGCAGTCCGTCGGTTCCACCGCTGGATGTCATTCTACGTGTCATTCGAACCCTTGCGCCTCGCGTGTTCGTGTATGACGATACTCGAAAGCGGGTAAAAGCCTCAACGTAGATGCGGCCCGATGGCTGCATCCTGGCAACAGGGAGGAGATCATGGCGGGGATCTCGAGGACGGGTACGGCAGTCTGGATGGCGTGCATCATCCTGGCGACCGGGTGCATGGTCGAGGACGGGGTCGGCGCGCCGCGCCACCCCCCCCAGGAGCAGACCTCCCGCGTGGGGCCCAACGGCGAGTGGGTCCAGTTCGTCTCCCCGGGCCACGGCGACGTGGTCACCAACCCGGTGACGTTCGAGGTGGCGGCCAGCGGCGTGGCCACGGTGGCCATCGACGCCGAGGGCTGGCACCTGGGCGACCCGTGGGATCCGTCCCACGTGGACACGTTCACCTACCCGTTCTACGGCACGGGCTGCCCCCGGTACATGACCCTGTCGGGATTCGACGTGCACGGCCAGGTGGTGGCCACGCACGAGATCACGATCGTCGTGGCCGACGACGAGGTTCGCATCGACGCACCGGCGGACGGCGCGGTGGTGCACAACCCGGTCACCTTCCACGTCACGGCGCCGTCAGCCGAGACGGTCTCCATTGCCGCGGACGGCTGGCACATGCACGAGTGGTCGCCGCAGGTCTCCTCGGAGTTCACCTACGAGTTCAACTACACGGCCACGCCGCGCGAGGTCACGCTGACCGGCTTCGACCACCACGGCCACGTGCTCGGCTCGCACACGATCACCATCTCGTTCCAGGACTCGGGCAACGACGGCGGCGGCAACGACGGCGGCAATGACGGCGGCAATGACGGCGGCAACAACAACAACAACAACGGATCGGGCAACCCGCTGAACGTGCCGTACTTCTACCAGTACGACAACGCGTACGAGCCGAGCGCCACCTGCGGGCTGACGTCCGCGGCCATGGCGATCAACTACTTCGACCCGGGCGCCGAGACCCCGGACCACCTGTACACCACCTACGGCAAGGCCCAGGGCCAGTCCCCGGGCAGCCTCGAGGCGCTGTACGGGTACGAGGGCCTGTACGGGGACTCGACCTACGGTGGCACGCGGCAGATGATCAAGAACCAGATCGACGCGGGCCGGCCCGTGCTGGTGCACACCTTCCTCACGGGCGCGGGCCACATCATCGTGATCGCGGGCTACGACGTGTCCGGCTGGATCGTCGACGACCCGGCCGGGGACTGGTACCAGTGCTACGGATGCGGCGCGTCCGGCGAGATGGTGCACTACCCGTTCGGCGGCGGCGCGGACGACGCGCTGAGCTACGACGGCGACATCTGGATGTCCTCGCCCGACACCTCTCCATTCTCGTTCTGAGCGCGCGTTCCCCTTTCACCGCCCGCGGGGGCTACACTCCGGCCTCGTACTGGAGGCCGCATGCCGGGCACCGTCCGCTGGTTCACCTTTGCCGCGCGGCGCGAGATCACCCGCGAGGCGCACGCGCTGGACGTGGTGTTGACGCCGCTGCGTCGGCCACCGCAGGAGTTCTTCCCGCACGCGTTCGGGCTGAGCGGGACCGGGCTGGCCCGGCTCGGCCGCCCGGCGCTGGAGGACGGCCTGGGCAGGGACCTGTTCCCCGCGGGCCGCAGCACGGCCACCCCGGACCTGGCCGACGCCAGGGCCCCGGGCAAGGCGCGCGCCTGGGTGGTGGTCAAGGACGACGCCATCCGACCGCAGGGCCGCGGCGGCAGGACCGGCGAGGACCTGCACCAGCAGCTGGCCCGCCTCCGCGGCGACCCGGCCTGGCGCGGGGCCGAACCCCACCTGGTCGGCCTCACGGTCCGCGAGGCGTGGGAGCAGCGCCGCATCACGTTCCACGCCCTGCAGCCGATGGTGCTGCCAGGAGGCCGCGCAGCGTTTCGGCTGCTGTTCGACGTGGGCCAGGGCACGCGGCAGGACCGGGTCAACCGCTATGCCGACCTGCGCTGGAAGACCCTGTTCGATGGGCTGTACCGCCACCTGCTGGAGGTGCGCCCGACGCTGCAACGGCACAAGCAGCGGTACCGCGGTCGGGACCACCGGCGGATCCGCGCGTTCAAGGGCCGCGGGCTCCAGCTGTCGCTGAAGCTGTGGCCCGACCACGACGGTCGGCTCGGCGTGCTCGTGGCCTGGCGGGCCAGCGGCAACAACCCGGGCGCGAAACAGATCGTCTCACGCCGGTCGTGGACCGCCCGCGTGCTGCCGCTGGGCGAGGCGCAGCAGGGGCTGGACACGGCGCTCCGCGAGCGGCGGAGCCTGCCGTGGTGGGAGGGCACGCCCCTGCTCGAGGCGCTGACCACCTGCTGTGACGAGTTCGTCGACGCGGTGCAGGTCCGATGAGGGTGCTCGGACCGGCCGCGTTGCTGCTCGCCGCTGGCATGCTCCTGGCTGGCTGCTCCACGGGTGACGACGACGATCACGGCCCGCGACCGGACGACGACTCCGCGGCCGGGGACGACGACTCCGGGATCCCGACCGACGACGACGACACCACGACGGCGGACGACGACGACACCGCGCCGCCCGGTCCCTGCCCGGCCGAGATGGTGCTGGTGGAGCACGAGGCGCTGCGGTTCTGCATCGACCGCTGGGAAGGGGTCTGCGACGAGGTGCTCGCCGAGGGAGGCACCCAGCCGTGGTCGCCCTACCAGGCGGTGGACGACGTGGACGTGGTCGCCCGGTCCGAAGGCGGCGTCGTGCCCCAGGGCTACATCAGCGGCGACCAGGCCGCGGCCGCGTGCGCGGCCGCGGGCAAGCGGCTGTGCACCTCCGAGGAGTGGCTGCTGGCCTGCCAGGGGCCCCAGGTGCTGACCTGGCCCTACGGAGCCTCGGCCCAGCCGGGGGTGTGCAACGACGACTACCCCTCCCACCCGGTGATCGACTACTTCGGCACGTCCGACACGTGGGTCTGGACCTACGAGTCGATGAACGACCCGGGCATCAACCAGATGGACGGCACCGTGGCTCCGACCGGGGAGCACAGCGGCTGCGTGAGCGCATTCGGGGTGTTCGACCTGGTCGGCAACCTGCACGAGTGGGTGGAAGATGTCGACGGAACGTTCCGCGGCGGGTTCTACGTGGACGTGGAGCTCAACGGTCCGGGGTGCACGTACCGCACGACCGCCCACGACCGGGGCTACCACGACTACTCGACCGGGTTCAGGTGCTGCGGCGAGCCGCAGCGCTGAGGCAGCACACGCGCACGTGCCCGCGAGGTACGGTAGGATCGGGGGGTTGGGGCGGGGTGGTGAGGGAGATTGGGACAACCGCCGTCCGACAGTGACCTCGATCCGACCCTCCCCGTGTGGGAGGAGGAGGTCACGGACTCGAGCCCGACGATCGCGTCGCCACACGAACGCCTGCCAGCGCCCCCGGACCTGGGCGACAAGTTCGAGGTGCTGGACTTCGTGGGCCGCGGCGGCATGGGCGCGGTCTACCGCGTGCGGCACAAGCAGCTGGACCACGTGCGCGCGGTCAAGGTGCTGTCGTCGGCCGCGGACCCGCTGCTGGTGCAGCGGCTGCGCCGCGAGGCCTCCATCGCCACGGGTCTGACCCACCCCAACATCGTGACCGTGTACGACCTCGAAACCCTCGATGACGGTTCGCTGGCCATCGTCATGGAGCTACTCGAGGGCCAGGACCTCAGCGTGCAGGTGGCGCGGGGCGGCCGCATGGACACCGACGAGGTCCGGCGCCGGTTCCGACCGGTGGCCGACGCCCTGGACCGGATGCACGCCGCGGGCGTGATCCACCGGGACATCAAGCCGGCCAACCTGTTCGTGTGCGACGACGGCACGATCAAGATCCTGGACTTCGGCATCTCGCGGCTGGCCGAGAGCGACTCCGGGCTGACCCAGACCGGGGGCATCATCGGCACCCCGGCGTACATGGCGCCCGAGCAGATCGAGGGGGATCCGATCTCGGCGGCCACGGACATCTACTCGCTGGGCGTGGCCATGTTCTTCTGCCTGACCGGCCACAAGCCGTACCAGGGCAGGACCCAGATCGAGACCATCTCCAAGGTGCTGGCCGGCGAGCCGCCGCGAGCGGACGAGCTGTGCGAGCACGTGCCGACCCACGTGGCCCACGCCCTGGACCGGGCCCTGGCCAGGGAGCCCGCCGACCGCTGGGCCACGGCCGGGGAGCTGCTGGCGGCCATGGAGTCGGAGGAGACCAGGGCCTTCCGCGTCTCGCTGAGCTCGCGGCGGCGGCGGGTGGTGGTGCGGAATGCGGCCGTGGCCGGTGTGGGGCTGGTCACCGCGGCCGTGCTGGGTGCGGTGGCCGTGTGGACCGCGCCGTGGGAGACGGACCCGGTCACGGAGGAACCCACGGGCCCGGCCGAGGCCGACCCCGCGTTCGTGCCTCCGACCGGCGGGACCATCCGCGCCGGACTGACCGCGAACTTCCCGTCCCTCGACCCGACCGTGGCCAAGACCGACAACTTCACCTACGTGCAGCACCTGCTGTACGACCCGCTGGTGGACGTGGACTGGCGGGGCGAGCTGATGCCCGGGCTGGCCGAGCGCTGGGAGGCCCACGACGGGGACCGCCGGTTCGTGTTCCACCTGCGCGGTGACGCCATCCTGCACGACGACCCGTGCCTGCCCGACGGCAGGGGCCACCCGGTGGACGCGGTGGACGTGCAGCGCTCCCTCGAGCGGGTCTTCCGCTCCATCGTCACCGACGACGACACCACGTGGGCATTCCTCCCGCCCATCGTCGGGTTCGACGCGTACCTGGCCGGCGGGGTGGAGCACCCCGAGGGCCTGGCCGTGGTGGACGAGCGCACGGTCGAGGTCCGCTTCACCCGCCCGGCGCCGGTCTTCCTGTACTGCCTGCAGCGGCCCCTGTGGTCGATCGTGGCGGCCGAGGCGATCGACACCTACCCCGAGTTTACCGCCCTCGCGCGAGGCATGCAGAGACGTCCATCGATTCCAAGTA
>CAZXHG010000124.1:0-29417 GCA_964639985.1 uncultured Rickettsiales bacterium
AGACCCTGTTTCCTGTGTCCACGACACCAGCCACCCGAGGAGCGGGGGCTGCCGTTCGGGGAGCAGCTGGTCGTGCTGCCCAACCCCGCGCCCATCACCCCGTTCCACCTGGTGCTCGCGCTGCGCGACCACGTGCCCCAGGAACTCGGCGGCTGCCTGGAGCCGGCGCTGGCGTTCGCCAGCGCCACGGCCGGGCACCTGGCCGTGCTGTACAACGGGCCCCTGTGCGGAGCGTCGGCCCCGGATCACCTGCACCTGCAGGCGTTCGCCGCGGGCTGTTCCCCGGACGAAGGCGGGTTGCCGAGCGCGCGCACCGTCGTGACGAGGCCGGGACTCCGGGTGCGCGTGGATCGGGGTGCGTACCGGCAGGTGTTCGAGTTGTCCGGTACACGGGAGCAGGTCGCCCAGGGCGTTCGCGAGGTGGTGGCGTCGGTCGGCGGGGTGCTGGGATCGGCGGGAGAACCCCCGGTCAACCTGATCATCCGGGGTGAGGGGGACGGCGTGCGTGCGCTCGTGTACCCCCGGGGCGCCCACCGCCCCGACTGCTACACCGCCGAGGGTGACGAGCAGTACCTGATCAGCCCGGGCGCCCTGGACATGGCGGGACTGGTCATCACGGTGAGGCGGCAGGACTACGAGCGGGTCGACCGGGCGCTACTCGGCGAGATCTTCGGCCGCACGTCCCTGCACGCCGAGCGCGCGGACGCCGTGGAGCAGCGCCTGGAACGGAGGATCTGATGGAGGAACCGATCCTGCGGGTCGGGTTGATCCAGGAAACGCAGCAGGCGTGCTTCGAGCTGCGAGGCAGGTTCGACGTGCAGGTGGACGGTATGCCCTGCGGCCTCGGACCGGAGGGTGTGCGGCTGACCGCCCGGGCGGCGGACGGCTGCATTAGGCTCGTGGGTGTGGGCGGTGAGCTGTGCGAGCCCGGGCAGCTCCTGCGGTTCGTACCCCGGGATCCGATGGACAGCTCCTTCCTGTTGCTGGGCATGACTGTGGGCGTGCACTTCCACTGGCAGCACGAGGAGGACCTGCGGTTCCGGGGCGGCCTGACCCTGCTGGTCGACGACGGTGCCATGCACGTGATCGACGAGGTCCCCCTCGAGCAGTACCTGGTGTCCGTGATCTCGTCGGAGATGAGCGCGCGGTGCCCGGACGCGCTGCTGCGGGCGCACGCGGTCATCTCGCGCAGCTGGATGCTGGCGCAGCTGCAGAACACCGCCAGCGCGATGGCCGCCCGGGATCAGGAGATGGGGCGGCGCGAACAGGACGGCGTACTGCACATCCACCGCTGGTACGACCGGGAGGACCACGCCCTGTTCGACGTATGCGCGGACGATCACTGCCAGCGGTACCAGGGCATCACGCGGGCATTCTCCGCCGAGGCCGTGGCCGCGGTGGAGGCCACGCGCGGGTTGGTGCTCGTGCACGACGGCGAGGTCTGTGACGCCCGGTTCTCCAAGTGCTGCGGCGGCATGACCGAGGTGTACGCGGCCGCGTGGGGTGACGAGGACGTCCCGTACCTGCAGGCGTTCCACGACGGGGAGGGGGAGCGGGCATTCGCGCTGCCGCTGACAGATGAACTCAACGCTGTAGCGTTCATCGAGGGTGGACCTCCCGCGTTCTGCAACGCGGCCGACCCGGCGTTGATGGCCCGGCTGCTCCCGGAACTGGATCACGAGACCATGGACTTCTACCGCTGGGAGACCACCATCCGACAGCAGGACCTGCGCGCCTGGGTGACAGAGAAGGCGGGCGTGGATCCGGGACCGATCCGTGCCCTCGAGCCCCTGGAGCGGGGGCCGTCCGGGCGGCTGGTGAAGCTGGCCATCCGCGGGATGGACCGGGATCTGGTGGTGGGCAAGGAGCTGGAGATCCGGCGGTTGCTGTCCGACACCCACCTGTACAGCTCGGCCTTCGTCGTGCAGCCGGGACAGATGTCGAACGGCGTACCGCTCGAATTCAAGCTACGCGGAGCGGGCTGGGGGCACGGGGTCGGGTTGTGCCAGATCGGCGCGGCGGTGATGGCGGACCAGGGACGCACCCACCGCGAGATCCTGGCCCACTACTACCGGGGCGCGGACCTGCAGATCCTGTACTGATTCAGGGGCCCGGGAACACGTACTCCAGGAACAGCGGCAGGCGCTCGGCCCAGGCGGTCTCGTTGTGGGGCGCGCCCATCTCCCACCAGTGCCACAGATCCACGCCGTGCTCGTACCCCTTGGACTCGAGCAGGGAGACCATCTGCAACGTGACGCAGTAATTGTCCGTGTCCACCGAGTCCTCGTGGATCCCATCGCCGTCCTGATCCATGCAGCCGCCCTCGACCTCGCCGCCGGAATCGAGGTAGATCAGCAGGTCGGGCGAGGGCGTGTCCTCCCACAACTCCATCTGGGTCTCGCACAGGTTCCCGTAGGCCCCCCAGCCCAGGGTGGATGACATGCCGCCGACAGCATCGAACAGGTCGTCGTGGCGCCAGCCGATGTGCATGCTGACCAGACCCCCGAGGGAGGAGCCGAGCAGCCCCCGGCGGTACGGCGACACCTCGTAGCGGGATTCGACGAAGGGCATCACCTCGTCCACGAGGAACGCCATGTACAGGTCGGCGTCGCCGCCCATGATGCCGTGGCCGAAGTCGTCCGCGCAGTGGGTGTACTCCTCCATGCGCGACGCCGTGTTGTCGATGCCGACCACGAGGACCGGCTGGGCCGTACTCGCGGCGATCATCTCGTCCAGGGTCTCGTCCACCTCCCACTCGCCGAACGCTGCGTCCGGGTCGAACAGGTTCTGGCCGTCGTGCATGTACAGCACCGGCAGGTCGGTGTCCCCGTCGTACCCGGCCGGCACGTACAGACGAACCGTGCGCGAGTTGCCCAAATCCGTGGACTCGAAATCCAGGAAGCGCTCCAGGTGGCTCGAACCCACATCGCCGTTCACGAGGCTGAACTCGCCGAACTCGTCGTACTGGTAGCGGCGTGACCAGGGGTCCGCGATCCACTCGTCCCCCGAATCGCGGTGGTGCACGAACTTGTACTTGTCGGCTGCTGGCCCACCAGTGATGGGGACGCGTACCCAGTAGAACGCGACGTCGGGATCCCGCTCCATGGGCAGAGACGTGGGATCCCAGTCGTTGAAGTCACCTGCCACGGAGACACCATCCGCGGGATCCGGGCTGGGTTGCACACAGAACACGAGCTCGCCGTCCCCGTGGATGGGCAGCCCGTCCGAGTAGTGGACCGTGCGCATGAACGCATCGACGACCATCTGCTTCTGGATCGCTGTCGTGGTCTCGAGCTCGGCCAGCAGCGCGTCGAAGAGCGCTGCGTCGTCCACGTCGTCGTCCCCGGTGTCGTCGTCCCCGCTGTCGTCGTCCGCCGTGACGTCATCGTCATCGCCGGTGTCGTCATCCACGGGATCCTCCGATGTGGGGCAACCCGTGTGGAGCATCAGTCCGAGGAGTAGGGTGATGAACAACCTCACGGCGCCCTCACTCCACCGGCTTGGAACGGTCCGGGTAGGCCGGCTTCGGCGGCTCCCCGGCCGGGGTCGCAGCGAGCTGCTGTAGCAGGTAATCCACGGCAGCGTTCACCTGGGTGTCCTCGCCCCGCGCCAGCGAGTCGGGCGTGTTCCACACCTCGATGTGGGGCTCCACCCCGTGCCCCTCGATCAGCCACTGCCGGTCCAGGCCGTAGATGGCGAACTGCGGAGGGGTGGTCATGCCGCCGTCGACCAGGTCCTGGTGGGGCTCGATGCCGATGGCGCCACCCCAGGTGCGCGTTCCGATCAGCGTGGCCAGGCCCTTGCGCTTGATCGCCTCGGAGAAGAACTCCGCGTTGGACCCGCTGTCGTGGTCGATCAGCAGCACCAGCGGCCCGATGAAGCCGCGCTCCGGGTTGCGCCCGGCCGCGCCCTCGCGAGGCTGGGTGAAGGCCCACACGCGGCGCTCGAGCCGGTCGATGATCATGTCGCCAGTGAACCCGCCGCCGTTGCGGCGCACGTCCAGGATCATGGCCTCGCGATCCTCCTGCGGGTACCACTGCCGGGCGAACTCCGAGAGCCCACGACCGCCCATGTTGGGGATGTGCACGTACCCGACGCGGCCGCCCCCCAGCTGGTCGATCATGGCGCGCCGGCCCTCCACCCACTCGCGGTAGCGGATCGGGTCCTCGTTTCCCAGGGGTTCCACGAGACAGGAAACCGACCCGTCCATCGACGGCGAGCTGTTGGTGGTGACCTCCACGAGACGCTTGCGCTTGTCCTGCAGGTGGCGCCACACGTTGTCCGTGGCAGGGACCTCCTGGCCGTCGATGGCGATCAGGTAGTCGCCATCGCTGACGTCGCATTCCGGACCTGCCAGGGGGCTGCGCTCGTCCGGGTTCCACGTCGTTCCCGGGACCACGTGCGCGATGCGGTGGTAGGCCGCGCCCTCGGGCGTGTCGAGGTCCACACCGAGCATGGCGGTCGACACGTGGGTCCCGCCGCCTTGGTAGTCCCCTCCCCAGACGTAGGCGTGGCCGATGTTGAGCTCGGCGATCATCTCGCCGATCAGGTAGTTCAGGTCGCCGCGGTTGCCGCAATACGGCAGGAACACGCGGTACTTGTCCTTCATGGCCGGCCAGTCCACGCCGTGCAGCTCCGGGTCGTAGAACCAGTCACGCTGCACCCGCCACGCCTCGTCGAAGATCTGCGCGTACTCGGCCTCGCGGTCCACGTGGATGCGGATCCGGCCGACGTCAACGGCCTCGGGGTCCTTGGGCTCCTCGCCCGCCTCGACCACGTAGAACTTCGAGCCCTTGCGGTACACCATCTGCTCGCCGTCCGCGGACAGGTGGTAGTTGCCCACGTCCTGCACGAGGCGGGCGGCCTCGTCGTCCTCGAGGTCGTAGCCGTACAGGTCGAACCCGGACGAGGTCTCGTCCGTGACCACCTGATACTTGAGGAACACGTGCTCCGGGCGGTGCAGGTAGAGGAAGCCGCTCTCGGTGGCCTGCAGGCGGAACAGGTTGCCCGCGTCCACGCCCGGCACGGCCAGGGTGCGGCGATCCAGGCCGTCGAGGTCGATGCGGGTGGCCGTGGTCTCGTCCTCCTCCTCGTCCTCCGGAGCGCCGATTCCGGGGTCGCGAGGGTCGTCGTGGGCGAACGGGGACGGCAGGTCGTCGCGCAGCAGGATCATGTATGGACGCGCCAGCTCCAGGAATACGTGGTTCTGATCCACACGGCCCATGATCGGGTCGAAGCTGCGGTCGCTGAGGAAGTACAGGTGGTCGCCGCCCGGGTCGAACGACGGGCTCCAGTCCCGGGTCCAGTCCGAGGTGACGCGGGTGATCTCGCGGCGATCCACGGAGAACAGGAAGATGGACTCGTGCATGTTGAGCTCCATCTTCGTGTACGCCACCCAGCGGCTGTCCGGGGACCACACGTAGTCCTGGATCCCCCAGCGCTCCCACGCGTCGTCGAACGCGCCCTGGTCGATCACGGACAGCTCGCCACGGTCCACGTCCAGCAGGTTGAGGCGCATGAACTTGTCGGAGAACAGCAGGTACGCGCCGTCCGGGGACCACACGAGCTCGGTGCGGTAGCCGAGCCCGCCCTGGGAGACCTGGCGCCAGCCGCTGCCGTCCGCGGCCACCAGGTAGACCTCCTCTTCTCCCGAACGGTCGGAGATGAACGCGATCCACTGGCCGTCGGAAGACCAGACAGGATCCTTCTCGCGGGAGCCGGAGGAGCGGGTCAGGTCGTGACCACGGCCCTCGTCCACGGGGAGGTGGACGATCTCCCCACGGGCCTCGATCAGGAGGCGCGTACCGATGGGGGAGAGGCCGAAGGTGCGCACGTTGCGGTCCACGCCCACGTAGGTGGGGCGCATGTGCGTGCGGTCGGACGGGATGGTGATCGGGACCGGTCGGACCTCGCCGGTGGCCAGGTCCAGCAGGTGCAGGGTCTCGGCGTGCTGGAACACGATCGAGGTGGGGCCGTCGGAGGGGTACTTGACGTCGTAGTCGGCGAAGTCGGTGGCCGGGAAGGTCTGGCCGGTGGCCGTGTCGTAGGCGAACAGGTTGAGGTTGCCGTGGGCGCGGTCAGAGGTGAAGTAGATGCGCCCGCCGATCCACATCGGGTAGTGGTCCGAGCCGACCCAGTCGGTGATGCGATAGTGCTCGTTGGTGGCCAGGTTGGCCATCCACACGTCCTGGGCGGTGCCGCCCTGGTAGCGCTTCCAGGTGCGGTCCTCGCGGGACAGGCGGTTGTAGGCCAGCCAGGCCGCGTCCGGGGACAGGGAGGCGAGGCCGGCGCGGGGCACCGCGACCTTGGTGGGCATGCCGCCGGTGACCGGGACCAGGTAGACCTGCTCGGCGCGGGTGGGGTGCTCGCGGCGGGAGCGGAACAGGACGGACTGGCCGTCCGGGTGCCAGCCGAGCACGCGGTCGCTGGACGGGTGGTAGGTGAGTCGCGTGGGCGTGCCGCCGCGCGCGTCCATCACGTACACGTCGCGGCCGCCGTCGTACTCGGCGGTGAAGGCGATCCTGCTGCCGTCCGGGCTGAACTTCGCGTACCGCTCGTTGCCCGCGTGGCGGGTGATGCGGTGGGCCTCGCCGCCGGTAGACGAGACGAGCCACAGGTCGTTCTCGTAGGTGAACACGATCTGGCCAAGGTGCACGTCGGCGTAGCGCATCAGGTGGGCTTCCTGGGCCAGGGCAGGGGCGGCGAGGGAGTTCAGGGCGATGAGGGCGGGGAGCAGGTAGCGGGACATGGTGGGCCTCCCGGGTGCGGATGGATCTGTGGGCGGATTCTATGATCGCTAGGGGAAGGGGGCGAGCGCTGTGAGAGGGCGCAGACTGTCGCCGAAGGTCCCCGGTCCCCCCGAACCGGGTGCTATCCTCGATCCGGAGGGAGGCGACGGACATGGACGCCGGCCACGCAATTGGAGGATTCTCCTACCGTGTATATGGAGGCCTCAGCGGCAATCCTGCACTCAGTTCGTTACTTGATGAACCTCTGATCGCCTGGCCAGGGAATGCCACCTTGCTTGACAGTGCCGCACTATTGATGGCCCACAGCAGCGATGATATCGTAGCTTGTTGCGACCATGGCACCGGTGGGAATCGGAATGACGACCGACTGGGAGGGGGGGCACGATGGCAAAGTTCAACCTGGACCTGCTAGACGACGTCGAGTCCTACTACCCGCTCCCGCTGCCGGACCTCGCGGCGAACCTCCAGGACTGTGTCGGCGGCCCGAACAAGGACTGGAACCTGCTGACCCGGCTGGCCATCGCGGGATTCGAGAAGACCTGGATCCTGACCAGCTGCATCGCCGTGTCCGAGTACCTGCGATTGCGGCCCCAGTTGGACCAGGCGCAGACGATCAAGGCGGATGATCGCGTCCAGCCTCTGTTCGAAGATCCCAAGTCCAAGCTGAGCATGGGCGCCTGGTGGGGGCTGTTCCGGGACGTCACCGAGGCTCTGGGATCCGTCAGGGACCAGATGATAATCCCTCAGCTCTATGAGTTCCATTTCAACGATCATGGCAAACGGACGAAGGTCTCGAAGACCCTCGAGAACGTGGTTCTCCCCTGGCGAAACCGCTACGCGCACCCGGATTCGATCCCGATAGGAGAGGCTGCAAGGCCGGACGCTCTGCGTGGCATGGAACAGCTCGATCGGATGTTCGGGGAGATGTCGTTCTTCCGGCATTACGTGCTGATCCAAACCAACGCGGCACTCGGTACATCCAAGCAAGGGGATTCGTATGAAACCGGATTCAAGGTCCTCAGGGGGCTGAAGGTTCGCACGAGGACCTACGACATGGGCCAGCAGGTGGAAGCTGACAAGCTCTATCTCGCGCCACTGCGGGGCCTGAAGAACGGGCAGCTTACTCTGGACGAGATGCTCTGCTTGAGTCCATTCCTGGTCTACGAGTACTGCAAGGATTGCGCTCAGGAAGAGTTCTTCTACTACAGCTACCGTGACAAGCAGAACCGCCTCCAGTTCAAGTCGCACTCCAACGACTGCAAGTTCTCGGTCGGCGTGGACCAGGAGCTACATCAGGTCCTGATCGCGTTGATTCAACAACTGGTCGCGGGCGTGTCCCCTTCGCCGGGCCCCGGGCAGGACGACGGCAAGGACCGGCGGCCGGTCGTATCCGCCGAGCAACTGCTCCATAGCAGCCAGGCTCGCTTCCAGAATCTGCTAACCGCCAAGCAGGAGATCTACAACAAGGATATCTATGTCGAGCGTACCTGCGAGGAGGTTTTGCGTAACTTCCTGCGGAATCCCTCCAAGGCGGCGGCAATCATCACGGGTCGCTCTGGCATGGGGAAGACCAGCCTGTTCTGCAGCACGCTGTCGTGTATCAAGGACACCGACATCATCTGCTACATCGACTGCGTCACCTTGATTCACGACGAGGTGGTGGGCCTCGAACAGCGCATTGCGGACGAACTCGGCATCCCGTGCAGCCTGGAGGAAGCTCTGGCCCAGCTCTACCCTCCGGAGGCGACCCCTGAGGAACTCATGGAGGCCCCTCAGCTGGTGCTGGTCTTCGACGCCATCAATGCCTACAAGTCAATGCGCAGCGACTCAGCGACACTGTACAAGCGGATTCTCCTGCTCGTCAGCCGCCTCACCGGCAAGGCCAGGGTGCTGGCGTCCTGCAGCACGGCCACCTGGAGCGGTCTGAAGACCCTGCAACCGCTGCCGCCCCACCTCTATATGCTACAAGGCAGCGAACCGCTCAGGTTGCGTGGATTCGACGAGCGGGAAGCTGAGCCGGCGTATCGGCAGTACGCCAGGGCCTTCGACCTGCAGACCAACTGGGAACAGATCGAGGACGAGGTGAGGGAGCGGATCAGAGATCCCAACTTCTTGAAGCTGCTGGCCGAGACCCACAGGGGCAAGCCACTGCCCCAGAGGATCAGCGGACTGAAGCTGTTCGAGGAGTACTACCTGACCATAAGCCAGAGCTTCGAGGCGAACGAGCTCGAGACGGCGATGGTGGAGTTGCTGAGGCGGATCACGGTGGCCGAACAGCCCAGCGTCCCACTCGACGATGGCCTGCGGGCGAGCATGGGTTCGGGCTACGAGAAGCTGAAGGACCTCGGCGTGCTCGCCGAGCAGGGGACGCTGCAGAAGTCGGTGAGCTTCCGGTTCGAGCGCTTCCTGGAGTATCTGCTGGCCCTGTATTTCGAGGACGCCAGCGAGGATCGGGTCTCTACCATCCTGGAGCTGATACCGCAGAGCGCGGCGTTCCCGACACTCCGCGCGGTGATCGTGCACATGGTCCTGCGGGAGGTGGGGGAGGACGGGGCTCTGATATCCTGCGTTCTTGAAGATAGTTCCACGCCCCGAGGAGTGGGCATCATGGTCGAGGCCTTGGACGCGACGAACGCCGAGTCGCCAGATCGTTTCCTTGATTGCCTGCGCAGCCTCTCCCGATCGAGAGGCCGATCCGTGCGGCAGGTGGCTGCGCGGGTCCTAGGGGTATATCTCGCGCGGGCAAGAAATCCTGCCGGGGCCATCGGACATGGATTGGAGATCTTTCGCATCTTTGCCGTGGATGCAGATTCTGGAGTCAGGGACGCCGCGGTGCACGCCTACGCTCATGCTCTCCGTGGCAATTTCGATGTGGGAATCGCGATCTTCTCCGGTATTAGCGACGACGTTCTGGTTGCCATCCGCGACCTCAAGTCGATTCGTATTCTAAACCTTGTCAGCAGACGTAATCGTGGCCGCCTATCTGCACTCGTGGAAACATACTCTGGTATGGTTGTGACAACGCTCGGAGAACACAGCGAAAAACCAGATAGAAGAAATGAGATATTGGAGGTTCTTTCCCCGTTTGCGCCGGAGATACAGTTCATATTCGAGGGGGTGATTTTGGATTTCATGGTCAAACGTATCGAGCGGGCGTATAGAGAAAATGAGCGATATCCCAGCAACTTTCACACCATACAGTCCAATTTGGATAGCGAATCCGGGCGCTCGCACATCTTGGCAGTATGCGAACTACTCGGTTCGGACGCTCCGATCACTGAGAGCACGGACAAGGGCTCCCGATTCACTGCTAAGTTCACGGAGCTTCTGAATGCTGAGGAAACCGTTGTTTCAGTCCTCATTTGCTTTCTGCTGTCTCACCGCATTACTTGCAAAAAAGAGGAGAGTGATCTGATAGATTTTCTGCTAGCGTGCCTGGATGGCTATGAAAAAGGTAATAAAGTTGCTAAGTACAATCTGTGCACCGGCCTTGGGCACAGTTGCTATGCAACAGAAGAACCAGATGGCATGAAAATGCAGGTTTTCAGAGATGTCGCGGAGCGGTTCATCGTTGAAAACGAGGGGTGTGTTGCGTACGGTAGTGACTCAGAACCGTATGATAGCGACATGGTATCGTTGCTTGGACGAGCCTGTCTGTTTGCTGGAGATAACAGAATTGAATACATCGATGCGGCGTTCGAGGTGGCCAACGAAGATGACAACGTGGTGTTCTATGACCATCTCATGGCTTGCCTCGGAGAACTGGGGGCTTCCGTAGCTAACCCAGATGTCTTGATGTCAAACCTAAGGACTGAGATCGAAGATCTGCTGAACAAGGAGCGGTCGGGAGACAGCGAACTGATACTCGAAATGTACGAGGCCAGACAAAGGGTCCGAAACCGCTTGCAGGAAGAGAACCGTACGATCATCGGAGCTGGAGAAGCACCTCGAACCATAGAAGCAAGGCGCAGCATTGTCATCAATGAGATCGCAGATTCGATGTCAGACGAGCACGTGCAGCGGTTCGGTATCTTGATGAGAATGGAAAGCGCTCTGGAGTTCTTGGTACGTCTGAGATGGAGGCACTCCGAGGGGATAGACCTCTATTTATCCAGCTTCCATGCGCCACGGGGCAGTTTCTTGGATGCTGTCTCCATCATTAGTGACAACGAACCGTTCGACGAATCGTTCTCCTGGTTTGCTGCCGATATGGCATGGCACAAACTCATAGACAACTACGCAATATTCAGGACCCAATTGGCGCATGGTGTTGCAGAATCGGTGTCTGAACGGCATACATTCAGGTACCTGTTTGGCAACTCGATGAGAATCGTTGGTAGTCGGCTGGCCAACCAGGAAAACGACCGTAGATGATGGAAACGAGATATCAAACATGGAAGCAATATTGAGCGTCAAACAGGAGGCATCGCGACGAAGATGGGGTACTTGGACAGGAAACTCATCAACGAGGTGAGATCTGGATATCCGCTACCGATTCCAAAGCTCCTCGCCAAGCGAATAGGAAGGTGTGTCGATCCGCCCAGGAAGGACTGGCATTTGGCGGTTCAGTTGACATTCGCTGCGTTCGAGAAGACGTGGATCTTGGCGAGCTGCATCGTTGCCAGTGAGTACCTAAGATTACGACCTTTCTTCGACGATGAGATCCGTGCCGCTACGGACGCACGTATCAGACCGGTTTACGAGGAGTCCCAGAAGTCGTTGACGATGGGGCAATGGTGGGGATTGTTCAGAGACGTGACCGCGGCTCTTGGCTCGCAAAGAGAGAACATGGTCATGCCCGAGATGTATTCGTTCCATTTTAAGAATGGTGGCGCCTGCACGAAAATCTCGAATGTTCTGGGCAACCAGGTCATCAAATGGCGCAACAAGTTCGTTCATGAACACGACGTGCCAGCCGGTGAAGCCGCAAAGGCGGACGCACTCTTCGGTCTTGAGCATCTACAGAAAATGCTGGAGAGCATGTCCTTCTTGTCCAACTATTCGATTATTCAAACGGACAATGTGTTGGGCTCTGAACCGAATGGGGAAAAATACACCACGGGATTCAACGTGCTGCGAGGATTGCACGTTGACTACGCCTCGTTCGAAACGGCAGAGCAATTCGCTGTCAAGAAACTGTACTTGGCCCCAGTTGCCGGGTTGGAGGGGAACGAACTGACCGTGAACGATACCCTCTGTCTCGATCCACTCCTCGTATTCGAATATTGCAAGCACTGCGAAAAGGAAGAGTTCTTCTATTACATGCTTCACGATGGCCAGCAGGAATGTCTTCACTACAAGTCACCGTCCAGTCGCTGCCATCTATACATGGGGAAGGAGGAAGATCCATACCGACGACTGATGGAGGTCCTGACTCAGACCCTGACCGCACCGCCCCCGCAACCCGGCGAAGGAGAGGCACGGGCACCGCAGGTCACGAAAGAGAAACTGTTGAAGAACAGCCAATCGCGCTTGTCGGCTGTGCTCTCAGCCAAGAAATCGACATACATCCCTGAACTCTATGTCAAGAGAGAATTGGACGAGAGCATCGAAGATTTCTTGCGAAGACCGTCAACTGTTGCCGGCATTGTAACGGGACGATCGGGCGTCGGAAAGACATGCTTACTCTGTAATAATCTGACCGCTAGAACGGAAACAGACATCATCTGCTATATCGATTGCGACACGTTGACGCATGCAGACATTGTGGAGCTCGACGGTCGTATTGTAAGGGAGATAGGTGAACAATGCAGCTTTGATGAGCTACTGGAGCAGATCTATCCGCAGGAGGCATCACTTGAGGAACTGGAAGATTCTCCTCAAATTGTCATAGTATTCGACTCGATCAACACCTATTCTGGAAGTACAAACGGTCCCCAAGAGCTGTATAAGAGTATTCTATCGCTCGTACAGAGTATCAATAGCAAAGTCAAAGTACTCGCCACATGTACTACAGAGACCTGGAATGAAATCAAGACGCTGCAACCACTGGCTGCCTACTACTTCCTGCTGAAGGACGGTGAGCCGCTGAGGCTCGAAAGTTTCAAGGCTCAAGAAGCAAGAGACGCGTACAGAAAATATTCGAAGAAATACGATCTGCGGACAACCTGGGAGAATACAACAGCAGATGTGCGAGATCACCTCGTCGAACCTATTTTCCTGAAAATATTGGCGGAGATATACGAGGGTCGGCAGATCCCTCCAAGCATAAGCGGGCTGAAGTTGTTCAAGGAATACAAGGCCGAGATCAACAAGGGATTCAATGATGGAGAGTTCGACGAGACGGTAACGCACCTGCTGAGAAGAGTTGACGAATCCGGACAGACAAGTGTCGTTGTCGATGATGGATTGAGTGCCGTGATGGGCACCGGATTTTCGAAGATGAGTGCACTCGGCATAATCGTCGAACAGGGACCAGTAGAGAATGCAGTTGGCTTTCGCTACGAGCGTTTCCTGGAGTTCTTGATGGCAGACTACTACATGCGAGATGTAGGAGACCTGTCGCAGAAAATCATAGCTCTCGTCAATAGAAGCGCCTCGTTTCCAACCTTGCGCGGCACAGTCATTCACATGGTCGTGCGTGGTATGGTCGAAGATCGCCGGTTGGTCGCAAATATCGTTGAGGAGGAGCCGAGCGCCAGGGTAGCTGGATTGCTAGTAGATGCGTTATCAACGCTGAGTGCAGAATCCCCTGAACTATTCAGTGATTGTCTGTGTGGAATGGTGCAATCCAAACGCCGCACTGTTCGTCAGGTCGTCAGTCAGACGGTTGGTGCATATATGGCTAGAGCTACTGACGAAGAAGCAGCCATCGAACAAGGACTGGAAGTGTACCGATTTCTCGCCGTGGACGGCGCCGCACGCGTCCGCGACGCCTGCGTCCACGCCTACTCCGAAGCGCTGCGGGGGAACTTCAACGTAGGTATCGCCATCTTCGCTGGTATGACAGAGAACGTGCTGCAGGCCATACGCGACATAAAGTCGATCCGCATCATCGGCCTGATCAACCCCAGGAAGATGGCCAGACTCGAGGCGTTGGTCGAGACCTACTCTGGCATGACCCTTGTTACCATCGGCGAGCACATCGAGAAGGCCGACAAACAGGAAGTGATCCTCAAGACGCTAGCTCCTCTCGTTCCAGAATTGGAGTTCATTTTCCACGGACTTATGGGGATGATCCGGAAGTTCATCGTTCGCAGGATTGAGCGTGGCTACAGGGAGAACGTGCGTTACCCGACGACCTATAGGGAGATAAAGTCCAATCTCGAGAGTGAGGACGGGCGCGGGAAAATCATCGAGGTCTGTGTACTCCTGGCGTCGGACGACACGCTGCTGGACGAGTCCGATGATGGCTTACGTATTGCGAAGACCGTCCTCGGATTGCTGGATAGCGACGAAGAACTTGTCTCATACCTCGTAGGGATCCTGCTGGCCCAGAGGCTGAGCAAGGAGACCGATGACAAAAAGCTAGAGAATCTGATCAAGGCGCTGATGTTCGCCTACCAGGAGGGCAGTACCGTGTGTCGCTACAACATCTGTGCGGGCCTGGCACACGCCAACTTCGCGTCTGAAGAGCGCACGCCCATGTTGCTGGAGGCCTTCGCTACCCTCGGGGAACACTTCACCCTCGAAACCCACGGCATGATACACTTCAAGGACAAGGAGTTCTTCTACGACGCCGACATGGTGTCCATGCTCGCACGGGCCCACATGCTCGCCGGCGTGAATCAGATTGATTTCCTGGGGACGATATTCAAGGACGCCGAAGAGGACGAGGATCCCGTGTACTATGACTACGCCATCAGCACGCTGGGTGAGTTGGGGACCACCTACCCTTCGCCCGGCGTGTTGTTGACAAACCTGCGCCAAGAGATCGATCGCCTTCTGGCCGGCGGGAAGACGGACGAGGCCGACAAGATCAGGAGCTTGCTTACGGACCGTCGGGCGCGGGAACGCCGGTTGAACGAGCAGAGCAAGCAACTGCTGGCCAGAGGCGAGCCACCGATGACCACCGAGTGGCGACGTCGCGTGGTGGTCACGGAGCTTTGGGAGGAGCACCAGGAGCATGGAGCCGGTCCATTGAAGGACTTGCTACAGAAACTGGGCATGGTCCAGCTACTGGTGCATCTAAAGAGTCGGTTTCCGCAAGAGATCACCGTCTTCGTTGAGAGCTTCAAAGCGGGCAGCGACTGCTTCCTGCAGGTGGTCACGCAGGAGGAGAGCGCGGCCCCTAGCGAGTACGTGTTCTACTCGGATCAGACCTACCACAAGATCTTCAATAACTTTGAGGGAGTACGGGTCACGGTGGCCAAAGCCGTGCAGGACAATCTCGAGCAGAAGAAGTTCAGGGACCTGTTCGGCGGGACGCTCGGAGTGCTCGGCCCTTGGCTTGCCGAGCAGGTCGAGGAACAGTCTGACTGAGACCGCTCAGGACTCCGGGCGGAGCGTCCGCAGATGACAACTGGCTCGCAAGGCTTCCGCTCGTCCATCCACCAACAGCTCATACGTCTCCACACTCCCGACTCTTGACCGAGAGCCCTGAAGGGAACGTGTCAACCTATCTCAAGCTCGGATCAGGGACAGAGGTTTCTGGACGCTGTAGCTCCTCTGGCGATCGAAGGGGGTCTCGATGGAATCAATTTACGAGCGGCCAGGAGGCGTCGACGTCGCCCCGGAGTCATTCGTGGGGATCCGTGAGGGTTCGATCCCTTTTCCAGTCCCTTCTTCTACGGCAGCCCGAGCAGCGTGGCATCCGCGCCGGTCCAGTCCCGCAGCGCCAGGAGCCGCGGCTCACCATCCGCGATCGTCCAGAGACGGACGGTCGTGCTCTCCCCGGAGGCGAAGGTGGCTCCCTCCCCACCCTGTAGCGCCGCGTCGAACTCCATCACCGCGGTCCGGCCGGAGGCGAGCACTGCCGCGACGTCGGAGACTGGCCCCAGGTCCATGCGGTAGGACTCGATGACGAGGGGCTCGCTGCGATCGTTGCGGATGCGCAGCTCCAGGGCGCAGGGGATCAGGTCTGGGCTGCCATCGTCGGGTGGGACCGTGGTCATGGTGGGAATCGCCTCGTCGCCGCAGACGAACGATGTGGCCTCGTAGCTCACCCCGTCCACCGTGGCTGTCTGCAGCGCCGCGGAGCCCTGCCCGGCCGCCCACTCCTCGGCAGCCGCATCCCACTCCGACAGGAGCCTTCCATGGCGCTTGCTGCGCGCCACCACCTTCGGATCGCTCCAGCCGATCCACGCGGCGAGCTCGTCGAGTTCTGCGTCGCCCGGACGTCCGAGGTCCGTCTGGCCCGGCTGGAAGCCGAGATCCGCGCACACGGAACGAAACGCCGCGTCCGCATCGTCGGCCGCCCGCTCGGACTCGGCGGCCACCGTGCTGTCGGGCACAGCCCGGCACTCGGCCTGCAGTCCGCCATCCGACGCCACCACGGGCCCGCCGTCCCAGGAGGCGACGGCCTCTCCGAGCGAGGCGCTCTGGTCCCAGCATGCCGGGATCCCGATCACGAACAGCGACCAGGCGCAGTCCTTGTTTCGCTGCGTCGCTTTCACGCGGAAGGTGTCGCCCTGCGCCAGGCTCGCCCGTGGCACGGACAGGACGTGGACCGCCTCGCCGCGGCTGCCCGAGTGGAGCACCGTCGGCGTGTTCCCCAGCTCGACGGTGACGTCCGACCACAGCTCCTTGCCGGACCGGGGCGCGTGGCCCGGGTCGACGGTCACCTTGCAGATCACCAGCGCGTCGCTGAATCCCCCGCCCGCCGGGGCCGCGGCGAACCACGCCTCGGCGTCGGGGACCTGGGGCACGGCCCGGACGTCGTGCTCCCCGCGGTAGAAGGCGTCCGGCATGTCCTCGTCCGGGCCCAGGGCCGGCCCGAGCGCGTCCAGGGGCGCGGTGCTGCCGGGCTCCAGGACGAGGGGCTCGTCAACGCAGGCGGGGAGCTCGAGTGCGGGGGTGTTCTGCTGGATCTCACCGCAACAGCAGGCAGCGAGCAGGACGCCGGGGAGGGCGATGGCCAGCGCGACGACGAGTGAGATCCTCATGGGGACAGGGTACCTCGGCGGAGAAAGGGGAGGCGGATGTCGACGATTGGCGATGGGGAACCAGCGTGATTCGTCAGTCGTCGACGGTTGGTCCCTTCGTCTCGTCGGGATCTACTGCCTTGCCGGCCGCGCCGATCGCCATACCCAGCTCCACCACCAATCCCAGGTGCAGGTCGCACGCGCCGTAGTGGTTGCCGCGGGGGCAGTTCGGCAGGTCGGGTGTGTAGACCTGTACGCCGATCTCGAAGAACGACGATGCGTGAGCGCCGGATTCGACCAGGCCCCCCAGTCTGAGCTCCCACAGCTGTGAGTAGAACACCACCCACGATTCGATCTCCACGGTCTCGTCGTGAGTCAGGTGACGGCCGGTGTAGAAGTAGGCTTCGTACCGGGCCCGCACCAGCAGCGCGGGCACCTGCCGCGGGGGCTGCAGCAGGAGGACGCCCTCCAGCCGGGGCATGGCCACGAGCAAGGGCTGCATGGTGGGGGACGGCCACGGGCGGACGCACCCGAGGAAGTCCTCCGGCCCTCCGCAACGGGGTGGAGTATCGCGGAGACCGCCGGCCAGCGTCAGGGCCAACCCGTTTCCGGGGCCGCGCTCGAACACGGTCAAGCGAGCACCTCCGCTGACCTCGAAAGCCGCCGTCTCTTCAGGGGTACCCAGGGTCCAGGGCGATGCGCCACCGAGGGCGTCGGCGATCAGGTCCAGGCGGCCTGGCAGGCCGAACACGAACCTGCCGTGGGCGGCGGGGCGGGAGTAGGGGAACACCGCGGTCGGGAACCAGTCCGCACTGTGCATGCCCAGGGTGGCCGCCACCTGCCCGGCGTCGATGCCGTGGGTGAACGCGGCGGCCGGTTGGCCCCACGCCACTCCCCGACCGGTTGCGAGGAGCACTGCGAGTGGGACGAGAAACAGGCCGATCGGGCGCATCACTCGCACTCCCAGAGGAACGGATCGGCCTGGCCGAAATCGGGACAGTCGCCGTACCCGTACCCGATGTCGTGGAACAGCGGTCGTAGCTGGACCGTCTCGACGCGGACGAACGGCTCATCGAGGCGGACCAGGGCACAGGGTTCGCACATCGTTCCATGGAAGAGGCCGTCAGCGACGCCGGGCCCCCAGTCGACCTCGAGCCAGCCCACGAGGTACACGGCGCCGTAGAACGGCCAGTCCCATTCGATCTCGGCGTGCAGGGTCGTGGAGCCAGCGCTCTCGACCCGGTTTTCGGCGAGCACGTCGTACTCGTCGATGATGACGTCCGTGTACCGTGGGCTCCACTCCATGAACAGCGCCACGTATCCGTCCGTCGATTCGTACCCCCAGGGCTCGTCGATGCTCACCGGGACGTCGAAGACGATGGTGTGTGTGTCTGCCGTGCAGCCTGCCGTGAGCAGCAACGCGACAGCGACCAGGTGGCCGGGGAGGCACGGGAACCGGCCTGGACGCCGAGGGATGACGAATCGCAGACCGATACCGTCAAGTGTCAAGGTCTGACCCCTTTTCCGCAGGGCCCGTCGTTGCCCTCCACGGTCGCATCCCCACCCACGTCCAGGGCCGCGGCGAAATCCTCGGCCTCGGTCTGTTCGAGGCAGGCGTTGTCCACGACCGTCAGGTCGTCGCCCACCGCAGCCAGGCTGGCCAGATCCTCGAGGGATACGAGCGTGCCGTTGTCCTCGATGGTCAGTGCGCCCACGTAGCCGACACTGCCGAACCCCGCCAGGCCCCCGAGCGCGTCGTTGTCCTCGATCACCAGCCGGCCGCCTGCGCCGACGGAGGTGAGTTCGGGGAACTCGACATCGGCGAGGGAGGGATTGGCGGTGAGCTCGAGCGCGCCCTGCACGGTGGTCGCGCCCGGGAGGTGGACTCGGGTCAGGGAGGCGTTGCCGGCCACGTACAGGGCCTCGTAGGTGACGGTCGCGTCGGCCAGGGCGTCGAGGTCGGTGAGGGAGTTGTTGCCGGACACGACCAGGTAGAAGAGGTCGGCCTGCAGGGTCTCCAGCCCATCGACGTGCTCCAGGGCGGGGTTGTCGTACAGGTAGAGGGCGCCAGCGAGGGTGGTCAGCGCGGTCAGGCCGTCCAGATCGGCCAGCGCCTCGTTGCCCTGGACCCAGAGGTGGCCGCCGACGGACGTCAGGGACTCGAGTCCGTCCAGGTCGGTCATGACGTCGTTCATCCACAGCTCGACGTGGCCGTCGATGGTCTGCAGGGCGTCGAGCCCGGCGAGGTCGAGGAGCGCGTCGGCCTCGGCCACGACCAGGTTGCCGCCGAGGGTGGTCAGGGAGGGCAGGGACAGGATCTCCAGGACCGGGTCGGCCATGCCGGGATTGTAGATCGCGCCGGCGTTCAGGCTGCCGCCGAGGGCGTGCAGGGTGGGGAGGTCGACGGAGGTGAGGGTGGGGTTGGCGTAGAAGGAGAGGTTGCCTTCGACGGATTCGAGGAGCGGGAGGTCGACGGTGGTCAGCCAGTCGAGTTCCATGAAGCGCAGGTCGCCGGCGATGGAGGTGCACTGCCGGACGATGAAGAGGTCGGCTTCGGAGTGCACGTCGATGTCGTGCTCGCAGGTGGGGGGATCGGGGTCGGTGGTGTCGTCGTCGGCGGCGGTGTCGTCGTCGTCGGTGGCGGTGGAGTCGTCGTCGTCGAGGGTGGGGCAGCCGGTGAGGAGGAGGGTGGTGAACAGCAGGGAGGGGAGGCTGCGGGGCATGGGGGGAGGATACACCGGTGGCAGGGTGGTAGAGCGGCCGGAGAACGTCGGCTCCGTCGCTTCGCTCCTTGAGCCGACCTACTTCTGCTTCGGGATGATGTGGCGGAAGTTCTTCTTGCCGAAGCGGAGTTCGATGCGACCGTCGACCAGGTCGGTGGTTGAGATGGGGTGGTCGAAGGTGGGGATGCGCGTGCCGTTGCAGTAGCAGCCGCCCTCCTTGACCTTGCGGCGGGCCTCGCCGCGGGACTTCAGCAGGCCGGCGTCGGAGAACAGGATGAAGGCGGGGATGCCCGCGTCGAGCTGGGCCGGGTCGATCTCGTGGATCGGCACTCCTTCGCTGCCGGCCGCGCCCCCGAAGGTGGCGTCGGTGGCCTTCCGGGCCTCGGCCGCGGCCTCGTCGCCGTGCACGATGCGCGTGACCTCGGTGGCCAGCACCTTCTTGGCGTCGCGGCACTCCGCGCCTCGCAGTGAGCCGAGGCGCTTCACCTCGTCCATGGGGAGGAAGGTGAACAGGGCCAGGAACTTCTGCACGTCCGCGTCGGTGACGTTGATCCAGTACTGGTAGAACTCGTACGGGGACATCAGGTCCGCGTCGAGCCACACCGCGCCGCTGGCGGTCTTGCCCATCTTCTCACCCGTGGAGGTGGTCACCAGGGGGGCGGTCAGGCCGTACAGCTGGACCCGCTCGAGCTTGTGGGCGAGGTCGATGCCGGCCACGATGTTGCCCCACTGGTCGGCGCCGCCCATCTGCAGGGTGCAGCCGTACTCGCGGTACAGCTCGACGAAGTCGTAGGCCTGCAGGATCTGGTAGCTGAACTCCAGGAAGCTCAGACCCTTCTCCAGGCGCTGCTGCACGGACTCGGCCGTGAGCATGCGGTTGACCGAGAAGTGGCGGCCGACCTCGCGCAGGAACTCCACGTAGTTGACCGACAGCAGCCAGTCGGCGTTGTCCACCATGCGGGCCTCGCCCGCGCCGTCGCCGAAGGTGAGGAACTGGGCCAGGTTGGCCTTGATGCCCTGCTTGAACTCGTCGATCCTCGTGCCGGTCAGCATCTTTCGCATCTCGGTCTTGCCCGACGGGTCGCCGATGCGGGTGGTGCCGCCGCCGACCAGCGCGATGGGGGCGTGGCCCTCGCGCTGCAGGTGGGCCAGCATCATGATGCTGACGAGGCTGCCGATGTGCAGGGAGCTGGCCGTGAGGTCGTAGCCCACGTAGGCGGTGACCGGGCCGGCGGCGAAGGCCTCGCGCAGCGCTGCCTCGTCCGTGGACTGGTAGATGAACCCTCGCTCGGTGAACAGGTCGTAGGGATTGGCCATCGCTGCACTCCTCGCCGCTGGCGGTGCGGGAGGGTAGCATACGGCCCGCTGGATTGTGCTACCGTTCGAGCCGGACCGGACGAGGAGTCCATGCTGGCACGCTTCCGAGAGTTGATGGACGAAGCGCGGCTGCGCGGTCGGCGAATGCGCGGGCGCGCCGTGGGCGCGATCGGGCGCATGCACGACGACGACTTCTGGCTCACCCTGCCCGACGGCTACCGCGTGTACCTGCACATGCACGGCCCGCCCGGGCTCGATCCGCTGCCTGCGGTGCTGCTGGTGCCGGGCCTGGATGGCACGGGCACGTCGTTCGACAAGCTCAGCGCGATCGTGGCCGCGGACGAGATCGCGGCGCTGGGGTGCGTGTGCGCCCACTTCGACCCCCCGGGCATGGGGCGGTCGTGGGGTACGTACGACTATGGCGGCCCGAACTGCCAGGCCGCGACCCTGGCCGCGCTGGAATTCCTGGCCCGCTCCCCGCGGTTCGACGGCCGCCGGCTCGGCGTGCTGGCCATCTCCCTGGGCGTGGCCTCGGTGATGCCCGTGGTGGCCGAGCACGGGGCGCGGCTGGGGGTGGACTGGGTCCTGGACTGGGAGGGGCCGGGGGACCGCCAGGTGATCACCTCCTTCGGCACGATCATGAAGCCGGCCATGGGCCACGGCCTGGACGACGAGACCTTCTGGGGGGCGCGGGAGGCCGTGCGCCACGTGGGCGAGCTGCGCTGCCGCTACCTGCGGGAGCAGGCCTGCGAGGACCACGCGCAGGGGGACTACACGACCCACGCCATCGACATGGTCAACGCGGCCGTGGCTGGCGGGTGCCCCGACGTGTGGCTCAACGGCGTGGAGGTGCAGCGACCGATCGGCCCGCGCGCGCTTGCCGACGTGCAGTGGCGTGAGCCCGGACGATGTGCGTCGGCGAGCTGCCTGCTGGAGGTGATCGGGCAGCAGCTCGAGCCCTAGATCCAGGCGCGCGCGCGGACGTCCTGCGGGCGTGCGAACAGTTCAACGGATTGATGCGAGTCCGCGGCGATGGTAAACCTGTCGCCTGTCCTGACCGCACACGACCGCGGCAGGGGAAGGACCCAGGGACCGGTGGTGTCTGCTGGGGCGGGAGGCAACATGCTGGATATGAAGCGGATCCTGTGTCCCACCGACCTGTCGGAGAACTCGCGCAAGGCGGTGGCGCTGACGTTGAGCCTGGCCAGCAAGTACGAGGCCAACGCGTTCTTCCTGCACGTGACCGATCGGCCTGCGCGTGACGTGTACGACGAGCACGCCTCGGCTGCGCTGGAGATGGAGGCCATCGAGGACGAGGAGCGCCGGGTCCGCGACGACGTGCGCGACGCCATGGAGGCGCTGATGACCGAGGGCATGGAGGAGGTGCCGAGCGAGCGCCTGGCCTACCGCGTGGCCTCCGGCGGCATCGCCGACGAGATCATCCGGGCGTCCGAGGAGGCCCAGGTCGACGTGATCGTGATGGGCAGCCACGGCCGCACCACGATCAAGGACTTCCTGCTGGGATCGGCGGCCGAGCGCGTCGTCAAGAAGGCCACCTGCGCCGTGCTGGTGGTCAAGCCCGAGGGCTTCCCCTACCTGCGCGACTGACCGGGGGACCCGTGTCCCAGGAGATCGCTCTCCAGACCGTCGGTCTGACCAAGAGTTACGACGACAAGCCGGTCGTCAACGACCTGTCGCTGGAGATCCACCCCGGCGACATCTACGGCTTCCTCGGGCCCAACGGCGCGGGCAAGACCACGACCATCCGCATGATCCTGGGGCTGATCGGCAGTGACGCCGGCTCGGTGCGCATCTTCGGCTCGGACAAGCCCACCGAGTGCCGCCGGCAGTTGTCCGGGATCGTGGAGACACCCGCGCTGTACCCCTACCTCACCGGACGAGACAACCTGCGGGTGCTGGGGGCCTACTCCGGCGGCATCGACCTGCGCACCATCGACGACGTGCTCGAGAGCGTGCGGTTGACGAAGCGCGCCGACGAGCTGGTGAAGACCTACTCGCTGGGCATGAAGCAACGGCTGGGCATCGCCCAGGCGCTGATGACCCAGCCCAAGATCATGGTGCTGGACGAGCCGACCAACGGCCTCGATCCGGCGGGCATGCGCGAGGTCCGCGAGCTGGTGCGTGACCTCAACGCCAAGTTCGGGCTGACCGTGTTCGTCAGCTCCCACCTGCTGGCCGAGGTCAGCCAGCTGTGCAACCGGGTGGGCATCATCCAGAACGGAATCCTGGTCGCGCAGGGGCCGGTGGCCGAGCTGCTGCAGCCGGACGGCGCCCTGGAGGTGCGACTGGAGGTGGACGACACCGAGGCTGCGGCCAGGGTGCTGGAGGTGCTGACCTGGGCCGAGGCCGTGGGCCAGGCGCCCACCGGCGAGATGCTGCTGCGGCTGAGCGAGGACCGGCCGGCCGAGCTGAACCGGATGCTCGTCGAGGCCGGGGTCGGGGTCCGGGCGCTGGTCCCGCAGCGCATGACGCTGGAGGACTTCTTCATCCAGGTCACGGGTACGGCCGGGGAGCAGATCGAATGAACTGGCTGCGCGAGACGGCGGGCATGGTCCACGCGGAGTGGATCAAGCTCTGGCGGCGCGGGTTCGCCATGGCTGGCCTGGTGGTGGCCGTGATCCACGGCCTGCTGGTGTTCGTGGTGATGTTCGGCGTGCACGGGATCCAACGCTGGGGTGCCAAGGCCCAGGGCGGGCTGCCCGCGGACCTGTTCGACGGGATCCAGGGCGGCGAGTGGACCCTGTTCGCCCTGTACCTGCCGGTCATGGGCGTGGTGCTGCTGGCCGTGGTGGGCGAGCTGTTCGCGGGCGAGTACGCGCAGCGAACGTACTCGCTGCTGCTGATCCGGCCCGTGGCACGCTGGCGCGTGTTCGGCGCCAAGTTCACGGCCTCGTTCCTGTACGTGATGCTGATCCTGGCCGTGGCCATGCTCGTGGCGTCGGTGCTGGGCCTGGCCGCGTTCGGCACGTCGCGGCAGATGGTGATGGCCGGGGCCGACCTGCCGGTGGGGCTGGGCATGGAGCAGTCCTTCGGGCTGCGGCTGGCCGAGCTGGCGGTGAAGTACCTGGCGTTCTCGATCAGCATGCTGCCGATCCTGGCGATCACGGCGCTGCTGGCCGTGGTCACCCGGTCCACGGCGCTGACCGTGACCTACACCATCATCCTGCTGATCATCGACGGCGGCGTGTGGCTGACGTTCCCCTACGTGACCCAGGCGCTGGAGTACGAGATCTTCGGGCAGATCAAGCCCTTCACCCTGCTGGCCAACCGCAACTTCGTGGTCGCCTACTTCTTCGGCGCGGGCGAGATGACGATCGGCGAGTTCCTGTCGGAGAGCTGGAAGCAGCTGGGCCTGATCGCCGCGTACACCGCGGCCTTCGTCGGTGCTGCGATCGGCGTGTTCACGATGCAGGACGTGGAGTAGGACCGGCTACAGCACGAACGCCTCGAGACACAGGGCCGCGACGATGGCTGCCACTACGGCCGCCAGCCCGACCAGCGACCCGATGTCGAGGGCGCGCATCGCTCCTCCCTGCCTGCATTCCAGGCTAGCGCGTCACCGGCCCGATCGGAAGGGTTCTGTGCGCGCGGGCGCGGTGCGCTGCAGCGCGGCTTGACGACGTGGGAGCCGCCGACTAGATCCACGCGCGTCCCGAATCCTGGAGGTGCCCGATGACGACCACCACCCGTACCGTGTCGTTCGCGCTGACCGCCGCGCTGCTGCTGGGCTCGGTCCGGCCCGCGGCGGCCGTGAGGATCGAGGCGAACGAGGACGTGTTCCTCGACGTGCACTACCTGGTCCAGCCGTGGGTGCAGCTGAGCCGTGATCCGCTGGCGTCACCGGAGGCGAGCCACGAGTTCTACATCCGCCGCTCGCGACTCATCCTGATGGGGCAGGTCTCGCCGTTCGTGAAGTTCTTCATGGAGACCGACCAGCCCAACTGGGGCAAGGAGGGGGACTGGACCCCGGACATGATGGTGCAGGACGCGTTCGTGGCGTTCGAGATCCACGACGCGTTCAAGGTGGACCTGGGCATGCTGCTGGTGCCGTTCATCCACCACGCCCACCAGGGCGCGGTCAACCTGCACACCCTGGACTACCACGCCGCGCTGGTGCGCTACCCGGCGGGTTCGAGCTTCGTGTGGCGGGACAACGGCGTGGCCTTCCGTGGTGCCCTGTTGAAGGACCACTTCACCTACCGCGTGGCGATCACCAATGGCGTGCCCGCGGGCGATTCGGACATCCCCCGGTTCTCCGGGCGGCTGGAGTTCAACGCCTTCGATGCGGAGGCAGGCTTCTTCCATGGGGGGACCTACCTGGGCAAGAAGAAGATCTTGAGCGTCGGCGGGGCGTTCGACGTGGAGCCGGACGCGTTCGGCGACGGGTCCCATTACTACGCCTTCGGCGGCGACCTGTTCATGGACATCCCCCTGGGCGACAACCGCCTCAGCGGCCAGCTCGCGTACGTCTACTACGGCGGAGCCGACCACCCGGGCGCGGGCATGGGTGCGCTGTTCGACCTGGGCTACGCCTTCGGCAAGCTCGAGCCGATCGTGGTGCTCGACTGGTTCGCCCCCCGCGGCGCGTCGTCGGCCTCCGACCACATGCTCGGCGGCCACGTGGGCCTCAACTGGTGGCTGCACGGCCACAACGCCAACATCAAGCTGCAGCTGGGCATGGTGCACGAGCCGGGGGAGGAGGGGGCGGAGATCTCCCAGGTGGTGACGGTTCAGACGCAGCTGTTCATCTGAAGTGATCCATGCGGACCGTACGGATCCGGTCAGGTGATTGGAGGCGGTACGGGGTCAGGCCGCGACTGGGAGCGTTTCGGACGTGTTCGGGATGCATCGGAGTCGGTTGGACGCCCCGAGTAGCGGGCTGACCCCGGCGGATGCGGTTCGGAGCTTGGGTTGAGGGCGGTGGTCGAGGGGCTGCGGGGCGGGATCAGAAGATGGGGCCGACTCCAATGTTGAGCCCCACGAATCCGCCACCGACGTAGCCGCCGGACAGCTCGATGGTGATGCGCATGTGCCGGCCGGCGCCGGGTTCGATCATGACGCCGCCGGCGAGCAGGCCGCCAGGCTGGGGGCCGGTGTCGGCGTTGCCCGCGCCCAGGGCGAACAGGCCGCCCACGAAGGGCCGGGCCACGGTCTCGGTGAATGCGTAGCGCACACCGATGCGGCCGAGGGGGAACACGTTGATGCCCACCTCCGACCCGCGCAGGCCGAGGCGGAACCCGCCGTCGAGGTGCAGGCCGCCGGCCAGGCGGCCGACGAGGTCCAGGCCCAGGCCGCCCCAGGCCATGGAGGTGCCGCCGATGTGCACCAGCGCGCCGCCGCCCACGTTGACGCCGAACTGGCGGGAGGTGGTGGTCGGCGTCGTGCCCGGGTCGTCCGGCGGGTCGACCACGTCGGTCTGGCCGTCGTCGGGCGGGGTGTCGGTCCCGTCATCGGGCGGGGTGTCGGTCTGGCCGTCGTCGGGCGGGGTGCCGTCGTCGGGAGGGGTGTCGGTGCCGTCGTCGGGCGTGCCCGAGTCGGCCACGGCCACTGCCGGGCGGTCGAACTCGCCGGTGACCGGGGTGTAGCAGTAGATGGACGCGTCGTCGTCCATGGACACCACGTAGATAGCCTCCGTGGCGCCGGGGATGTTGCCGAGCGCTTGCCTGGCGATGGGCTCCGCCTTGGGATCGGACTCCCCGGTCAGGATGGCCCAGGAGTAGCCGCTGCCGCTGACCAGGGTCGCCTCGCCGGCTGGCTTGACCTTGAACGGCACGCTGTACACCACGTTGAGCCGGGTGCGGTACTGCAGCAGGTGGTAGCCCGAGTGCACCTCGGACATGCCGCCGGGATCGATGGGGATCAGGCTGCCGTCCAGCCAGATCTCGGTGATGCCCTCCTTGGCGCCGAGGAAGCTGAAGTAGGCCTTCTGGGCCAGCTGCAGCTCCTCGCGGGCGTTGAGGTAGGCGGCCTGTACCTGGGGCGGGAAGTTGGGGTCGAAGCGGGCGGCCGGGTCGATGCCCAGGGCCATGCGGAAGTGGTCCGAGGCCTCGCCGGTGCGGCCGTCGAAGTAGGCGATGGCGCCGTGGATGAAGAACAGGCGCCACAGCAGGGTCTTGTCGATGATCTCGCCGGAGCAGGACAGGGCGGCCTGGGCGTCCTCGAGCACCTTGGTGGCGGCGCCCCAGTCCATGTCCCCCTCGAAGGCCTCGGCCTCCTCGAGCAGCTCGGTCAGCTCGGCGGCGGTGATCGAGGCGCCGCGGCAGGGGATCACCTCGGAGTCGCCCATCATCCACAGCGGCACGGCCGCGGGGAAGGGCACCTCGTTGACGTGGACCAGCTGTTCCACCCCCACGGTCACGCCGTAGGAGTCCTCCGCCACCTTGACCGCCCGGGCAGCCAGGTCGCTGTTGGGGGACCCCGGACCGTAGATCACCAGCGGCTCGGCCGCGGCGGGAGCGCACGTCAGCAGGACACACAGCAGGCAGAATCGTTGCAGCAACGTCATCTCGAAACTCCCTGGGGACTGTACGAGGATACCTCAACCTGCGCGCGGGCACGAACCCGGGTGGCAGTTCCCTTCGCACGGGCGATACAATGAAGATCCCGAACGCCGTTCGGGGTTCCGCGGAGGTGGGAAGGGTGGCCGTTACGGGGACGACGGGAACCCTGGTGAAGATGTTGGTACGGAGGTCTCGTTCATGCGACCGCTGACTCGTGTTCTGTGCGCCCTCGCGGCGACCACGACCCTGCTGATGGCTGGCTCCGCCGCAGCCCAGTCCTACGACGTGCTGCTCGTCGACGACGACGGCCTCGAGCTGGGGGAGACCGGGGACCTGCAGTCCCTGTGGACCGACTCGCTGACCACCATCGGTGCGGCCTACACCGTGGTGGACATCACCGCGGGCGAGGACCAGCCGACCACGGCGGACATGCAGGCCCACGACCTGGTCGTGTGGTTCACCGGTGAGAACTTCACCGGCTGGGATGGCAGCGGCCTGATCGGCCCCAACGGTGACGGGCTGGACGCGATGCTGGACTACCTCGACGCCGGCGGGCGGCTGCTGTTCTCCAGCCAGGACTACCTGTACACGCTCGGCGGGACCGCCGACGAGCTGCTCGACGAGTACCTGGGCGTGGACGCCAACCGCATCGTGTCGGACGACGTGATGATGGACGAGGGCGTGTACGGCGTGCCCGGGGACCCGGTGTCCGGGGGGCACCTGTCGCCGGCGTACTCCTTCGACGACGTGGAGATGCAGAACTACGCCGACTCGATGCACCCGGACGTGGACGCGGTCGGCACCTACATGGGGATCAACGGTCAGTGGGACTTCGGCGTGGTGCGCAAGCTCGACGCGTCGTACCGCACGATGTTCTGGAGCGCGCCCTTCTCGCCCCTGTTCAGCGATCCGGTGGAGGCGGCCGAGGTGCTCGCCGACAGCCTGGCCTTCCTGATGTGCGACGAGTCCGACGCGGACGGGGACGGCTGGTCGGAGTGCGACGGGGACTGCGACGACGGCAACGCCGCCGTCCACCCCTTCGCGACCGAGATCTGCAACGACGGCGTGGACCAGAACTGCGACGGCGTGACCGACGAGTGGACGGACAACGACGGCGACGGATTCAGCACTTGCACCGGGGACTGCGACGACAACAACCCCGACAACCGGCCCGGCAACGCCGAGGTGTGCGACAACACGGACAACTACTGCGACGTCGCTGTCGACGAGCTGCCCGACATGGACGGCGACGGCTACAGCGAGTGCGACGACTGCGACGACACCGACGACACGATCAACCCGGGCGCAGAGGAGATCTGCAACGGCGTCGACGACGACTGCTACGCGTACACGGTCGAGACGTGGGACCTCGACGCGGACGGGTACTCGCTGTGCGACGGGGACTGCAACGACGACGAGGCCGCGGTCAACCCCGGCGCTGCCGAGGACTGCGACGGCATCGCGGACAACAACTGCGATGGCGTGGACCACGCCGCCGAGATCGACCAGGACGGCGACGGGTACAGCGAGTGCGACGGGGACTGCTTTCCGCTCAACGCCAACATCTACCCGGGCAAGGAAGAGCAGTGCAACGGCTACGACGACAACTGCGATGGGGGGATCGACGACCTGCCGGACGACGACGGCGACGGGTACGGGGAGTGCGACGGCGATTGCGATGACACGATGGCCGACGTCTACCCGGGCGCAGCCGAGACCTGCAACGGGTCCTCGGACGACGACTGCGACGGCACGCTCGAACCGGACGAGCTCGACGACGACGGGGACGGCTACACCGAGTGTGACGGCGACTGCGACGACCTGATCGCCGCCATCAACCCGGGCGCGGACGAGGCCTGCGACGGCGTGGACACGGACTGCAACGGCACGCCCGACGACGTGGACGACGACGACGGCGACGGCTACATGTGCGACGACTGCAACGACGACGACGCGGCCGTGTACCCGGGCGCGCCCGAGATCTGCGACGGCGAGCGGGACAACGACTGCGACGGCAGCATCGACCTGTCCGAGGTGGACGACGACGGCGACGGCATCACCGAGTGTGACGGCGACTGCGACGAC
>CAZXHG010000125.1:0-28892 GCA_964639985.1 uncultured Rickettsiales bacterium
GAGCCCGACGAGGACTCCGACGGCTACACCGAGTGCGACGACTGCGACGACAACGACGGCGACCTCGACCTCGACGACGTGGACGGCGACGGGTTCACCACCTGCACCGGGGACTGCGACGACACCGATCCCGACGCCTGGCCCGGGGCCGCGGAGATCCCCTACGACGGCGTGGACCAGGACTGCGACGGCGCAGACGTGACCGACGCGGACGGGGACGGGTTCGACGGCGGCGACGGGGGCGAGGACTGCGACGACGCCGACGCGGACGTACACCCGGACGCGGTCGAGGACTGCTTCGATGGAGTTGACAACGATTGCGACGATGCCGTGGACGACCTCGACGACGACTGCATGACCGGTGACGACGACGACACCGTGGGCGACGACGACGACACCACGGACGATGACGACGACACCACGGACGACGACGACACGTCGAACACGCCCTACGACAACGTCGAGCTGGGCGGAGGTGGGTGCCAGTGCCGCGCGGCCACCGGCCACCGGGCAGCGCCATTCGCCGCGGCGCTGGCCGCGCTGCTGTCGATCCTGGCCGTCCGGCGACGCGCCTGATCCTCACGACCCCCTGCGGCCATTCGCCACAGGCGATACACTGGTCGCCAGCCATCCGGGAGACCCAATGCGCACTGCACACCGCTGCCTGGTCATGGGCACGGGCCTGGGCCTGTTGCTGACATCCTCACCCTCCCTGGCCTCGGACACACCGCTTGCCGAGGCCGACACCCTGATCACCGGCGAGGGCCACGAGGACAACCTCGGCGAGTCCCTGGCCGGGGTCGGCGACGTGAACGGCGACGGCCTGAACGACTTCGTGATCGGCGCCCCGCTGGACGACGTGGGCGACATCCAGGCCGGGCACGCCTACCTGGTCCTCGGCCGCGAGGCCGGCTACCCGGCCCTGATGGAGGTCGCGGCGGCCGACGCCTCGTTCTGGGGTGAGGGCTCCAACGACTTCGCCGGCACCTCGGTGGCGGGTGCGGGTGACGTGGACGGCGATGGCCTGGACGACTTCTTGATCGGCGCGTACCGCAATGGCGACGCCGCCACCCAGGCGGGCAAGGCCTACATCGTGCTCGGCGCGGAGTCGGGCTGGCTCCCGGACACGCCGCTGGAGAACGTGGGCATCTCCTACACCGGCGAGGCGTCCGGCGACTGGGCCGGCTCGCTGGTGGCGGGGGGCGGCGACGTGAACGGCGACGGCCTGGACGACGTGCTGATCGGCGCGCCGGCCAACGAGGAGGTCGGGCCAATGGCCGGCCAGACCTACCTCGTGTTCGGCCGCACGTCGGGGTTCGCGCAGAACACGCCGCTGTCCCTGGCCGACGCCTCCTTCCTCGGCGAAGCCGAGGACGACCAGTCCGGCACGTCCGCGGCCATCGTGGGCGACGTGAACGGAGACGGCTACGACGACATCCTGATCGGCGCTCCGCAGAACGCCGAGTCCGCGGCCGCGGCCGGCCAGGCCTACATGGTGCTGGGGCGCGACAGCGGCCTGGTGGTGGACACCTCCCTGGGCACGGTGGACGCGTCGTTCATGGGCGAATCCATGGCCGCGTACGCGGGCCAGGCCGTGGCCGGCGCGGGCGACGTGGACGGCGACGGCCTGGCCGACATGCTCGTGGGCGCCTACCACGACGGCGAGGGCGCCTCCCAGGCGGGCCAGACCTACCTGATCTTGGGCCGCGAGAAGGGCTGGATCCTGGACGACTGGCTGGTGTTCGCGGACGCCTCGTTCCTGGGCGAGGCCGCGGGCGACGGCTCCGGAGCGTCGCTGGCGGGCGGCGGCGACGTGGACGGCGACGGCCTGGACGACATCCTGATCGGCGCGTCGGACAACGGCGAGAACGGCAGCGACGCGGGGCAGGTCTACCTGTTCACCGGCCGCGCCTGGGGCTGGAGCAAGGACATGGCCCTGGCCGACGCGGACGAGTCGTTCATCGGGGAGACCGCCAGCGACCACGCTGGCGCGTCCGTGTCGTTCGCCGGCGACGTGGACGGCGACGGCTTCGAGGAGCTGCTGATCGGCGCCTGGGGCTACGACGCGGTGGCCTCGGACAGCGGCCGGGTCTACCTGACCGGCTGCCTGGACATGGACGACGACGGCGTCACCGTGTGCGACGGCGACTGCGAGGACACGATCGCCACGGCGTTCCCCGGCGCCGAGGAGCTCTGTGACGGCGTGGACAGCGACTGCGATGGCAACTTGCCCGCGGACGAGGCCGACGACGACCACGACGGCTGGACCGTGTGCGCGGGCGACTGCGACGACACCGACCCGGCTGTGTACCCGGGCGCGCCCGAGCTGTGCGACACCATCGACAACGACTGCGACGAGACCGCGGACGAGGACACGGACGTCGACGACGACGGCGACGGCGTGACCGAGTGCGACGGTGACTGCGACGACGCGGACGCGGACGTCTACCCGGGGGCGCCCGAGCTGTGCGACGAGCTCGACAACGACTGCAACGGCGTGCTCGACGACGTGGACGCGGACGCGGACGGCTTCATCGACGACGACTGCGGCGGCGACGACTGCGACGACTCACGGTCCGAGGTGCACCCGGATCACGAGGAGGTCTGTGACGACGGCCTGGACAACGACTGTGACGACCTCACCGACGACGAGGAGGAGGAGTGCCAGGGCGACGACGACACGGGCGACGACGACACCGGTGACGACGACAGCGCGGCCGACGACGACACGGCCGAGGCCCCGGACGACGACGACTCGGCCGTGGCCGACGACGACGACTGTTCGTGTGATGCCGCGGCCCAGGCGCGGCCGGCGTCGATCGCCGGGTTGCTGGTGGGGTTGCTGGTGCTGGTGGGGCGGCGGCGGCTGGGCTGACCTCCACCCCCGCACCGAACCACCCTGGACGGGGATGGGCACGAAGCCCCGATCCGTTTCGATCCCGCCCCCGCACCGAACCACCCCGGACGGGGATGGGCACGAAGCCCCGATCCGTTTCGATCCCGCCCCGCACCGAACCACCCCGGACGGGGATGGGCACGAAGCCCCGATCCGTTTCGATCCCGCCCCGCACCGAACCACCCCGGACGGGGAAAGGTACACGTAACTCACCCCGGACTCTCGAATCACCCCCTTCCTACCGGAGTTACTTGTACCTGTCCCCGTATCGCCCCCAATCGCCCGACCGGATCTGTACGGTCCTCTCTCGATCTCCTCGGGTCGCGGCCCGTCGCCTGCTCCGCAGGCTCCGGGGATCCCACCGGTGGTTGGAGGCGGCACAGGGGACACGCACAAGAAACCCCGTTGGGATGGGGGCCGCTCGGAACATCGGGGTGGGTTTCGTGTGCATGTCCCCGGCGGAGGCGGTTCGGGACTTGGGTTGGGGGCGGTTACAGGCCTTCGGGCAGGTCGGGCAGATCCAGGTGGCGGATCACCATCGTGCCGCTGTAGTCGACCGAGGCCTCGTCGAAGCTCATCTCTCTCAGGCGGTCGAGGATGCAGGTTCCGGCTGGAGAGGCCGCCAGTGCCGGATCCGTCAGGCGTAGCGCGCCGAACACACCGTCCGCTGTCATCGTGAACGCCACGCGCGCGGCATCAGGCGTTCCCTCCTCACCCGCCGCGAAGCACGCCGCGATCGCTGCGTCGGACTGCACCAGCGCCTGCACTGCCGCCGGGTCCCGTTCTCGCCACACGAACCCGGCCTCCTCGGGCTCGGCCGGGGTGGGATCGGCCTCCTCGGCCGGCTCGATGCCCTCGGTGGGCTCTTCCGGCGTCTCGGTTGGCTCCTCCGGCGCCTCGGTCACGGGCTCGGGGGGCGGTTCGGGAACGTTCACTTCGGTCGCCAGTTCGTCAGGAGCGCTGTCGGCGCTCGCATCCCCACCCAGCGAGGCCTCCTCCACCGGCTCCTCGACCGCGACCTCCTCCACGGCCCGCTCGTCCGGGGGCGGCGGGGATGGTGCAACGCCACCGCCCCACGGCCGGACCACCAGCAGGCCGACCACCGCGACGACCACCACCGCACCCACCGCCACGAACGGCCAGGGGAAGGGCCGCACCGGGATCTCGTCCGCGTCCAGATGCACCGGGTCGGTGGGCTCCTCGAGCGTGGGCGGGAGCAGCAGCGTGGAGCTGCCGGCCTCGTCCGGCGCAGCGCGCTGCATCAGCTCGTTCACCGTGGACCGCAGCACCTCGTCGCCGTCCGCGCTCGCGGCCGGTTCCAGGGCCTCCCGGAGCGCACCAGCGTCACCGAACCGCTGGTCCGGCTCGCTCTGCAACGCCCGGCCCAGCGCCCCGGCGAGCGCGGGATTCCTCTCCCCGATCATGGCCAGCTCGGCCGCGGCGTCGCCGTGCACGATGCGGTGCATCGTGCGATACGGGCTGTCCTCCAGGAAGATGGGATCGCCGAGCACGGCTTCGGCCAGGATCGCGGCCAGGCTGAACAGGTCGGAGCGAAGATCCGCGTCGAGGCCCTCGCACAGCTCCGGGCTCATGTAGCACGGCGTGCCCCGCACCACGTCGGTCTGGGTGAGGAACGCGTTGGTGGTGGCCTTGGCGATGCCGAAGTCCATCACCTTCACGCGCCCCTGCGGGTCCAGCATCAGGTTGCCGGGCTTCAGGTCACGATGAACGACGCGCAGTTCGTTGCCACGGGGATCGAGCGCATCGTGCGCGTAGGCTAGCCCGTCGCAGGCCTGCAGGCCCAGGGCGACCACGGCCTCGACCGGCAGGGGCGCGGCCACGGCCCGACAGCGGTCCAGGACCTGGCCCAGGGACCAGCCCTCCACCACCTCCATGGACAGGTAGGGCGCGCCGTCCACCTCGCCGAAGTCGTACACCTCCACGATGTTGCGGTGGCGCAGCCGTGAGCCGATGCGCGCCTCGTCCTCGAACCAGGTGCGCAGGTCCGGCTCCTCCAGCCGGTGAGGCAGGATCCGCTTGACCGCCACCTCCTTGGCGAAGCCGGACGCGCCGCGGCGGTACACGGCGCGCCACACCTCGGCCATGCCGCCGCTGCCGAGGCGCTCCAACAGCTCGAAGGGGCCGAAGATCTCGCTCATGTGAATGCGCGCCCGATCGTTGCTAAGTTACGTGTCCGAGAACTTATCAACTTATGAGCGTCCCTTTTATTCACGGGAGCTGTTCCATGACCCGGATCCTGCTGCTCGTATCTCTCCTGCTGCCCGTTGGTGCCGCCCAGGCCGACGAGCCCTGGCCCCACCTCGACCGCACCTCCATGGGCGTGGATGCGTTCGTCACTGCCCACCCCGAGTGGGACGGCCGTGGCGCGGTCATCGCCGTGGTGGACAGTGGCGTGGACATGAGCGTGGCCGGCCTGCTGTCCACCTCCACGGGCGAGGTCAAGGTGATCGAGGCGCGGGACTTCTCCGGCCAGGGGGACGTGGCCCTGGCCGCGGCCGACTGGCGCGACGGCGCGGCCTGGCACCCGGACGAGTGGACCGTGGCCGGGCTGACCGAGGGCACCGAGGGCCTGCTGCTGGGCGTGATCGAGGAGAGCGCGTTCAGGGGCAGCCGCAGCGCGGACCTCAACGGTGACGGCAGCCAGGAGGGCCGCTGGGCCGTGGCTTGCTGGCCGGTGGATGACCGCTGGATCCTGCGCGTGGACACGGACGGCGACGGCGACCTGGCCGACGAGGAGGAACTGGGCGACTACGGCGACACGCAGCAGGCGTTCGTGCTGCAGGGCGATCCCCTGGACGGCGGGCAGACGGCCACGCCCCTGGTGCTGGCGCCCACGGTGCTGGCCGACGAGGAGACCCTGTCGCTGCACTTCGACGACGGCGGCCACGGGACCCACGTGGCCGGGATCGCGGCCGGGCAGGCCATCGGCGGCGTGCAGGGCCAGGACGGGGTGGCCCCGGGCGCGCAGGTGATGTCGCTGAAGATCGGCCACAACCAGCTGCCGGGCGGGGCCACCACCACCGGGTCCATGCAGAGGGCATTCGAGTTCGGCGCGCAGTGGTCCAAGGAGCGGGGCGGCGTGCCCCTGGTGTTCAACCTCAGCTACGGCATCTCGTCCGGGCTCGAGGGCGCGGGCGGCATGGAGGCGTTCCTCGACGAGCTGGTCCAGGAGCACCCGCAGCTGGTGATCGTGACCTCCAACGGCAACGAGGGCCCCGGCATCTCCTCCACCGGGATCCCGGCAGCCGCGCGCAACGTGATCTCCGTGGGCAGCTACTTCACTCGCGAGCTGGCCGTGAACCTGCGCGGCCGGGACATCGGCGCGGACCGGGTCGTGTACTACTCCAGCCGCGGGGGCGACGCGCCCAAGCCGGACGTGGTCGCGCCAGGGCTGGCGTTCTCCACGGTGGCGCCGTACGACGAGCGGCCGGTCAAGAGCGGCACCTCCATGGCCTCGCCCGAGGTGGCGGGCGCGGTGGCGCTGCTGCTGAGCGCGGCCGCGGCCGAGGGATTCGAGCCCACCTGGGAGGAGATCCGCCGGTCCCTGTGGGCGTCCGCGCGGCCGGTCGTGGGCTACGGCCCGCTGGACCAGGGCTTCGGCCTGGTCCAGGTGCCGGGCGCGTGGAAGGTGCTCGAGCGGCTGGTGGACAGCCGGCGCAGCGGCGCGCAGCCGCTGACCTTCCACGTGGAGCTGGGCAGCCCCACGCCGCCGGGATTCGGGGGGCGCAACGCGTACTGGCGGGCCGGGGGCTACGTGCCCGACCGGCGCAAGGGCCAGCGGTTCACGATCACACCGGTGTTCGCCGCGGGCGTGGATGGGGACGACCGGCTGACGCCGACCGTGGACGTGTCGCGAAGCAGCGTCACGGCGAGGCGGAGCGGGGGACGAGGGCCGCGGCGGATAGAGCGCGGGGGGGGTGGTGGGGGCCGCCGGGCTGCCGCCGCCCGGGGACGTGGCGCTGCGCCGCGACACGTCGTGGCTGAGCGTGGACCGAGCGCGGCTGCAGTTCCAGGGGGAGCAGGACAAGGCCGTGTCCCTGCGGTTCGACGCGTCGAGGTTGCGGCAGCCCGGCGTGTACGTGGGCCGGGTGCTGGGCACGCCCCTGGGCCAGGGCGCGCCCGCGTTCCAGTTGATGGCCGTGGTGGTGGTGCCCGAGCGGTTCGTGGGCGGCGCGGAGCGTACCTGGCGCGACTTGCGGCTCGGTCCCGGGGACGTGGGTCGGTTCTTCCTGCAGGTGCCCCCCGGGGCCACGGCCATGGAGATCCGGGTGGAAGTGCCCGAGGGGCGGGACGGCCGGGTGTGGACCGAGCTGTACGCGCCCATCGGCGCGCCGGCCGGGCGGCGCCAGGGCTCGGCGGACAGCGAGCGGGGTGGGGAACTGGTGATCCGGGTGGACCACGACGAGCTGATCCCGGGCACCTGGGAGATGGACCTGATCGGCGCACACGACGCGGTCACGGACTCGGTGTGCGAGCTGGGCGTGCGCTTCTTCGGGCTGAGCGCGACGCCGGGGGTGGTCGGGGAGATCGAGGGCGGGGCGAGCGAACCCGCGTCCGCGAGCGTGACCGTGGTCAACGTGTACGACGAACCGTTCAGCGGCGAGGTGCGCGGGTGGATCGACCGGCTGCAGAGCACGAGCGAGCAGGAGGCGCCGGCGGACGGGTGGACGAAGACGTTCGAGCTGACCACGGACCGGCCGCGGGCCTCGTTCCGCATGCAGTTCGCGCTGGAGGACTACAGCCAGATGACGGACGTGGCCCTGCGCATCCTGGACGCGGACGGCAACGCCGTGTCGCGGAGCTGGGTCGGGGCCAGGGGAGGGGAGATCGAGATCTCGGGATCGGGCACGTACACCGTGGAGATGAGGGCGGCCCATCACGACAAGGACGCGGACAGCACCCCGTTCGAGCTGGAGGAGCGCTACTACCTGGGCTCCCCGGCGCGGGTCGTCGCCAGTCTCGAGGGCGACGACCACGTGGACCTCTACCCGGGCCTGGCCGCCGACCTCGCCCTGGAGATCGAGGGCGTGCTCCCCCACACGGCCGACGACTTCGTCGCCGCTGGCGAGGTCATGTTCCGGTCGGAGTACGACGAGTCCGAGTGGCTGGTGCTGCCGATCCGGGTGCCTTGATCCAACAGGTGCCGTTCGGCCAGATCCGCAGTCGTAGCCCTTGGGAGGACTGATGGGGAGACCGGAAGACATCGTCGAGTTCTTCGGCCAGCGGATGACCCGTGACTGGGCGGAGCACCTTAAGGCCGCTCAGGATGAGAGGAGCTACATCTGCCTGGGGCGGCAATGGCAGCGGATTCCCTTCGGCGACGAGACCCACCTCGCCAGGTCGTACTTCGCCACCGGAATCTGCCGACACTGCAAGACCATCATCGGCAAGCTGCACGAACCCGAGTGCGATCTGGAACAATGCCCTGTTTGCGGTGGCGGGGCGATGTCGTGCGACTGTGAGTACGAGGGACACGAGCTCCTGGGGGATGACGGATGATGATGGCCGTTCGGTTCGCGGCACGGCTCGTGCCGAGGGACTGTTCATGAGCAACACGTACAAGCCCAAGGTGCCCGTCTATGCCGTCGTGCGGGTGGATGGCTTCCTGAACCCCGAGACCGACCTGCAGGCGCGGATCACGATCAAGGAGATCGTGCGCGAGCGCGAGACGGCCGAGTGCGAGGTCGAACGGCTCAACCGGCTCGCCGCGGACAGGAGCTGTGTCTACTTCTGGCAGGCGACCAGGCTGTATCCGCCGGGAACGCAGGCAGGACCCGGGCCGCAGACGACCAGCAATCCGTCCGCCCCGGAACCGGCGGTCACGCTCGCTCACGTCGTCGATCGCGGCGGTGGACTCGTCGAGTTCTCCCTGGAGGTCGACGGCGAGGTCTCCTCGTTCGTCGCACACGGTGTGGGACTGACGGAAAAGGATTCCGGTCTGAGAGGTCTCGGCGACATCGAGCCGAAGGAGTTCGTGGACGTGCCACTCACAGCGCAGCAGCTCAGACACCTCGTGCGGATCCTGTGCGAGGTCGAGGCAGGCGTGGTGCCCACGCTGCCGCTCCGGCTGAACCGGAGATAGGACAAGGCGATCTGCCCAAGCGCGCATCGAGATGCGCGAACCCAGCCCGGAGGACAGAGCACATGAACGAAGACCAATTCTGGGCCCTGATCGACGTCGCCCACGGAGGTTCACCAGGTGATCTGGAGGGCAGGGCGGAGCGACTGGGGGCGGCCCATGGAGAGCTGGGTGCCGATGACATCCAGTCCTTCCAGAACCTCTTCGATGCACTCATGGACCGGGCGTACACCTGGGAGCTGTGGGGAGCGGCCTACATCCTCGGCGGAGGTTGCTCGGACGACGGGTTCACGGACTTCCGGGCCTGGCTGACCTCCCTGGGCAGGGACCGCTACGAGCGCGCGATCGCGGCACCCGACTCCATGGCCGAGCACGGGTTCGGCTTGGATGACGAGGCCGATTTCTTCTTCGAGGAGTTCGCCTACGTGCCCGCGGACGTCCTGGAGGCCCGGCACGGCCGGGAACTCGCCGACCGGGCGAGCCCCCACCCGATGGAGCCCGCCGGAGACAGGTGGGACGAGGACGGCGACGATCTCGAGAGACGGTTTCCGCGACTGTGGGACAAGTACGGCGAGGCCTGGTAGCGCAAGTTCATGGCCGGAGGCCGCGTCACGAACAAACCCCCGCCTCCACCCACCCCTCCACCATCTCCTCGGTCACCGCGATCAGCGTCTCGTACTCCTCGCCGGTCTCGGGATCCGTGGCGGTCGCGTCCACCTGCTCGGCGTGGATGCCGTACGCGCTGACCTGGAGGCAGAAATCCCCGGTCTCGTCCGGGCACGGCTGGCACGGGATCCCCAGGGAGTCCAGCAGCTCGCAGGCCGCTCCCTCCTCTGCCCCGGGGTCGATCAGGGTGTCCAGGCAGCGAGTGTCCATGAACGCGTCGAACGTGCCGCCGACCATGGCGTCGCCGTCCGGCTCGAACGAGCCGGCGATCTCGACGTCGGTCAGGGAGCACAGTGAGTCCTCGATCGCGATCCCGATCTCCGTTGGCCCCATGGAGAGGTACGGATTGTCCCACGAGGCATCCTCGCCCAGCGGCGTGGTCGGCTCGCACATCACCTGCAGGTAGTCGTTGCCCTCCTTGTCGGCCCGGGCCAGGAACAGGTCGGCCGTGCCCAGCGCCTGGTCCAGATCGACCACGTGGAACAGCAGGTACAGGTCAGCGATGTACTGGCTCAGCAGCGAGCCTACCCCCGGCGGCTCGGTGAAGGTGGCGGAGCCCAGGTCCAGGAAGTAGGTCTCGCCCACGCACGGGGGCGTCGGTGGATCGCTGCACTCGCCTCCTGTCTCGAACGCGAGCACGTACTGCTGCGTCTGCCACGAGACCGCCGCCTCGTAGCCGGTGCACCAGTCCAGGTGGCTCCCGTTCTCGTCCCCGTAGGGATCGAACGTGAGCACCAGGCCGTCGTCGCCGAGCGTGGTCTCCCCCGGGATCTCGACACCGTCCACGGCCGACAGGCTGATGCTGGCCTCCTCCACCGCGGTCGAGAACTGCACCACGATCGAGCTGCGGTAGTAGTGGTCGGTCTGGCCCTGCTCCGGGTCCGTCTGCACGATCTCCGCGTCGGCCGCCGTGGGATCCTCGGTGGTGTCGTCGTCACCGGCCGTCACGTCGGCCTCGCACCCGGAGAGCAGGATGACCAGCAGGGGCAGCGTCGCGCATCGGGAAACTCGGACACGGAACATGGGCACTCCTGTCCCCCCACCGGTCTGTCTCTCGTCGTGGGAGAAGGTCACCGGGATCGGCCGACGCTCAGGGCTCGAACCCGAGTACTCGCCGCAGCCTCCCGTCCAGCCGCAGTCGCGCCTCCCGCCCCACGCCGATCTGCAACGGTTCGGTGGCGCGCGCATTCACCCATGCCACGTCGTAGTGGCTGGCCGGCACCTCGTGCACGCCCGGTTCGGTCGCCGACGTGCGGACCGAGCTGTGCGTGTTGTCCACCTCGAGCCACAGCGGCGACGGCTCCCCGGTGATCTGCACCCTCGTACGCACGTGGGACAGCCGGCGGATGCTGCTGGGCAGGATCACGTCCGCCTCGATCCCCAGCGCGGCGAGCAGGTGCACGTACGCCATCTCGAACTCGTCGCAGTCGCCGTAGGTGTGTGCCTCGCGGAGCCGGCCCCGGCCGTCGAGCAGGCGGTAGGCCGGCTGCTCGCTGAACAGGTCGGTCAGGAAGAGCGCGGGGATCCGGAGGACCCGGTCGGCGGCCTCCCCGCCCTCCTTCAGGTCCTTCAGCGCCACGTGATCACCGTCCACCTGCTTGTGGATGCGTGAGCGGCGATCCGATCCCGGGTGGTTCTGGATCACGTACTGGTTGGTCAGGGTGGTGCCGTCGCGGTAGGTCTGGTGGACCAGCTCCCGCACCAGCAGCACGTGGGTCAGCCGATCCCTCGCACCGGGCGCCTCGCCGGGATCCATGTCCCGCCAGTACGTGGCGGTGACGTCGTCGAGGAAGTCGGCGATGGCAAGCTCGTAGTCCTCGCCGTAGACCTGCACGATCTGTCGCACGAACGTCTCGTGGGACAGCTCCCCCGGCCGCAGCATGGCCTGCCGTCGCTGTTCCCGCTGCTCCTCCTCGGCGAGCCAGCGGCGGTACCGGGCCTGGTGCAGGAGCTGGTCGTGGTCCGGCGGCGGGGGCTTGCTCCAGCCGTCGTCGACCAGCAGTTGCAGGCCCAGCACGCAGGCGACCACGGCCAGCGGTGGGCCGAAGATGGCGAGGCGACGTTCGGCGCGTCGTCCCATGGTGTCCTCCCGGGGCGCTCGGCGGATCCAACGAATGGACCACGGAAACGACAGCAGCCGGGCTGCCAGGAGTTCGTGAAGGATCCGGTCGGGAGATGGGCAAGCTTGACGCCGGGTGGAGAACCCACACGGTCCTTCTCCCCTGGCGTGCCGCGAAGCCAGGGTCTATACCAGGGTGGTGACCGTCCCCACCCCGGGTTCGAAGAAGAGACGCATCCTCGGCCGGGCGCTGATCCTGGCAGGCGTGGCCGTATGGCTGCCCTATACCTTCCTGCTGCTGACGGGCGGCGAGCCCGAGGTCGGCCGGTACCTTCCGTTCCACCTCGCCGGCGTCATCCCGGGCGCGGTCCTGGCGCGGTGGGACTGGCTCCGGGGCAAGCTGTCCGGGAACAGGAGCGGCGCTGGTTGACGGGTAGGGGGACGGGTCACCGCCGCCGCCGCTCCCGCTTCCGCCGCTGGATCTCCTCGGCGATCTCCTTGGTGTGCAACGACATCGCGAACCCCACGATGTCCGTGTGGCTGCGGTAGGTGCCGTTGTTGATGTTGTTCGCCGGGATCCCCGCGAGCGCCACGGTCTGCATGGCCGCGCCGTCGGTGATCACGGTCGGGCGGTAGAAGTAGTGCAGCCACGACAGGTGGATGTCGAGCCCCGGCGGCCCGGCGGTCGCCCCCATGGACAGCCCGAAGCGGTCCGGCTCGGGCAGTGACGGCGAGATGTAGCGGTCCGGCACGCCGCTCTCCTCGTACAGGGCCCCCCCACGCAGCCGCAGCCACGGCGTCAACACGCCCTCGGCGCCGAAGCGCAGGCTCCACGCATCGGTGTACTCTCGCGCCATCTCCATGGTGCCGTCGCCGTTGGGCCCGGCCCAGGTGTCCCCCATGGCCGCCATCATCGCGGCCACATCGTCCGAGTAGCCTGGCGCGATGGCCTCGAGCTGGTACCGGATGGAGGACAGGTCCATGTCCAGGTCGCGCACCGAGATGCCCGTGATGGTCGACCAGGCCTCCACCTGGAAGTCCAGCTCGAACTCCAGGCCGGACATCGGCTCCACGGCCACGCCCAGTCGCACCACGGGCGGCAGCGTGACGGTCAACACGACCTCGTCGGCGGTGTCGATCTCCAGCGGATAGCCGGCCACCGGCTCGAGGGTCGTGTTCAGCGCGATCTCGGCCTCGCCGTCGAGCTTGAACCCGGGGGTGAAGGCGAAGCCGACGCGCATCCAATCCGTGGGCATGACCATCAAGCCGCCCACGAACCACGGCTTGTAGGCGATCACCGTGGTGGCGATCTCCAGGTCGTACAACGGGTTCTCGTCGTTGGGGGTGACCGCGATGCCCTCGGCGGCCAGGGCGTTGGCCGTGGCCATCATCCGGTCCTGGGCGTGCAGCAGCATCAGGCCGCCCGACACGCCCAGCGCCAGGAACGGCGCCACCCTCAACGACGCGATCCCGGAGAAGTGGGCCTGCACCGAACTGGCGATCGTCCTGGAGTAGCGCGCCGCGCTCTCGGGCAGGTAGCCCTTCTTGGGAGAATAGGGAGTGTAGAAGATGAAACCGATCGTCAGGTCGGGCTTGTCGAAGCCGTAGGCGAATCCTATCTCCGGAATGACCATCCGGGGCTGGTTCTCGACCGTGTCGTACGGCCGCGCGAGCATCGCCTCGATGTCGGCGGGGTCCGACGGGTCCTCGTCGTCGTGGAACGGCTTGTAGCGGCCCTCTCCCCCCTCGCGGTCGAACTGGATGTCCTGGCGGATGTAGCCCCCGGCCAGGTGCACGTAGAACCCGTCGATCTGGAACAGGCCCGCCGGGTTGTGGTGCGCCCCGATCAGCTCGTTGGCGGTGGCCGTGAATGCACATCCTCGCCCCTGGGCGACCACGCCCGGGTCCGGGAGGTACATGCCGCCTGCTGCGGCTCGTGTGCCCGGTGCCAGCGCGAGCAGCGCGGCTGCGGTCGTCAGGAGTGTCCTGGGGAACGACGCCGGGATCAACGGCGGCGACCCGGGCGTCGGCGCGCAGCCGCGACGGCCGCCAGCAGGAGCACGGCACCGGCGCTGGTGCGTCCACCGTGCTGGAGCGTGCAAGAACAGTCGTCGTCGCCCTCGGCTGCGTCGGACGACACCACGAACACGGCGGTCGCGGTCTCGCTGAGGTTCCACCACGAGTCCCTGGCCCGCACCTGGAAGGCGTGGTCGCCCTCGTCGATGACCGTGAAGGCGGCGACGGTGTCCATGGACCAGGGGGTCCAGGGGCTGTTGTCCACGCTCCACGAGAACAGCAGCGGCTCATGGTTGTCGTCGCTGCCCTCGTACTCCACGGTCCAGCGGTTGTCCGCCCTGGGCTGGCGCAGGTCGGTGGTGATGTGTACCTCGGGCGGGAAGCGGTCCACGTAGGTGATCGCGTCCAGTGCGGCCACCAGCGAGCCGTCCTCGATCTCCAGGCCCACCACGGTGCCGCCCATGGCATCGGGCAGCACGTCCAGTGAGGTGGCGGCCAGACCGGTCACCCCGTACTGCAGCGGCGCCACCGGGAAGTCCACCACCAGCTCGGCGATCAGCGGCACCACGTCGGCCTCGATCAGCTCCACGAGCGCGTCGAGGTCGTAGGTGGTGCCCTCGATCAGGCCCGCCGCCTCCAGGGTCAGCACCTCCAGCTCCAGATCGAGCAGGGTCACGGCGATGGCCGACATCTCGCTGTCCAGCGACGGCACGACCGAGCCGTCCATGGCGAGCTCGGCGTACAGCAGCATCTCCCCGGTGTCGGCTACACGCAGGCCCACGGCCATCTCGGGCACGGTCGCGTGGATCGCGTCGTCGGTGATGTCCACCACGGGCAAGGCCGTGATCTCCCAGGCGAAGTCCAGGTTGCCCTGGTTGCCCTCGAGCTTGGGGAACAGGGGCGCCAGCGGCGACAGGTCCAGGTACTCCACGTCCTTGCACAGCATGCCTGCCGACCACATCAGCCCGAGGCTGGCGTTGGCCGCGGGCGTGGTGAATGCCAGCTGCACGTCACCGGCGTTGCCCTCCAGCTCCGGGGGCTGGCCCATGCCGAACTGGCTGGTCAGGGCCTCGCAGGAGCAGTGGCCGGGCGGTCCGGAGTAGCTGGACGTGGAGTCGACCACCAGGTCCATGCCCGTGCTGGCCAGGTCCAGCTCGACGATGCCCGCCTCGTAGGAGAAGTAGGTGGTCGCGCCGCCCAGGGGCAGGTCGAACAACAGGGCCTGCACGGCCTCGGTCATGGTCGCGGTGATGGTGGCCTCGATGTCGTCCTCGAACCAGTCCATGGCCAGCTCGATCAGCGACTCGGGCAGGTACCACGGGCTGGTCTGGATCTCGGTGGTCCCCAGGTCGATGGTGGAGGAGTCCAGCAGCCCGATCTGCAGCTCACCGTCGACCACCTCCGCGCCCATGCGCAGGTCGAACGTGGCGTCGGTGATGCGAACCAGCGACACGATCACGTCGTGGTCGTCCTCGTTGTACTCCGGGCAGTACCAGTCGTCGGTGGTGGCCTCGATGATCACGTCGCGGATCTCGACGCCCTCCACGGTACCGCTGGCGCGCACGTGGCCGGGCGGGCCGCTGGCCGAGGTCAGCTCCACCTCGCCGAACTGCACCTCGCCGGTGTAGCCGTAGATGTCGAGCACGTACTCGCAGCCGGTGACGTCCTCGGGGGGCAGCGTGACCGGCATGGGCGGGATCTCGATGTGGAGGTCCGACGCCAGCTCGGAGGCGAACTGGAACCCGCTGGGCGTCAGGCGTGCGCCCGCGCTGCGTTCCACCTCGACCGCATTCACGGTCAGGGACAGCGTCGACGCGATGCATGCCGCCAGGACGGTCGCTCCCCGCAAGGTCCACCTCGTGGAGAGCAATCTATCAGGATGGGCAAGGCTAGGGGAGGGCGAATCGGGGCGGGGGAGGGGATGTGGGGGGGCCTAGTAGGAGAGGTCCTCGATGGCGTCGGCCTCCCCGCCGCAGTGGCCCCACACGCCGAAGAACAGGCCGCCGTCCTCGAGCAGCCCGTACCACAGGCCACCGAGCACGCCCGCGGCGTCGCCGGCGTCGCTGGTGTAGTTGCCGAGGAACACGCCGTCGGCCTCGTCCACCTCGAAGCCGTAGTAGTCGCCCGCCAGCGTCCCGGTCTGGCCGTCGCTGGCCTCCCAGGTGCCCTCGAACACGCCGCCGGCCTCGTCCTCGTCCGGGCCGTAGCTGCCGTCGAGGCTGCCGCCGAGGCTGCGGTCCCGCTTGAACCAGCGGCCGGTGAGCGTGCCGCCGTCGACGGCCGGATCGTCGGTGTACACCCCGCCGAGCACACCCTGCACGTCGCAGCCGTGGTCGATGGCGAACTGGGCGATCTGCTGAGCCTCCTCGATCAGGCGCTCGTCCGAGACCACGGCCGGGTCCCGCTCCATGCCCTCGGCGTCGAGCTCGCCGTCGACGTACTCGATGGCCTCCTGGGAGCTCTCGAGGAGCTCGTCGTCGGGGGCGGTGGCGTCGCACGCGGCGATGGTGATGGCCAGGATCGCGATGGTGAAGGTGAAGATCGTGTTGCGCATGGGTGATTCCTCTCGGTTGGTCGTTCACCCGTTTGGACACGCCGGGCGGCGCCGGACGGAAAAAAGAAAATCGTGACCGGCGCGATTTTCCCGGAGCAGCTAGCCGGCGCCGATGCACTCCACCACGATCGGCACGTCCACGTTGGGCTCGTCCGGGTCGTCGGAGCTCACCCGCAGCATGCCGTTGGTGAACATGCCGGCCTCGTGGCAGGCCGCGGTCACGGCGTGGTCGATCTGCTCGACCTCGCCCGGCATCAGCTCACCCGCCCAGGTCGCGTTCTCCAGCAAGCCGCCCTCGTTGTCCATCAGGTTGATGCCCGACACGTTGAGCGGGAAGTCCCCGATGTTGCGGATGAACAGCGCGACGTCCACCAGCGAGTCGACCGCGCCGGACAGCTCGATGGGGTTGGGCTCGACCACGATGTCGGGCATGAAGCCCATGGTGTCGTCGTCGTCGTCGTCGTCGTCGTCCTGTCCGCTGTCGTCGTCGTCGTCGTCGAGCCACGACGGCGGACCGTCGTCGTCGAAGGACGGCATGCAGCCGATCCAGACCAGCGTCAGGCTCACCAGCAGCAGCAACAGGATCCTGAACATCTCCTCGCGCCTCCAGTGGGGATGTCGCCCTGTGCACGACCATAGTCGGAATCGCGCCCTCGGTGCTATCTTCCGGGCGTGACCGATCCCCGGAGGCGACGCGTACGCCGGATCGCGATCCTCGCCGCCAACGCGGCGTTGATCGTCGCGGCCGTGTTCGCCCTGCAGGACGGCCGGGGTCACCGCCTGCTGCGGGAGTTGGTGCGCGACTACTACGCGCTGGTGGGCGACACCGGCGGCCCACTGACCGTGGTCGACCGGGGCCGCTGGGACGAGATCGCCCCGGGCCTGGAGCTGCACCGGGTGGTGGTCACCCGCCCCCGCAACCTGTCGGACGTGGAGCTGGTCGCGGTTCGGTTCGACCCGGCCGCCTACCGCTTTGCCGTGCTCACGGCCCCGGATGGGACCTGGGCCTCGGCCGTGGGCGAGTCCGAGGGTGCGGCCGCAGTGATCAACGGCGGCTACTTCGACGCCCGTGGCCAGCCGCTGGGCCTGCTCATCGCCGGGGGCGTGCAGCTGTCCGGAGAGCTGGCGCGCACGGCGGGCCGGGGCGTGTTCGGGGTTCGCGACGGCCGGCCGTTCGTGGCCGAGGCCGCCGGCCTGCCCCTCGACGGGATCACCGAGGCGCTGCAGACCACCCCGCTGCTGGTGCGCGACGGCGCCGAGGTGGAGGGATTCACCGAGCCGTGGCGGGTCGACCGGCGCGCCGCGGTGTGCGTGGACGGTGAAGGTCGCCCGATCTTCGTGGCCACGCACACCTTGCTCAACGGGCTGTCGTTCTCGGAGCTGGCCCACCTGATGGCGCGCGACACCGAACGCGGCGGGCTCGGCTGCTGGCAGGGCATGAACCTCGACGGCGGCACGTCGGCCCAGCTGTGGGTGGACGGCCACGCCGAGGCAGGGGTGCCCGGCTACACGGACGTGCCCGTGTTCCTGCTGGCGTTCCCTCGCACAGCCCCTTGACAAAGGGGCTGGAAACCGAGATCAGGAATGAACCCCGGAGGGTGGACCGCCCAGGAGGCCCGAGACTGATGACCGAGACCGATCGCATCATCGAGATCACCGAGCGCTTCGGCGCGCACAACTACCACCCGCTGCCCGTGGTCATCTCCCACGCCGAGGGCATCTGGGTCGAGGACGTGGACGGCCGCCGCTACATGGACATGCTGTCGTCCTACTCGGCCGTGAACCACGGCCACCGCCATCCGCGCATCATCAAGGCGCTCGTGGATCAGGCCGCGCGCCTGACCCTGACCTCGCGGGCGTTCCACAACGACCAGCTCGGCCCGTTCCTGCAGGAGCTGTGCGAGTACACGGGCATGGAGATGGCGCTGCCGATGAACACCGGCGCCGAGGCGGTGGAGACCGCGATCAAGATGGTCCGCAAGTGGGGCTACGGGGCCAAGGACATCCCCGCGGACAGCGCCGAGATCATCGTGTGCGACGGCAACTTCCACGGCCGCACCGTCACCATCATCAGCTTCTCCTCCGAGGACGCCTACAAGGAGGGCTTCGGCCCCCTGACCCCGGGGTTCGTCAACGTCACCTACGGTGATATCGATGCCCTCGAGGCCGCGATGAATGCCAATACCGTGGCCTTCCTGTTCGAGCCGATCCAGGGCGAGGGCGGCGTGCTCGTGCCCCCGGACGGCTACCTGCAGCGGGCGCGGCAGCTGTGCACGGACAACGACGTGTTGTTCGTGGCCGACGAGATCCAGACCGGGTTCGGCCGCACCGGCCGGCGCATGTGCTGCGAGCACTCGGACGTGAAGCCGGACGTGGTCATCCTGGGCAAGGCCCTGGGCGGCGGCGTGTACCCGGTGTCCGCGGTGGCCGCCTCCCGCGAGGTGATGGGCGTGTTCAAGCCGGGCGATCACGGCTCGACCTTCGGCGGCAACCCGCTGGGCGCGGCCATCGGCCGCGAGTCCCTGCGTGTGCTGGACGAGGAGGGCCTGGTGGAGCGGTCGGAGGAGATGGGCCGGTACTTCCGCGGCCAGCTACGCGAGATGGGCTCGCCGCTCGTGAAGGAGGTCCGCGGCAAGGGTCTGCTGATCGGCGTCGAGCTCGAGGCCGAGGTCGGCGGCGCGCGGCCCTACTGCGAGCAACTCATGGACCGTGGCATCCTGTGCAAGGAGACCCACGAGGACGTGATCCGCTTCGCCCCGCCGCTGACCATCGCCCGCGACGAGATCGACCAGGTGCTCGAGCACGTGCGCGCGGTGCTGATGCCCTGACCGGCTGACCGTATACTGGCCCCCGTGGCCACCATCCTCACCATCCTCGCTGCGCTCCCGTTGCTGCACTGGCTCGCCCGTGTCGGCGAGGCGTGGCGTGCGCGTTCTTCACCGTTCCGTGTCCGCGGGGGGCAGTACCCGCCCGCGGCCGGCCCGACGGTCAGCGTGCTGAACCCGGCCCGGGACGAGGAGGCGAACATCGAGCGGTGTATGCGCCCGGTGCAGGCCCAGGACCCCCCGCCGCTGGAGGTGCTGGTGCTGGACGACCGGTCCACGGACCGGACCGGGGCGATCGTCGATGGGATCGTGGCCGAGGACGAGCGCGTGCGGCGGATCGAGGGCACGCCCCTACCCGAGGGGTGGAAGGGCAAGTGCCACGCCCTGCAGCAGGCTGCGGAGGCAGCACGGGGGGAGTGGCTACTGATGGTGGACGCGGACGTGGAGCTGGCGCCGGCGGCGCTGAGCACGGCCATGGGCGCGGTGGCCGAGCACCGGGCGGACATGGTGTCCTGGTTCGCCACGCTGCGCACCGTCACCCTGTGGGAGCGGATCCTGCAGCCCTTCATCCTCGACTTCATCCTCACCCACTCCGACCCGCGTCGGGTCAACGACCTCGCGCGGCCCGACGCCATCGCCAACGGGCAGTTCCTGGCGGTGCGCGCCGCGGTGTACCGCACGCTCGGTGGCCACGCGCCGGTGAAGGACAGCATCGTGGAGGACATGGCCTACGCGCGGCTGGTCAAGGGCCGGGGCTACCGCTACCGGCTGCTCGACGGCGTGGGCGTGATGACAACTCGCATGTACACGGGCTGGGCCGAGATCCGGGAGGGGTGGACGAAGAACTTCTTCGCCGGCCTGCACGGGCGGCGGGGGGTGGTGGCCGCGTCCGTGGTCTACCTGGCGCTGACCGGTGTGCTGCCTCACCTGGTGCTGGGCGCTGCCGTCACGCTGGTCGGTCTCGGCCAGGTCGCACCCTGGGCCCTGGCCGCGCCCTGCGCTGCGGTCGGCCTGCAGGTGCTGTACCGCCTCGCGGTCATCCGCCGGACCACGCCGCTGTCGATCCTGTCGCTGCTGCTGCATCCCGTGGGTGCGATCGTGCTCGCCGGCATCATCCTCGACTCGGCCCGGCGCGCGGCCACCGGGACGCCGGTCACGTGGAAGGGGAGGGAGTACGACGCGGGCGGGGGATCGGCGGAGATGCCCTGAAATACGGGTTCCCTCCGTCCGTACACAGGTCACTCACGATCGATGGAGGATGCGATGTTCAGGTTCGTCGGCGGCATGATCGGGACCGTATTCTGAGCAGTGCTGCTGTACGCCGGGTGCGTGCTGTGGCCGTTCCACTTCTCCACCACCGTGGGCTACGCCGCTGGCGGCGCCGTGCTCGTCCTGGGCACCCTGGACGCCGTGGTCAAGCTGGTCCGAGGACCGAAGCGAAAGGCCCAGACCGTCGGCTGAACGAGCCGGCGGCTACGGCGTCGCCCCCCCCAGCACCAGGTAGACTGCGCCGGCGTTGGGGGCCCCGGTCTCGGCGTGGTAGGCGCCGATCAGCAGGTCGTCGTAGCCGTCCCCGTCCAGGTCGCCGGCCGCGGACAGGCCCCGTCCCGCCTCCTCGCCCGCGGCCGTGCCCAAGAAGCTGGCGTGAGCGTCGGCGCAGCTCAGCGCGCCGTTCACCGGGCCGTACCACAGGCGGGCGGCTCCGGCCTCTTCCGCGGCCGTGGACTCGGACGGTGCGCCCATCAGCAGGTCGGCGTACCCGTCGCCGTTGACGTCCCCGGCCATGGCCACCCAGGCCCCGTTCTTCTCCTCGGGCGCGGCGCCGGCGAAGCTGGCGTGCGCCTCGTCCACCGTGGTGGTGCCGGTCCACGGCCCGCGCACCAGGTAGGCCCGGCCGTCCCGCAGGCCCGGGTCCGAGTCCCACAGGGGCGCGCCGATCAACACGTCGCCGACCCCGTCGCCATCCACGTCGGCGCCGCCGCTGGTGGTGCGGCCGGCGATCTCCCCCTCCTGGGTGCCCACCACCTTGGCGTCCGCGTCGGCCAGGTCGATCACCGGCCCCCCGAGCACCGGACCGTACAGCACGTACGTCGCGCCGGCCTGGTACGCGCCTTCGGCGTTGTAGGTGGCGCCGATCAGCAGGTCGGCGAGCCCGTCCGCGTCGAGGTCTCCGCCGTGTCCCACGGCCCGGCCAACCCAGTCCCCCGCTTCCTCGCCCACCAGGATCACATCCGCGTCGGCCAGCGACAGGGTGCCCGTCACCGGACCGCGCACCAGGTACGCCGCGCCCGAATCCTGGCCGCCCAGGTCCGCCTCCTTGGCGCCGACCAGGATGTCGTCGTATCCATCTCCGTCCGTGTCCCCGGCGATCACCGCGCTGTAGCCGGCCTTGTCCCCGACGGCCGCGCCGATCAGGGTGGCGTCCGCGTCCGCCATCATGCGCGGCTGGGGAGCGGGCTCGCCCAGCACCAGGTAGACGGCTCCCGACGACACCCCCACGTGGTCCGCGTCGTGGGCCCCCAGCAGCAGATCGTCCAGGCCGTCGCCGTCCACGTCGCCGCTGGCGTCCACGGCCTGGCCGAGCTGGGAGCCGGCCATCTCGCCGGCCATCATCAGACCCACGTCCTCCACCGGGAACGACCCCGGTGACGGTGGCCCCAGCACCAGGTAGACGGCGCCGCTGTCCGTGCCGTTGGCGTTGGACCCGGACGCGGCCAGCAGCACGTCGCCGTGGCCGTCGCCGTCGTGATCGAAGGCCCCGGCCGTGCGCTGGCCGAGGAAGTCGCCAGGCTCCATGCCCTCCCAGGTGGTGTACGCGTCACCGAGGGCGACCTGGCCCCAGGGGCCGTCCAGGGGGTCTGCCGAGTCGTCGTCGTCTGCCGAGTCGTCGTCCGTGACCGTGTCGTCGTCCTGGGGGTCGTCGGTGTCGTCGTCCACCCGGCCCGTGGGGCAGCCGAGCAGCAACAGGATCAGCAGCGGCGCCGAAGCCGCGCCACGGGCAGGCCCGCTCCCCATGATCCCTCCCTCAGAAGTCTCGCCGACGTAGCCCGGCCAGCAGCACCAGCCCGAACAGCACGGCCGCGGTCACCGGCGAGCCGCCGTCGTCGCTGCAGCTGCAGTCGTCCCCGTCCTCCGGGGGCGGCGGGTGCGCGGCGCGCACCACGGCCACGGTCATCTCGCCGTCCACGGTCACCGGGCAGGGGTCGTCGCCGTGGCGTACCGTCACCCGCACCGCGCCCGGTTCGGACAGCTCGGTGGGGGTCTGCAGCTCCATGCGCAGCACCAGCTCGTCCGCGTCGACGACCAGCGCGTCGAGGTCGAGCCGCAGGGTGTGGCCGTCCACGGAGGACGTGGCCTGCACCGGTTCGCCGTCCGCCTCCAGCGCGAAGTCTCCGGTGGGCGCCAGCGGCCAGGGCAGCACCACCTCGACGCGGTCGAGGCCCTGTTCCCGTTCCCCGGCGGTCAGTTGCACGGTCAGGACAAGCTCCACGGCCAGGCTGTCCACCAGCAGCTCGGCAGGGCTCACCGCGCCGGTCCCGCCGCTGACCGGCAGGGGAGTGGTCTGCACCACCTCCCCCTGCAGCTCCCAGTCGCCCTCGAGGTCGCTCTCCGACCAGCTGATCCACGACGTGCAGTCCCCCAGCGGCGTGACTGCGGGCGTGCGCGCGAACACACCCTCCACACCGACGGCCAGCTCGTCCACGAGCACGTCCTCGTGCACGCGTGCGACGTGGATCCGCGCCCCGTCGCCACCGTCCACCCGGGACCAGGCCACCACCACCTGGTGGCCGTCCGAGGCCAGCGCCGGCTCCCACGAGCCGCCCGTGTCCACCGTCAGCGGGGTCGCGGTGGTGAACGACTGGCCGCCGTCCGTGGATCCGGCGCCGTACAGCTCGAACACACCGCTGGCCATGTCCGCCCAGACCGCGTGCAGCACGCCGTCGCCGTCCACCGCGCTGGTGGGCTGGATGCTCGGCGCCGGGTCGTCCAGCAGCGCGGCCTCCGCGGTCCAGGTCGCGCCCATGTCGTCGGTTCGCTGCCAGTAGATCTCGGTGTTCTCGTTGGGGTCCTCCGGGCTCTCCTCGAACCCGGTGTGGGCGCTGTACGTCATCACCCACTGGCCGTCTGCGAGCGCCAGGCTGGCGTCGCGCTGGAAGTGCCGCCTGATGGGCGCCACCTGCAGGTTGTCCGACCAGGAGAAGCCGCGGTCGTCGCTGCTGTAGGTGCGCACGACCTCGGTGCGTGGATTGGACTCCAGCAAATGCAAATCCTCCCCGTCGTCCAGCAGCAGCACGTTGGCCATGGGCGTGCCCGACCCGGCCATGGCCTCGTCGAAGACCAGGGTCCAGTCCCCGGACTCCTCGCCGAAGCGGGCCAGGCGGATGAACCACGCCTCCCCCTTGACCTCGTACTCCTGCCAGCCCACCAGCGCGACCTCGCCGTCCGTCCAGGCGATGGGCGCCAGCTGCACGGTCTGGGCACCCCCGAGGTCATGGGTCTGCCAGGTGGCGCCGCCGTCCGTGGACAGCTCCACCACGACCTGGTGCGCGCCCTCGGCATCGGTCAGGCCGTTGTCCTGCCGCTCCCAGGCCCGTACCCGCCAGTCGCCGGCTGCGGCCTGCGCCGGAGCGTGCGCGCCGTCCGGTCCGGGGTCGACCTGGTCGCCGTCCACCAGGATCTCGGTGATCACGCGGCCGCGGGTGAACGGGAACGGGAGGTCGACCAGGTGGGCCACGGTGGGCGCGATGTCCAGGAAGGAGATCGCCTCGTCCGTGGCGAATCCCTGGCGGATCCCCGGGCCCAGGGCCAGCAGGAAGACCTGCCGGCAGCCGGTGCAGCTGTCACCGTGGCCGATGAAGCCGTTGTCCACGTCGTCGCGGTGGCGGCCGTGGTCCGTGGTCACGATCAGCACGGTGTTGTCCGCGTACACCGGGTCGGCCTGCAGCTGCTCCCAGAACTGCACGGCCCGCTCGGCGCCGTTCGCGGCCTTCTCCAGGTAGCCGTCCCAGTTCATGGAGTGGCCCATGCGGTCCACCTCGTGCAGGTTGACCAGCATCAGGTCCACCTCGCCGCCGGCCAGGGCCGCGTCCACCTGGTCCCAGACCCAGTCGTCCGACTCGGTATAGGTGAAGTCCACGACCGACTCGGCCGAGCGCTCGAGGCCGAACCCCGGCATGAGCGTGTGCTCGCAGTCGTGGCCGACGAGCGGGGTGTTGGAGATCACCCACGACGCGTCCACGTCGGCCCCGGTGTGGCGGCGGTACAGGTCGAACAGGGTGGGGACCCGTGGCGCGAGGAACAGTCGATCCTCGTACGCCGAGGTGTTGCCGCAGTCGGCGTACGTGCCGGTGGTGAACACCTGGTGGGCGGGCAGGGTCAGGGGCTGGCCGCGGATCTCCATGTAGGTCAGCAGGCTGCCCTGCGGGGCGAGCTCCTCGACCAGCGGTGCGACCAGCTCGTACTCGGGATCGTCGAAGCCCTCGGACGCGCGCAGGCCGTCGATCACCACGATGAACACGTGCTCGGCGGTCTGGGCGCTGGCGGGCGGCCCGAACGCGAGGAGCGTCGCGAGCAGCGTGTATACCGAGGTACGGTAGCGGGCGGACATGTTGTTGTCGGGGCTCCGAGTGTCTTCTATCCTGATATAGATCCAAGCGGCGGCGAAGGGAACGGTTTCGAGGGGGACCGTCTGTCATGGGACAACCGATCGACCTTCAGGAACGGGTGCTCGCCCTCCGTGACGTGGCGGCCCAGGGCGAGCACGCCCTGCTCGACCTGGCACGCACCATCGACGAGAAGGATCTGTACACGTTCGGCCACTCCGAGCGGGTGTGCCAGTACGCGCTCGCGCTCGGTCGTGCGATGCAGCTGTCGGAGGAGCGGGTGGACCTGCTGCGGGACGCGGCCCTGCTGCACGACCTGGGCAAGGTCGATGTGCCGGGTGAGATCCTGCGCAAGCCCGGCCGGCTCACGGCCGACGAGTTCGCCGAGGTGCAGAAGCACCCGGGTCGCGCCTACGAACTGCTGATGCAGGTGCCGTTCCTCGCGCCGGTCGCGCCCGCGGTCCGGCACCACCACGAGCGGTTCGACGGCGCCGGGTATCCGGACGGGCTGGTGGGCGGCGCCATCCCCCTGGAGGCCCGCGTCCTGGCCGTGGTGGACGCCTACGACGCCATGGTGTCCAACCGGCCCTACCGCCGGGCCCTGGCGGTGGACGACGCCCTGGACCAGATCCGGCGCGGCGCGGGCACGCAGTTCGACCCGGTCTGTGCCGCCACGTTCGTCAAGACGATCCGGGAGCGCCACATCCTGCGGGCGGGACACGTGGGGGCCGCGACCTTCTTCGCCGAGGTCTCGATCCGCGAGTACGAGCGCGCCGTGCGGTCCGGGGACCTGATGCAGATCGACGGCGAGGAGGTCTCCCTGTTCGGCCTGGCCGACCTGCTGCTGATGGATTTCCCGGAGCTGACGGGCGAGCAGGCCGAGAAGGTGGTGCGCGCGGTGCTGTTCCCCGAGACGCGGCGGGACGACCTGTACAGCCATGACGTGGACCGGGTGAAGGCCGACGAGGTGCGGGTCAGGTTCCCGGCGCGCATCGACGCGGACGTGCGGTCCATCGTCTGCTTCGAAGGCGAGCTGTACACCATCGTCGACCTCGGCGAGCTCGACGACGGCCGGTTCGAGTACCACCTCAAGCGATAGGCGGGTCTCAGTACAGGGTCAGCCGGTGGGGTCGGACCGCCGAGCCGCTGCGCACGGGGCCGTCCGGGGAGGCGACCTCCACGAACCAGTCCACCTCGCTGCAGTCCTGGGGCAACCACGCGCCCGACGGGATGGTCGCGGACACCACGCCGTCGGCGTCGCTGTGCACGGAGCGGGTCTGCCACGTTCCCGCGGGGGCCGCGCGGTACCACAGGGTGGCGGTGTGTCCGCCCGAGGGCGTGATGGTGAAGCCGATGGGTGTGTCCTGGCCCCGTATCCCGCGCTTCGCGGGGGTGAGCAGCAGCGCGACGGGCGCAGCTGCTGGCGCCGGGGTCGCGGGCTCCACCACGGTCTCCACCAGCGGTTCATGGACCTCGTCGGTCGCCTCGGCGGTGGCGGTGGTGTCCCCGGGATCCGGGGGCGGCTCCGACCCGGCGTCGGTCTCCGGATCCGGGGGCAACGTCAGCGCCGCCGTCTCCATGTCCGACCCGGGCAGGGTCACATCGGCCGCTTCGTCTGTGGCGCGGTCCACTGCGGACGGGGTATCCGCGGTCTCGTCCGGAGCCTCGCGGAGCGCGCGTATTCCGTAGGGCACGAGCAGCAGCACGGCGAACAGCCCGCACACCGCCACGGCCAGGGCCAGGGGCCACGAGGGACGGCGCGGTTCATCGTCGTCGTCACTGAGGGCGAACCGCTCGCCCGACGTCTCCTGTGGGGGACCGATCGCGTCGACCGGCGGCGGCGCGGTCACGGCCGGATCGTCCTCGGCGTCCGCCGAGTCGAAGGAGACCGAGATGCTGTCCTCTTCGTCGCTGGAGAGGTTGCTCCAGAACTGTTGCAGCGGCCTGCGCCGCAGCGCCTCCCGCTGGAACTCGATGGCGCGAAAGACCTCGGCGGACAGCGACGCGATCAGCTCCTCGGCGAAGGCGGGGGGTTCGATGTCCTTGAGCCCCTCGACCACGGCCGTGCCGTCGTGGAACCGCAGGTCCGGGTCGGACAGCAGGCAGTTCTCGAGCACGGGCACCAGCTGGGGGAAGCGGGCGCGGGTGTCCATCAGGGCATCGGATACGTCGGCCCGGTGCACCTTGCGCACCACGCCCTCGATGGTGGTGCTGCCGAACACGGGGCGGCCGGTGATCAGCTCCAGTACGGTGGTGCCGAAGGAGAACACGTCCGATGCCTGGCTGAGCTCCTCGCCCTTGGCCTGCTCCGGGGACATGTACAGCGGTGATCCCCGGGGGCCGTCCCCGCCGAGGGTCTCGTAGGTATCCGTTGCGTAGCGGGCCACGCCATAGTCCGTGATCTTGGCCTGCCCGGCCGGGGACAGCAGGATGTTGCCCGGCTTGAGGTCCCGGTGGATCGCCTCGATGCGCTGGCCGTCCACGCGGGCGTCGTGCAGCGCGGCCAGGCCGCGCGCCACCTGCATTGCGATGGCCAGCACCACGTCGTCCTCGATCTCGAGGCCGAGGTTGGGGGTCACCCGAACCACCTCGGCCAGGCTGGGACCCTGCACGATCTCCATGGCGATGTACAACCGGTCCCCCACGCGGCCGCATTCGTAGAACTCGACCAAGTTGGGGTGCTGCACGCTGCCGCCGAGGCGCGCCTCGTTGAGGAAGTCCTGGGAGACCGGCTCGTCCGCGCTCTCCAGCCGGCGGCGCATGACCTTCAACGCCACCTGCTTGCGGAACCCGAACCCACCCTGCAACTCGGCGCGGTACACGGTGGAGTACCCACCGCGACCGATCACGTCGAGGATGCGATACCGTCCGAACAGCTTGCCGGCTCCGCTGTCGGTGTCCGGGGGTGCGTCTGCCATGGTCGATGGTCCGTGGTCCTCCGATTGTACCGCGAGCAGGCCGCCACGTCCCCACGTGGCATGGGGGAGTGGTGCGATCGCGTGTTACCATCGAATGCAGGCCAAGGAGCGCTGGAGACACGATGGCGGATCCCCGGGTGTGGGTGCTGTGGCTGATTGCGTTGCTGGCGTGCTGCTCGCAGGCGGCGGCGCAGCAGACGGTCGACGAGCTGGACGGCAAGGCCCTGTTCTTCGAGGGCCTGGACATGCGCGAGGCCGGCGACTGCGAGGGGGCGATCGGGCGGTTCCAGCTCGCGTTTACGCGAGATCCCACCCTGCACCAGGCGCGCCTGCACGTGGCCGAGTGCTTCCAGGAACTGGGCTTGCTCGAGGACGCCGTGCGCGAGGCGCGCGTCTACCTCGACGCCGGCTTCGAGATGGCCGAGGTGGAGCGTGCCTGCGCGCTGATCGTGGCGTGCGGTGGGGAGCCCTGTGAGCCGGTCGCCGACGACCCCGACATGGACCCGGCCGACCCCGTGGATGGCGGGGGTGACGTGGGTCTGGGCGATCCGATCGCCCCGGTGGTGACGACCGTGGACCCGGTGCCGCCTGCGCAACCCGCGAGCTGGACCCTGGCGCTGCTCGAGGTCGGTGCCTCGGCCAACCACCATGCCAACAGCGCCAGCCTGACCACCGTGGGTCCGCTGGTCGCGGCGCAGCTGATGCCGTGGCGCCACCTGCAGGTCACGCTCCGCGTGCGCGTGGGTTTCAGCTCCTGGCGGGGGGACGGCGTGCAGGTTCCGGATGTCGGCGTTGGCCTGGCCGGCTCCATACCCATCGGGCGGGCGCGGCTCGCGCCAGGCGTGATCGTACCGGTGGTGTTCAGCGGCTTCGGTGGCAGCACCCGTGCGGACGCCGGGATCCTCGGCCAGGTGGCCGTGCGGGTCCCTGTCGGCGACTCCCGGCTCGTGGTCGGTGGGCAGGTCGAAGGGGGATACCTGGTGTCCCCGGTGGTGGGGGGCAGCGTGCGGATCGGCGTGCAGCTGGGGCCGCGCGGGAGGACCGAGTGATGGGCGCGCTCTCCACGCACCGCATCGCGATCCTGCTCCTCGGCGGGGCCCTGCTGCTGTCCGGTTGTGGCGACCGTGGCGGCATCGACTGGGTCGGGTTCTGGAACGGCGGCGATCCATCCGGCGACGACGACACGACCGCCACGGACGACGACGACACGTCCCCGACGGACGACGACACCACGGCCACGGACGACGACGACACC
>CAZXHG010000126.1:0-28839 GCA_964639985.1 uncultured Rickettsiales bacterium
CCGACTGGGTGTCGTCGTCGTCGTCGTCGGCCTGGGTGTCGTCGTCCGCGGCCGAGTCGTCGTCGGCGATCAGGTTCTGCTCCGCGTGCCGCTGACAGGCCGCCAGCGTCCAAACCAGCGCCACCGGCAGGAGCACCAGAACGCACACCGTCTGCCACCTGAGCGAGGTCAACCAAGCGATCAAGGACGTCATCCCCGCCTACCTCCAGCAAGGCAGTCAGGATAGCAGGGATGCGGGGGGAAACCCAGATGAGGGAGCGGCTCAGCGGACGCTCACTGCAGCACGGACCGCACCTCGCCGGCGATGTCGATCACCTGTTGCCGGGGCATGGCCGAGCCGCTGGGCAGACACAGGCCGTCGCGGAACACCTGGTCCGCGATCGCGCCGCCGCACACGCGGCAGTCGGCGAACACGGGCTGCTGGTGCATCGGCTTCCAGGTCGGCCGCGACTCCACGTCCAGGGTCTCGAGGTGCTGGCGCACGGCCTCGCGGTCCGCGCCGCAGCGGTCCGCGTCGATGGTGACGCAGGTCAACCAGTGGTTGGGCTCACCGTGGTCGGCGATGGGCATGAAGGCCAGGCCGTGCACGCCGTCGAGCACCTCGCGGTAGGCCGCGTGGATCGCCGTACGCGCGGCCACGAAGCCGTCCAGCGCCCGCAGCTGGCCCCTGCCAATGCCGGCCAGCACGTTGGACAGGCGGTAGTTGTAGCCGATGGTCGTGTGCAGGTAGTGCGGGGCCGGATCACGCGCCTGCGTGGCCAGGAACCGGGCCCGCTCGACCACGTCCCGCCGGTCGGACAGCAGCATGCCGCCCCCACCGCAGGTGATGATCTTGTTGCCGTTGAACGACAGCACCGACGCGTCGCCGAAGCTGCCCGCCGGCCGGCCACGGTAGGTGGCGCCCAGGGACTCGGCCGCGTCCTCCACCAGGGGCACGCCGTGCTCGGCGCAGGTCGCCTCGATGGCGTCGTAGTCCGCGCACTGGCCGTAGATGTCCACGCACACCACGGCCGCGGGCAGCTTGCCCCGGCGCGACGCCGCGCGCAGCTCCTCGGCCAGCAGGTCCGGGTCCATGCACCACGAGCGCTCCTCAGAGTCCACGAACACCGGCCTCGCGCCGATGTACACGATGGCGTTGGCGCTCGCCGCGAACGTCTGGGTCGAGCACAGCACCTCGTCGCCCGCCTCCACCCCCAGGATCATCAGCGCCAGGTGCAGGGCGGCCGTCCCGCTGGAAAGGGCCGCGGCGTGGCCCACGCCCACGCGCTCGCACACCTCCCGCTCGAACCCGTCCACGTGCGGCCCCAGCGGCGCGATCCAGTTGGTCTCGAAGGCCTCCTGCACCAGGGGCAGCTCCTCGCCGGCCATGTGTGGGGGAGAGAGATAGACGCGGGCCATGGGCGTGCTCCGTGGGTGGGGTTCAGATGCCGCGCTGCTGCCGGTACCAGCGGCAGAAACGGTCGATGCCGTCCTGGAACCGGACCCTGGGATCGTAGCCGAGCAGCTCCCCGGCGTGGGACACGTCGGCCCACGTGGCGGGCACGTCCCCGATCTGCTCGCCCACGTGCCGCACGTCGGCCTTCACGCCGAGGCCCCGCTCGAGCGCCTCGACCACGTCGGTCAGCACCACCTGGTGGCTGCCGCCGATGTTGAAGATCTCGAAGGGGTAGGGCCGCTCCACCATGGCGGCCAGGCCATCGACCACGTCGCCGACATAGGTGTAGTCCCGCACCGAGGTCCCGTCCCCGTAGATCTCGATGGGCTGGCCCGCGGTGATCAGGTTGGCGAACTTCATGATCGCCATGTCGGGCCGCTGGCGCGGGCCGTACACCGTGAACAGCCGCACCATGCTCACCGGGATGCCGTGCACGTGGGAGTAGGTGTGGCCCATGAACTCGGTGGCCGCCTTGGACGCCGCGTAGGGCGAGGCCGTGCTGTGGATGCGATCGGTCTCCCCGAACGGCAGCGACGTGTTCAGCCCGTACACCGACGACGACGACGCGGCCACGAAGTTGTGCACCCCGTGCTTCGCCGCGGCCAGCAACAGGTTGAGCAGGCCCATCACGTTGACGTCGTAGTACAGCCGGGGTTGCTCCAGGGACGGCCGTGGGCCCGCCCGCGCAGCCAGGTGCACGACCACGTCGCACTCGGCGAGCAGCCCATCCACCAGGTCCTCGTCCCGGATGTCCCCCTCCACCAGCCGATACCCCGGCCGCCCCGCCACCTCGGCCACATGCGCCCGCTTGATCGCCGGGTCGTAGTACGGATCGAAGTTGTCCAGGCAGATCGCCTCGTGCCCGTCGTCCAGCAACCGCTCGCACAGGTGCGACCCGATGAACCCCGCACCCCCCGTGACCAGGACCTTCACGTACACCACCCTTCTGGCCCGAGGACCTCGTTCCTGAGGTGAACTCTCGCGCGGCCAGAGGGCGGGGTCAATAGATCGTCTCGATCGCGATCCGCGGGTAGTAGTGGCGGAGGATGGTCTTCCAGTCGATGCCCTCCTGGGTCATGCCACGGGCGCCCCACTGGCACATGCCCACGCCGTGACCGGAGCCGAAGCCGTCGAAGCGGGCGACGCCGTCGGCGAGGGTCAGCTGGAACCCGGTGGAGCGGATGCGGGTGAAGCCCACGGCCGCGCGGAACTCCTCGCCGGTCATCACCTCCAGCCCGTCCACCGTCTCCACGGCCACGCGCCCGGCCCGACCTGTGGCGTCGGCGGTCTCCACCCACAGGTCGGTGACGTCCCGACCCATGTGCCCGCCGAGCTCGGCCAGGTCGGCCTCGTAGCTCCAGCGGTACAGCGGCGATCCCGCGCAGTGATCGCAGGACACCGCCGACCACCGCGGCCGGACCATGCCCCAGAACTCCCGGGGAGACACGGTCGAGCCGCCGCAGGTGGCGTGGTAGAAGGCCTTGATCACCTCACCGTCCTGGCGCAGCACCACCCCGCGGGTGTCGGCCGCGGCCTGCAGCGCCTCCGGGTCGGTCACCTCGCGACGGAAGTTCTGGGCCAGCGCGGACGCGCGGATGTCGTACACCCGGTCCGGGTGCCGCTCGCTCAGCACGTACGAGCGCGCGGCCACGGCCTGGGCCCGCTTGACCTCCAGGTCCCACGACTCGGGCAGCTCCCCGGTCACCACCTGGGCCACGTAGGCGTCGAGGTCCAGCGCGCAGATGCGCAGCCACCGCTCGCCCTGCTGCACGACCCGCACGGTGCCCGGGTACCCCTCGGAGTCCGGCTCGAGCGGGTGATTCGACGCCCGCAGCAGCACGCGCACGGTGGGCGCGAGCCGGTGCAGGTCGGTCTGCAATCCCCGGTCGGCCGGCCCCACCTCCTCGGGCAGGCTGTCCGCCGGGGGCAGCTGGGCGCGGGGGCTCTGCCAGCGCTGGACCTTGACCAGCCACAGCGCGCACGCCACCAGCAGCACGATCAGCAGGATCCCCGTGGGGGTGAGGCGGAGCAGGTCGGAGCGCATCTCAGTCGGAGTGGGCGTCGTCGCGGGCGGCTTCCAGCCGCTTGACCCGCACCAGCACGTCCTCCACCAGCTTGCGGTTGGCCCCGATCAGGTCGGCCAGCAAGCCCATGGCCATGATCTGCACGCCGATCATCAGCAGGGCACCGGCGAGCACCACGGACTGCACGTGGCCGGCCGAGCTCTCCGCGAACAGGTAGAAGTACAGGAAGCGCAGCCCGATGCCGAAGCCCACGGCGAAGACCATGCCGCCCAGGCCCAGGAACACCGCCAGCGGGCGGTACATCATGAAGATGCGCAGGATCGTACCCGCCGAGCGCCGCACGTACTGTCCGATGCCGCGGAACAGGCGCGAGGGCCGCGTACGCGGGTTGGTGCGGATCGGCACCGACCGCACGGCCATACGGTTATGGCCTGCCTGGATGATGGTCTCCAGGGTGTAGGTGAACTCGCTGACCAGGTTGAGCCGCAGCGCGGCCTCGCGGGAGAACGCGCGAAACCCGCTGGTGGTGTCCGACACCTCGGTCCGCGACACCTGGCGGACCACGGCGGAGCCCACCCTCTGCAGGGCCTTCTTCAGCGGGCTGAACTCGGCGATGGTGTCCGTGCGGCGGTCACCGACCACCATGTCGGCCTCGCCCTGCACGATGGGCGCCACCAGCGCGGCGATGTCCTCGCCGCGGTACTGGTTGTCCCCGTCCGTGTTGACGATCACGTCCGCGCCCAGCCGCAGGCTCGCGTCCAGCCCCGCCTTGAAGGCGCGGGCCAGCCCCCGGTTGCCCGGGAAGCGCACGATGTGGTGCACGCCCAGCTCCCTGGCCACCTCCACGGTCCGATCCGAGCTGCCGTCGTCGATGATCAGCAGCTCGATGAGGTCTACCCCGTCGATGGCGTCGGGCAGGTCCCCCACGGTCGCGGGGAGCGTGTGCTCCTCGTCGAAGCAGGGGATCTGGATGATCAGCTTCATTTGATGGAGTCGCCCAGGGCCGCGGGCATCACCGCCTCCACGGTCGAGGCCAGCTCGATGGGCGGGGACTCCACGGCCCGACGCGCGCGCTCGGCCCGCTCGCGCACCAGCGCGATCTCGGTGTCGGTGATCACCCCTGACGGCCCCCGGATCGCGGCCAGCTTGACGCCGTGCTTGAGCGCCATGCCGTAGATCTCCTTGACCCGGGCGAAGTCCACGTCGAAGCCGATGGTGAAGCACTCGAACCGCGACTCCAGGGCCAGCAGCGCCGGCTCGACCATGCAGGCGTAGGCCACCTTGGGCGGCAGCCCCAGGTCCATGCCCATGTCCACCGGCCCCGGCAGCTCGAGCTCGCCCGACCCGATGAACAGCACGTCGGGCCGCGACGCCACGTCGCTGCGGGTGAAGGTGGCCGGTCGCGCACAGTCGCAGACCACGGCCCCGGGCTTGAGCACCGACAGGTCGAAGGGACGGCGCCACTCCGGGTTGACGCCGGTGATCACGATGTCCGCCTCGGCCAGGTGGTCCCGCGCGGAGATGCCCACGTCGTAGTTCACGTCCGGGTACCGCCCCTCCAGGGTGCGGGTGAACTCCAGCAGCCGGTCCGGCTCCTCGCCGATCAGCACCATGTTGCGGAAGGCCAGTGACCCGATCTCGGCGACCACGGCCCCGGCGGGCGACTCCGCGCCGAACACCAGGCATCGCGCGTCGATCAGCACCGATCCGTCGAATCCCATGCCCATGGAGATGCAGGCCTGCCTGGCGGCCCACAGGGTCGCGGAGATGGTCAGCGAGTGACCCGACGTGATCGGGATCGTCTCCCGCGCCGCCACCCGCCGCCCGGCCTCGCCGATGGTGCCGGTGAACGTGGCCAGACCCAGGATCTCCGCGCCGAGGCGGCGGGCCTGTTCGGCGGCCTGGCGGATGCGCTTCTCCACCACCTCCACCGGCTGTTCGTCCAGCTCCGCGGCCGTGGTAGGCAGCAGCAGGATCACCCCCTCGACCTCCTCACCGGTGGGGCTCTGGATGCCGTGCACGGTGCCGTAGTAGTAGGGCGGCGCCAGCGAGGCCACCTGCTCCACGCCGTCCCGCGCCCGCTGGGGCAGGCCCCGCATCCAGCGCAGGCGCGGGTGCCGCAGCAGGTCCCGCTGGGTGTCCGGGCAGTACAGGTAGGCGAACTTGCGACGCCGCACGGGCCGCCCCTGGGCGTAGATCACTCGCGGCCGTGCCTCGAGCCGCCGGACCAGCTCCAGGTAGTCGTCTTCCTGGATCTCCCGGGGCTTCTTGTCCAGGTGGGCCACGAAGATCGCCTGCAGCACGTTCAGGTCGGCCCGCTCGCCCGGCCACACCTCGGGTGTGGTCGTGCACACCACGGACGCGCCCCGCTCCCGCAGCATCTGCAGGCGCTGGTCGTCGATGGTGTCCGTGACCACGGTCTTGCCGCGCAGGTCCGAGGGGGCGAAGTGCAGCACCAGCGACAGGTCGCCGACGATCACGTCGGCCTTCTGGAACGGCTTGCTCAGCAGCATGTGCTGCAGGTCCTCGCCGGTGCGGCCCTTGGGGAAGAACGTCACGTACGGCCGGCGCGTCAGCAGCGGCATGCTCATGCGCGCATAGCGGCGGAAGCCCTTCTCGCTGTCGATCACCGTGGGTACGCCGAAGTGCAGGATCGGGTCGCCGAAGCTGATGTTCTCGGTGAACTCCCGCATCACCGCGTAGATGTCCCAGTTGGCCACACCGCTGAGGAAGAACACGTTCTTGCGGTTGAAGATCCCGCGCTCGCGCGCGGCGAGATCGCGCACCGCCCAGCGATCGAGGATGCGCTTGAGTCCGCGGCCGCCCACCACGGGGGTGTACCGGGAGGCGTGGGCGATCTTGAGCGTGTCCTTGTGCCGCCAGGTCTTGCCGGCCACCTGGAACACCACGGACATGCCGGCCAGCCCGATGGCGTCGGCCTGACCGTCGTGCTCACGGACCAGCTTGCGGGCCAGGCGCACGTCCCCACCCGTGCCAATCCGACGAACGTGGTACCGCTCGTCGAAGAGGTCCCGCTCGAACTCGTAGTCGTAGTCCGGGCTCCCCAGGGAAACGCAGACGATCTTCTTCATCGATCAGGCCCCTCGAAAGGGCCAAAAATGCCGTAAAACCCTCGTCAAATCAACGGGAATCGCGGTCCTCTCGATTGACCGGTCACCCCCAGGGTGATATTCGGTCCGCGGGTGACGTGTGCCCGATTCTCGAGGTGGATCGCATGAGTCAGTGGCGGATCACGAGGGGCGACGAACAGTTCGTGGCCAAGGACATCGCGGAGCTGAAGATCTGGGCGGCCAGCGGCAAGATCAAGCCCGACGACCTGCTCCAGCGACCGGGCTCCAGCGACTGGAGCTACGCGGCAGAGACCGCGGAACTGCAGGGCCTGCTGCGCCGGACCGAGGGCGACGGCATGACCGAGGAGGACTTCCAGAAGCAGCGCTCCGAGAAGACGCTGCGGCAGATCGTCCTCGTGCTCGCCGGTCTCGGCGTGGTCATCGCCTTCGGCGTGATGATCATGGTGGCGATGAACCCGCCCGACCCGGCCGACAAGGACCTCAAGACCGGCACCTTCGCCATCGAGGCCCGTGACGCCCTGGTCACCCGGGACTGCGCCCTGCGCTCGGCCCCGTCCGCCTCCAGCAGCGCGGTGGCCAACCTGGACAAGGACAGCCGCATCACCCTGGTGTCCAAGCACGGTGACTGGTACCAGGTCTCGGCCGGCGGCAACCGCACCGGCTACATCGCCCTGGACGACATGCTCCCCGGCTACTACCTGGCCAGGGACGAGTACAAGAAGTGGGATCCGCTGTACAACCCGGAGTACTACCTCAACGTCTCGCTCAGTGACTGGCAGGTGGTGATGGACGAGTTCAAGCCCACGGACACCGAGCACATGACCCTGCTGTCGATGAACGCGGCCAACACCTCCAACTACGACATGAAGGACCTGATCCTGCACGTGCACTTCTGGGATCCGGACACCAAGGTCGGCACCGAGGAGGTCGTGCTGGAGGAGGTCGTGCCCGCCCACGGCTCGCTGTACCACGAGCTGGAGTTCGAGGTGAACATCGAGGAGATCCCGCGGGCCACCCTCGACGTCATCGGCGCCACCGTCATCGACCCACCCATCCGCTAGGACCGGACACCACACCCGATGCGGGTCCGCCCCGCCCGATTCGCCCTGCGCGACCTCCTGCTCTGGCTACCGGTGATCCCGGCGCTGGGCGTGGGTGTGGCCGCGCTCGCTGTGGGGGTGCACCGCCGCGACGTGGACGGGCTCACCCTGGGGTTCCTGCTGCTGGGCCCCTGGGGCGCTGCGGCCGGCCTGTTCGCCGGCCGTGTCCTGTTGCGGCAATCCATGGGCCACGCCCTCGCCCAGCTCGCCGGGCTGCTCGTGGTCGGCCCCCTGGCCGTGGCCCTGCTCACCGGCGCGGTGGCCACGCCGGTGTACTTCCTGCTGCGCTTTCGCGAGGCCACCGGCGCGCAGGTGGTGCTGGTGGTGCTGACCTGCTGGTACCTGCTGTCCGCGGCCACGGGCGTCGAGCTGCTCGACCGCCAGCTGAAGAAGACCCCGTAGGTCGGGTCAAGGAGCGAAGCGACGGACCCGACACTCCCCGCCGCTCAGTCCACCAGCACGATCACCCCGACCTTGGTCGCCGCGAACACCCCGTGCCCGTCCGACCCGTTGAACGGGTTCTGCCAGGTGGTCATGTCGTAGCGGCTGACGTACAGGTAGTTGATCCCGGTCTCCAGGTAGGCCAGCTCCACCGGCCCGAACACGAACCCGCCGCCGTCGTTGGAGGTGCAGGTCAGGTTGCCGCCGGTGGGGCTGCCGTTGCCGTCCACGCTCAACAGGTGGATCAGCAGTCGCGACTCCCCCGCGCCGCCGGTGGTCCACTGCAGGGTGGAGCCGGGGTTGCGGGTCCAGATCGGGGTGTTGGTGGGATCGTTGATGTCCGGGTCGAAGACCAGGAAGTCCGACCCGGAGACGATCGCCTGGGACACGGTCATGCCCGGCAGGTCCACGCCGCCCGGGATCACCAGGTCGTAGCTGGAGTTGAACTCCACGGCCTGGGCGAAGACGTTGTTCTCCTCGTAGATCGGCCCGCCGGTCTCGTCGCTGGACTGGCCCAGGGTGATGGAGTTCATCGTGGAGTCGAAGCTCACCGAGCCGCCGGCGTCGAGGTAGTCGTAGTACTCCACCGGCGACTCCACGTTGAAGCCGCACGCGCCGTTGGCCGGCAGGTGGTCCAGGAAGCCCCAGTCGTCGGGGGCGTACAGGCGCGCCAGGGCCTGGACGGTGACGTCGCCCAGGGACGGGATCTCGGTGTGGAACAGGAACACGCGGCCGCCGTCCTCGTCCTCGCCGGTCCACTCGTAGACGTACCCGCCCTCGCGGGTGTCCTGGCCCATGTCGTTGGTCACCACCACGTCCACCGCGCCCGGGCCATCCGCGCGCGGTGAGGTGACCGACAGGTGGTCGTCGTCGATGTCGAGGATGGCCGCGGACTGGTCCCCGAAGCGCACATCGAGGCCGCCCGCGCCCAGGTTCTCGCCGTGGATCTCCACCTGATCGCCCCCCTCGGTGCCGCCGTCGGCTGGCGTGACCTGGTCGATGGCCACCTCGCCCCAGTCCGCGTCGTCGTCGTCGTCGGGCGCGGTGTCGTCGTCGTACACGCCGATCTCGAGGGGGCAGCCCGCCAGCCACGGGCCGGTTGCGAGCAGGGCGAGGGCGAGAGGGAGGGCGGCGCGAGGGATCATGGCTGGCAACAATGTATCGCAATCGGCGGTGGGGCGGACCTCCGCGGGGATGACGGAGTAAGTTGTTTAGTTGTGAGCGTCCCTTTTTCCGCCCTCTTCCTCGTGGTCCTGTGCGCCCTGCCCGTGCGGGCCGAGCAGGTGTTGCTGCCGGCCACGGTCACGGTGCGAGTGGGCGCGCGGGTCACGGTGGACGAGGCGCGGGTGGAGCTGCCCGGGGGTGAACAGCGGGTGCTGGAGCCAGGGGACCGCGTGCACCTGCCGCCGGGCTGCAACGTGGTGCTGGCCGAGGGGGAGGCGCGGTCGTACACCGGCGGGCTGACGCTCGCGCGGCACGGGGGCGAGATCGTCGCCGTGCTCGAGGTCGACACCGACACCTATCTCGCCGGCGTGGTGGCGTCGGAGATGGGGGACGACGCGCCGCGGGACGCGCTGCGGGCGCAGGCCGTGGCGGCGCGCACCATGGTGGCGCTGGGCCGCGACCGGCACCCCGAGGGGGGCTGGCCCCTGTGTGACCTGACCCACTGCCAGTCGTTCCGCGGGGTGACCACGAGCGAGGCCGCGATGGCGGCCGTGCGTGACACGGCCGGGCTGGTGCTGGCCGTGGACGGAACGGTCGTGGAGGCGCCCTTCCACTCCACGTGTGGCGGGGACACCCTGTCCTCCGAGGCCATCTGGGGCACGGACCAGGCCCACCTTCGCGGCGTGCACGATCGCCGGACGGACCGCTCGCCCTGGTGCGCGGCCAGTCCCCACGGCGAGTGGACCGCGGCCGTGACCGCCGCGGACCTGCCCGATCCCACCACCGATCCGGTGCGCTTCCACAGCGAGGTCGGCCACCGCCACGGCTGGAACGTGGTACGCAGCCACGGCTTCTCCGTCACCCCGCTGCACTGGCACGGCACCAACGTGTGGCTGCTGCAGGGCACCGGCCTGGGCCACCGCGTGGGCCTGTGCCAGCACGGCGCCATCGCCCGCGCCAGCGACGGCTGGACCTACGAGGCGATCCTGGCCGCCTACTACCCGGGCACGCGGTTGCTGCGGCTGAAGACCGAAGCCCGTTCCACGCCGCCGTGATATCCTTCCCTCGGGAGGACGATTGGGCCGCCACGCCACCTTGCTGCGTTCGCTGCTCTACCTCGCCCTGCTCACCGGCTGCGAGCGGGAGCGCAAGCCCGTGGTGCAGCACCTGGAGGTCGCGGTCAATCCGACCTGCGCGCTGACGTGCTTCGTACGCTGGCAGACGCCAGTGGCCGCGAGCTCGGAGGTGGAGTTCGGGGAGAGCACGGACTACGAGTACGTGGTCGGCCACGCGGACGCACGCACCACGGAACATTCGGTGCTGGTGGTGGGCATGAAGCCCGACCGCACGTACCACATGCAGGCCGTGTCCCGGACCCCGGACGGCAAGGAGTCGCGGTCCGACGACCGGGTGTTCGAAACCGGCGCGCTGCCGTTCGAGGACTTCGCGGCCGAGCTGCGGGTGGACGAGGCCACCCTGCGGCGGCCCGGCTGGACCCTGACCAGCCTCAAGTCGTCCGACGCCCACCTGGGCATCAACGCCGTGCTGTTCGACGGCGACGGCGACGTGGTGTGGTACTACCACGAGGCCGGGCATGGCGAGGGCTGGGCCATGGAGAGCCACGTGGTCGACAACGGCCACGTCACCCTGGGCGGCGCCCACCCCACCGGGTGGACGCCCGTGGAGCTCAACCGCGGCGGCGACGTGGTGTGGAAGGGCCCGGTGCAGGCCGAGGCCGCCACCCCGGGCGCCATGCACCACACGTTCCGCCAGCTGGACGACGGCACGTACGCGTCGCTGATCTTCGGGTTCGAGAACGGCCACCTGTTCGACGAGATCTGGGAGTTCGACCGGGACCACGGGACCACCTGGCGCTGGAGCTCTCGCGACCACCTGTTCGACGGCGAGGACGACACGGGCAAGTGGTGCAACGCCATCGACCACGACCTCGACGCGGGCGTGGTGTACCTCAACTGCAACCGCGACGATCACTTCTTCGCCATCGATCGCGCCACGGGCGAGCTGCTGTGGACCCTGGGCCCGGACGGCGACTTCGCGCCCGACCCGGACGCCGAGCACACCTTCGTCCAGGGCGCTCACGCACCCGAGGTGCAGGACGACGGCCACGTGCTGTTCCTGGACAACGGCGGCGGGGGCCGGCCGTTCTCGCGGCTGGTGGAGTACGAGCTGGATCCCGAAGCCGGCACCTCGCGCATCGTGTGGGAGTATCCCGGCACGATCGCCCAGGACACCTGGTTCAACAGCGTGTGGGGCGACGCCGACCGGCTGGCCAACGGCAATACCCTGGCCACGGTCGGCTCCATGCTGTCCAGCGAGAGCCCATCGCGCATCTTCGAGGTCACGGAGGACGGGCAGATGGCGTGGGAGCTGTACCTCGTATCCGCGTCCGGCGACCCGGAGATGCGCTTCGGCGCGTACCGGGCGGAGAGGGTTCAACCGTGGCTGAGGTTCCTGGGGCGATGAGCGACTCCACCGGCGGTGCGAGGCGTTGGCTGGTCCGCCTGCTCAAGGGGTTCGGCCTGCTGCTCGCGGTCCTCGGGGTCGCCACGATCGTGGCTTCTCTGGCCATCCGCCACCGGGAGGCGAGCCGCTGGCCTCCGCTGAGCGAGGTCCCCCCCATCGAGATGCCTCCCCCTCACATTCCGCCCGACGACGAGGCGCGCGCGCTGGTCGTGCAGATCGGCGAGGTCCAGAACCAGGCGGTGGACTGGCGCGAGGTGATGAAGCCCGTAGGCCCCCCCAGGGCAGACGACCTCGACCTGTGGCGGCAGGACACCGAGGCGCAGCAGCTGATGGAGCAGCTGCTGGCGCGGCCTGGCATGAGTGTTCCATTCCCGGACGCGTTCCTGGACGACTGGCCGAACCTCGTGCCCCACCAGGCGCTCACCCGCTCGGTGTGTCTGCGGGGCTGGGACCGCGCCCTCGCAGGCGATCCCGACGCGGCCGTTCGCGACATGCTGCAGGCCATGCAGCTGGGCCAGCGATTCCTGGACTGCAACAACGCGTTGTTGCCGGCCATGGTCGGGGTGGCGATCGAGGGGCTCGCACTGAGGGAGCTGGCCGAGTTGATGGATACCACCGTGACCGACCGGCCCGACCTGCTCGTGGCGGCGGCCAACGAGCTGCTGGTGCTGTCGGAGTCGCCCCCCGGCCTGCCCCGGGCCCTCGCCTGGGAATGCGCCGGCCAGGAGGAGGTGTTCCGGGCCGACCTGGCGACACTGCTGGAGCAGGCGGGTGGTGGCTCCGCCGACACCTCCTTCACCGAACGCCTGATCTACACCTGGGGGTACGACGCGGACACGACCATCGCCTGGCACCGGCCGCGCTGTCAGTTCCAGGTCGACCAGGCCGCGAAGCCCTGGTTGCAGCGGCGGGAGTCGATCTTCGAGTTCGACATCCTGTGGCCGCGGCTCCACCGCCCGAGTGCGGGCCAGCTGCTGCACAACCCCGCGGGCCGGATCGTGCTGATGTTCATGCCTGACTACGCCTCCCTGGTGGAGCGCGAGGACCGCTTGCGGGCGATCCAGCGAGGGCATGCGCTGGCCTGGGCCGCGCGTGCCTGGATGCTGGAACACGACGGCGAGCTGCCGCCGGGTACCGAGGCGCTCGTTCCCCGGTACATCGACCACCTGCCAGCCGATCCGTTCGCCGACGGACCCCTGCAGCTGGAGGGCGGCGAGGTGTTCTCCGACATGGACGGCAAGCCCGGGATCGTCGACTACCAGCCCGCCGAGCTGCGCTGGTCCGTGGTGCCGCCGACGACACCTGCGGATGACGAGAGCCAGATCTGATCGGGATCAGCGTTTCCTGAACGCCGCCACCTCGTCGTCGAGCCGCGCCTGCAACCGCCGCGCCGCATCCGCCACCGGTCCCTCATCCGGAGCCGCGTCGATCACCACCGGCCCCAGGCGCACGGCCGCGGCCAGGCGGCCGAACTCGCACAGCACGTCCACCAGGTAGGCGCGCTCCAGGGCGTGGCCGGGCAGGCGCTCGTCCAGGCAGTGCTGCACCCAGTCCTCGCCCTCCTCGATCCGGCCGAGGCCGAGTAGGGCCTTGGCCCGGGCCACCACCGCGTGGCGGTGGTCCGGTTGCCAGGCCAGCAGCTGGTCGGCCAGCGCCAGCGCCTGGGCGTGCTCGCCGCTGGCCAGCAGTCCCTCCAGCCGCAACCAGCGGATGTGGTCCACGAAGCCCAGGCAGCACTGGCCGCACAGCTCGGGCATGCGGTGGCCGAGGAAGTCCGCGCGCCAGCGCTCGAACACCTCGCCGCGCCAGATGGCGCCCAGGTCCGCGTCGCATACGTTGCCCAGGTCCGGGCCACGCCACTCCCAGCAGGGGCTGACCCGGCCGTCGATGTGCACCACCAGCGTGGTCCATGGATTGAAGCAGTGGGCGCGGAAGAACGGGTCGGCCACGTCGCCGGCGTCCGCGGCCATCACTGCGTCCAGGGCCGTGGCGTCGGCCAGCAGCGCGGGCTGGCGCAGATCGCCGGCGTTGGTCGAGATGCCGAGCTCCCGCGCCCGCGCCTGGGTCGCGACCACCACCAGGTCCAGCGCCTCCGACTCGTCCGGACCGAGCCGGAGCTGGTCGTACTCGGCGCTCATGTCCTTGAGCGCCTGGAAGGTCACCTCCACGGCCCCGTGCTCCGCGGCCAGATCGATCATGGCCTCGAGCCCACGGAAGCCGGGTCGGCTGACCACGGTGGCCACGCTGACCACGGGCCGGTCCGCACCCAGCCGGCGCCGCGCCCCGGCCAGCCGGTCCAGGGTGGCCACGGCCCGGTCGAAGGTGCCGGCCGGCGGCCGCAGCGCGTCGTTGGTCGCCGCGTCCGGGCCGTCGATCGACACCTGCAGCATGTCCCAGCCCATGGCCACGATCCGCTCGCAGTCCCGTTCGTCCAGCAGGGTGCCATTGGTGGTCAGCTCGCCGTGCCCGCCCGCGCGCTTGATCCGCGCCATCGCCTCCAGCACGACCGCCTTGCGGCCGAACACCTCGCCACCCACGAGGTAGTACTCCTGCACACCGAGCTCGATGGCCGCGTCCACCACGTCGAGCAGCTCGTCGTCGGACAGCTCGGCCTTGCGCAGGTGAGCCGGCATGGTGCCCATGAAGCACGACCGGCAGGCCAGGTTACAGCGCTCGGTGATCACGAGGTGCAGCCTCAGCGGGCCGGGCTGCTCGCCGTCGCGCCAGCGCGCGAGGTGGGCGATCTCGGGGGGGGCCGACGTCATCGGGAGCAGGATAGCCGGGCGGTGACTGGCTGTCAGAAGCGGGGTCGATCCGTACCCGTGCGGTCGTCCACGTACTGTTCGATGGCCTCGCCGTCGGCCAGCGACAGGTAGGTGAACCGCAGCCCGTTGCCGATGGGCCGGTCGGGCATGCCCTCCATGAACTCCTCGCGCTTCTGCACCACCCGCGCCTGGGCCACCACCTCGGCTGGCGTGCCGGGCAGCCTGAAGCGCAGCTCCATGTCCGTGCCGAGGTCGAACGGCAGCAGCTCGTGGATGAACATGCCGCCGGACGACAGGTCCGAGGCCACGGTCATGTGGATGGTGGTCTGGGGTTCGAGCACGGTCACGGACAGGTGGACCTGGACGCGCGTGGAGCGGCGGCGGTCGAATTCGTCCGTCATGGGGCCCCATCCCGCCCGCGATCCCGCAACCGCGGACGAGGCTGGCTGACGCCCGACGCTAGTCCTCTTCGTCCGGTGTCATGATCCCGATGGTCCTGACCCCCGCCCCCTTGATCAGGTCCATCACGATCACGGCGTTGCCGTACGCCGCGTCGTCGTCCGCCTCGAAGAACACGATCTTCTCGGTCTGGATCTTGAGGGCCAGCTTGAGCCGCTCCTCCAGATCCTCCATCAGCACGGGCTCGTGGTTCACCTCGATGCTGTTGTCCGCGTACAGGTGCACCACGACCTGCTTCTTCATCTGCTCGGTGGGTTGCTCGATCTCGGACTTCTCCGGCACCAGCACCGGCAGCATCTTGGTCATCAGCGGCGTGATCACCATGAAGATGATCAGCAACACCAGCACGATGTCGACCAGGGGCGTGATGTTGATGTCGGCCTTGACGCCGCCACCACCGATATCCATGGACATCGCTCGCGCCCTTCCCTACTTCTGCAGACCCGCGTCCCGCAGCTCGGCCAGCAGCTCGTCGCGGGTGGAGTCCTTGTCCGTCATCAACGACACGTTCTTGGCGCCGGTCTTCTCGCACAGCGCCATCACCACGCGAACGTCCGCGTAGCGCGACTGGAAGTCCCCCTTGATCAGGATCGGCTTGAACGGCTCGGCCACCAGGGTCCGGTTGAGCTCATCCTCCAGATCCTCCTCGGTGGTGACCTGGGCGTTCAGCCACAGCTGGCCATCCGTGGTCACGGAGATGATCAGGTCCTCGCTGCTGTCGTCCTTGGAGTCGGCGTTGTCCGCCGCGGGCAGGCGCACGTCCGCGCCGCGGGTCAGCATCGGCGTGACCACGATGAAGATGATCAGCAGCACGAGCACCACGTCCACGAGGGGCGTGATGTTGATCTCGTGTTTCGGGCCTGCCGCGTTACCCGGCGCTTCCATCCAGGTGCTTCCTGTTCTTGAAGAAGTAGTCGACCATCTCCGAGCGGTTGTTGCCCATCTCGATGACGAAGCCCTCGACCCGCCCGTTGAAGTAGTTGTACAGCCACACCGCCGGGATGGCGACGAACAGGCCGAACGCGGTGATGGCCAGCGCCTCGGCCAGGTTCACGCCGACCGCCTCGAGGCTGGTGCCCTCGACGGCCATCTTCTTGAACGTGCCGATGATGCCCAGCACCGTACCCAGCAGGCCTACGAACGGCGCGGTCGCGCCGATGGTGGCCAGCACCGCCAGCCAGCGCCGCAGGGTGAGCGTCTCCTGCTCCATGGTGCGGCTCATGGCCGACTCGCACGTCTTGAGATCCGACGTGTCTCCCGCTGTGTTCTGCAGGTCCACGAAGTCCTCGATGCCGGAGCGCACGATGCGGGCCAGGTAGCTGTGCTTGTACTGCTTCTCGTTGCCCAGCGCGATCACCTGCTGCACCCGGTGGGCCTTGAGCAGGTCCGCCACGGAGGCGGCGAACTTCTTGGACTGCTTCCTGGCCATCACGTAGGTGATCATGCGCTCGACGGACACCGCGACCATGGCCACGGACATGATCATCAGCACGACGGCGACGGTCTTCGCCGCCATGGTCATCTCGTGCCAGATTTCTATGAGCGAAACTTCCATGTACCCGTCCTCCCGGCTGCGCTTTCTTCTAGCCGCGCAGCGAGAACTTGAGCCGGATCGTCATTTTGAACTTGGTCAACACGTTGCCCGACAGCATCGGCTCGGCCACCCACCCCTCGACCGCGGTGATGGCGGCCTGGTGGAACACCTTGGGGCCGGCCACAACCGTGATCTCCTCGGGTCGGCCGTCGAGGCCGAACATCACCTCCAGCACCACCTCACCCTCGATGCCTTCCTTCTTGGCCAGCGAGGGGTACTCGGGGGGTGCGTGTTTCTTCCAGACCACCGTCTCGGCGTTGAACCCCAGATCGAGGATGCTGCCGGTGCCCGACCCCGTGCCGCCGATCACACCGCCGAGCACGCCGCCGATCACACCGCCCTCCACGCCGCCGACCACACCGAAGTCGTTGCCCTCGACCTCCTCCATCTCGGCCAACGCGTCGTTCTCGGGCAGCTCCTCGACGTCCTCGGGCTGCACGATCTCCTCGGGCTGGACCTGCACGTCCTCGGACTTGGGCTTGCTCTTGGTCTTGCTCGACGACGGCGGGGGCGGAGGTGGCGGCGGGGGCGGCGGCGGCGGCGCGGTGAAGAAGGTGACCTCGATCTCGACGTCCTCGTCCTCTTCCACCACCTCGCGCGCCATGGCCACGATGGCGACGACCAGCAGCACGTGCACGACGACCGACACGATCACCCCGAAGGGGTTGCGTCGCTTCTTCTGCACCACCTGGGTCGTGGCTTCGAACACCTCGGTTGCACCTCATCGGTGGCGATCGCAGCGGATCACCGGGCCCGGCCACGGGCCGGGGCACTATTCAGACAGGAAGGCCCACGTTTGTCAAAACGTTCGCCTCCCTGGTCAACGAACCAGGCGGATACCTTGTATCCGCTTGACCACGAAGGACGTGCTGTCCCCCTCCCGGTGGTCGTAGCCCTCGAAGCTCGCCATGCCACCGTTGTCGTGGATCTTCTTGGGGGTCACCCGGGTCAGCGCCAGGGTCGGGCCTTCCCCCGACCGGCGATAGAGGATCTCGATGTCGTGTTGCCGGTGCAGGGCCGCGCGCACCAGGTCCAGGGTCTTGGTCGGGGACAGCTTGAGCAGGTCTCCGCTGCCCGCGGCCCCCGGCTTGCGGCCCAGGTCGTAGCCCAGGCTCGCGATCGGGCGGCCGTCCCCGTTGAGGGCCAGCATCTCCATCGAGTCCTGGGCGTCCCCCGAGCGCGCGTCCGGCGGCTGCAGCACCACGAGCTGCCGGGTGGGGAAGTCGGCCGGGTCGGCCAGCACGTCGGCCAGCCCGATATCGTCGGTGTCCACCAGCGCGTCGCGCACCTGCTCGAAAGCGTCCGTGTCGCTGGACTGCGGCTTGTAGTGCCGCACCCAGGGAGCCGGATCGAGGCCGCTGTCGCTGGCCTCGAGCGCAGCGACCACCGCGGCGCGGGTCTCCCGGGCGACGGCGTACACCCCGGGCGCCATCCGGCGGTACCCCGGGGCGGCCTCGTCCAGGGCCGCGCGCAGGGCATCCTCCTTGTCCGGGTGGACCGTGGCCACCAGGGCGTCGTGGAACTCCACCTCGCCCCGCTCGCCGATCCACTCGTCCACGGTGCTGTCCACGTTCTGGGGCACCCCGTAGGCCGCGCCCTCGCGCAAGAAGCGCAGCAGCTCGGATCGCCGCCAGCCCGCGTCGATGGCGCTGCGCACCGTGTCCGCGGTCAGCAGGTAGCGGTTCATCCGGTCACAGGAGAGGAACTCGCACATCTGGCCCAGCCGGTGCAGGTGGTCCAGCGGGAGTCCGGCCGGGGCCAGCACCTCGAAGTTGGGCTGCAGGTGGAACTGCACGGGCACGTCGCCCGCGGCCTCACCCAGGGGGTGGCCGTCGAGGAACTCGCGCCCGGCCTCGCTGATGCGGACCATGCTGCCCGACTCGCCCAGGCCTCGCTCGATCAGCCCCGCGATGGCCATCGACTCCAGCGGCGGCAACGGATTGAAGAACCCGCTGGGCGGTAGGTAGTAGGCCTTCTGGATGAACCGCTTCTGGAACACGCTGCCCATGTAGCGGCGCCGGTACATCACGTTCAGCGGCTCGACCGGCACCCAGGCATCCACGGCCACCTCGTCGAGCAGGCCCAGCAGCCACGGCGCCAGCGGATCGGTGCGCTCGAAGCAGCCCATGAACAGGTCACGGCGCTGCCGTGGCTCGAAATCCAGCCACTGCCGCACCCGTGACTCGTCCGGCACGAGGTGGCCATCCACCACCCGCACCAGGCCGATCAGGCGCATCATCTGCAGGTGCCAGTCCATCACCTTGCCGGCGTCGGAGCGGCCCCACAGGTGGCCGAAGAACCCCACGACCTCCTCGAGGTTCTTCTTGAAGATCTCCCCTTTCTGGGTGACCCGTATCCGCTGCTGGCCGAGCCAGGTCAGCAGGCTGGTGACGCTGAACCCGACCGGGAAGTTGAAGTTGGTGTCCTTGCTCAGCCGGACGGCCTCGTCCTCGCTCGCCGGCAGGCGCATGCGGCGGCTGAACAGCCCGCCCACCGCCGTCATCATCGGCTGGGGCATCACGTAGAACAGCGGCGGTGCCTGGCGGCTGTTGCCGAACACCAGCAGCTTGCGCCCCAGCTCGTGCATCACCTCGGCCCACACATCCTCGCGCTTGCCGTGGGTCGCGGTCAGCTCCTGCAGCAGCCAGCTGCCGCCCGCGATGCCGCCCGCCTGAACCAGCGCGATGATGGCCAGGTGGTGGGGTCCCTTGAGCTGCTTGAGGATGGCGCGGACCTGCTTGCGGTCGGTCATCAGGTCGGCCATCGCCGCCACGATCTGGTCGGGGTCATCCGCGTCCGCCACGCCGTCGAGGTAGCGGTGATGGTACGACTGCAGGATCTCCGGCGTACACGACCGGAAGAACTGGATGAGTTCCCTGTTCACGACGTGTCGTTCCTCCCGGTTCGGCGGCCCCTCTGGCCGCGATCCCGTCCCCCCCGACTCCTAGGACCGCTACACCCGCGTCGTTGTTCCCCTCGAATCGCGGTACGGCCTGACTACAGCGTAATCGACGCGAGGTCGATCGGACAAATCCCGGCCTCCTCGTCCCACTCCTCGATCAAGTAGCTGTACCCCTGCTCGGTGAGGAACAGCTGCCGCTTGTGCGCGAACTCCTGCTCCCGCGTGTTGCGGCTGACCACCGAGTAGAACGTGGCGAACGCGTCCTTGGGACGCAGGATGCGGCCCAGCCGCTGCGCCTCCTCCTGACGACTGCCAAAGGTCCCCGAGACCTGGATCGCCACGTTGGCGTCGGGCAGGTCGATGCTGAAGTTGGCCACCTTGCTGACCACCAGCACCCGGATCTCACCCTCGCGGAACTTGCGGTACAGGGCCTCCCGCACCGCGTTGGCCGTCTTGCCCGTGATCAGGGGGGCGTTGCAGCGTCGCGCGATAGAGCGCAGCTGGTCGAGGTACATGCCGATCACCAGCACGTGCTCACCGCGGTGCCGCTCCAGCAGCTCCATCACCACGTCGAGCTTGGCCGGGTTCTCCGCGGCGATGCGCACCTTGTGGCGGTCGTCCGCGGACACGTAGCGCATCAGCGCCTGCGGCTCGAGCTCCAGCCGGACCTCGCAGCAACGCGCCGACGCGATGAAGCCCTTGCCCTCCAGCTCCTTCCACGGCACGTCGTACCGCTTGGGCCCGATCAGGCTGAACACGTCGCCCTCGCGACCGTCCTCCCGGACCAGGGTGGCCGTCAGGCCCAGCCGCCTGCGCGCCTGGATGTCCGCGGTGATGCGGAACACCGGGGCGGGCAGCAGGTGTACCTCGTCGTACACGATCAGGCCCCAGTCGCCGGCGTCGAACAGGCTCAGGTGCACGAAATCGTCGCTTCCCTGACGCCGGTGCGTGAGGATCTGGTAGGTCGTGATCGTGACCGGGCGGACCTCCTTGCGCTCGCCCGTGTACTCACCGACCTGGTCCGCGGTCAGGTGCGTCTTGTCGACCAGTTCGCGGATCCACTGGCGCACGGCCGCGATGCCGGTGCACAGGATCAGCGTGTGGCAGCGGGCCTCGGCCATGGTCGCCATGGCCACGATCGTCTTGCCCGCGCCGCACGGCAACACCACCACGCCGTGGCCGCCGTCCGCACCGCCACCGCGGTAGAAGGTGTCCACCGACTCCTGCTGGTACTCCCGCACGCGGAACGAGTGGCCCGAGGTCGTGCGCTTGCGCAGCCGCACGTCCAGGGGCGCGCCGTCCACGAAGCCGGCGCGGTCGGTGACCGGGAAGTGCATGCGCAGCAGCGCCTGCTTGACCACCCCTCGGTTCTCCCGCGGGACCCGGAACACGCCCTCCTGTACGGCGCCCGCGGTCAGGCGGCTGACCGTCTTGGCCCGCGCCAGCCGGCGAGCCACGTCCTTGTCGTGGGTCTCGAGGTACAGGTACTCCTCGTCCCCCGGCAGCAGCTGCACCTTGCCGAACCGGCCGAGGTTCTCCTCGATCTCGCCCATCACGTGGGACGGCACGTCGTACTTGGAGAACCGCTCGAAGGTGCGGCGGATGTCCCCCAGGGTCAGCCCCGCGGCCGCGGCGTTCCAGATGCTCAGCGGTGTGACCCGGTAGGTGTGGATGTGCTCGGGCGAGCGTTCCAGCTCGGCGAACCGGCTGAGCTGGTCCCGCGCCGCCTCGTACAGCGGGTTGTGCACCTCCAGCAGGACGGTCCCGTCCCCCTGGATGATCAGCGGATTCGCCGGGTTGAACTCCATATCCATCCCCGACCGGCGCACCTGCCACCGGTCGATCGTCTCCCTCGCTGCCACGTTCCAGGCGCCCGGACACCCTCCCCGGTGCCAGCACCCGCGCGGCCTCCCCTCCCGAGGCCGCTATCCCTGGAGTTGCTGGACTATAGGGGCCAGTCCAGCGACGGTCAAGATGGTTGTGGGGGGCCGGAACGCGCCGTGGAAGCAGCGCGGAAGCGAGGCCCGGATCAGCGGTTGGTGTACGGCGTGGGCTGGTCCCCGCCCGGGATCTCGGTGGCGCCGGCGGGCTCCATGTCCTCCTGGGCCGCCTGGGACTTCTCGAGGTACGCCTCGAGCTCCTCGGCGCTCATGCCCTCCATGCGCTCGAACAGCTGCTCGGCCTGCTCCATGTACTGCTCGTCGGAGTACTCCTTCTGGGCCACGAAGCGGGCATCCTGCACCTGGACCTCGTCCATGGTCGCGCCCACGGACCCGCCCAGGGTCACGCCGAAGCGCATCCGGCCCTCGCCGCCCTGGTCATCGGTGGCCACGACCTCCATGTCGTACCGGCCCTCCTCGAACACCTGGGAGCTGTCGATGGAGAGCCGTCCCTTGCTGGCGTGGATGGTCACGCCGGGCGGTGCGCCCTCGATCGACCAGCTGACCCGGTCACCGTCCGGGTCCTCGGCGCGGAACGTGAATCCGTCCAGGCGGGGGCTGCTGCCGAGGCGGGACACGATCTGCGGGGTGGCGTTGGACACCAGCATGCCCTGCACGCGCTCGGTGGCCACCTTGCCGTTGACGTCACGCACGAGAACGGACATGCCGACCAGGTCACCGCGGGTCGCCTTGCCCGCGGGCAGGGTGTCCCCCCAGACCCCCATCACGTCGCTGCCGTTGACGAACCACTCGAATTCCATGTCCAGCAGGCCGTCCGCCGGGTTGTCCACGGTCAGCACGGCCTTGAACGGCGACGACGCCACGGGCGGATCCGGCACGAAGCTGATGCTCTCGATCAGGGGACCGTCCTCGGGCGAGCGCTCCGAGCTCTCGGTCTCCTCCTCCTCGGCGAAGATGGAACGGAATTCCTCCTGGGGCAGGTTGGGCACCGTGCTGCCCGCGCCCGCCTGGTCGCCCTCCACCGGGATGGGGGCCTCGGGATCCCGGCCGCAACCGGCCACGGTCACGCCCAGCACCAGCGCGAGGCCCAGGATCGCCCACGTCATGTCCTTCATCGCGGTCTCCATGGCCTCCAGTGTAGCAGGGCCCGGCCGGCGGACGTCAGTGCACCGTCGGCGGCCCCTTGCGGGGCTCGGACCACAGGGGCGTGTGCTCCGGATCCGGATCCCAGGCATCCCGCCGGATCGCGTCGATCACCGCCTCCTGCTGTCCCATCTCGCGCAGCTTGCGGCGTTTCTGCCGCCGCCGCCGCGCCCAGCCCAGCACCATCAAGAACGCCGCGAGGCTCCAGAACGTTCCGGATCCACCCAGCACCGGCAGCCACGCGTACCGCCGCCGCAACCGGGAGGACCAGGCCGCCTCGAGTTCCTCCATGGGCACGCCGGTGGACGCCACGATCGCCTGGTCGGCGTCCAGGCCGGAGGCCATGCCACGCACGATCTCCCCCAGCACCGCGTCGCCGTGGCGGGCACGCAGGAACAGCACCAGATCCCGGCTCTGGGCGTAGGCCACCCGGGCCCGCCCCGGCTCCGCAGGCCAGCCCGTCGTCAGGGACGACAGCGGGATCAGCCCGCTGCCCAGCGCGGCCCGTGACAGGATCGCCTGGGTCTGCAAGTCGAGTTCGCCGGCCACCACCTGCGCCAGCCCCTCCTCCAGCCACCGCGGCGGCTCCTCCTCGCCATAGGACCAATGCAGCACCACGTGAGCCAGCTCGTGCACGAACACCTGGCGCGGCGTCTTCTGACCGTGGGAGTCCAGCGACACGAACAGCAGGTTGCGCTCGGGCCAGGCCGTGCCCGCGGCCCAGGTCGGCGGTTCGCGCGGCTGGATGCTGCGGAACTGCTCGGCGGGGCGCGCGATCCACGCGTGGATGCGCGCCGGCGACTCGCTCACGCCGCTGAGCAGCATCAGCTCCTCGACCGCCCCGTCGGCCTCGGCCGACAGGGCCTGCGCGGTCCGCTCGGCCCGGGGGGGTGCGTGCACGGTCACGAGCCCGGACTCGAACGCCAGCCAGTCGTCGGGCAGCTCGCCGGCGCGCGCCGCCAGCGTGCACACCGCCAGCAGCAGGGCGATCACGAGGCTCGGGAAGGGGTGTGGGCGATGCATCCCACCCCACATAATCACTCGTGGGAGACGCGCAGCACTTCTTCGATCGTGGTCACACCGCGGGCGAGCTTCTTGATGGAGTACTCACGCATCGTCAGCATGCCCTCGGCCAGGGCCTCGCGCTTGATGTCCACGGACGAGGCGCGCTCCTCGATCATCTCCCGCACGTTCTGGTTGATCGGCATCACCTCGAAGATGCCGGTCCTGCCGCGGTAGCCGGTGCCCCGGCAGATCGGGCAGCCGGCGCCGTACCGGACCTGCAGCCGCCGCCCATCGGCCCCGGGGATGGCCAGCCGCTCGGCCTCCTCCGTGGTCAGCAGCGTGTCGATGGCGCACTCCCGGCAGATGGTGCGCACCAGGCGCTGCGCCACCACGCCCACCAGCACGCTGGACAGCAGGAACGGCTCCACGCCCAGGTCGATCAGCCGGGACACCGCGGTGGCCGCGTCGTTGGTGTGCAGGGTGGACAGCACCATGTGACCGGTGAGCGCGGCCTGCACCGCGTACTCGGCGGTCTCCTCGTCGCGGATCTCGCCCACCATGATGATGTCCGGGTCCTGCCGCAGGATGGTGCGCAGGGCAGTGGAGAACGTGAACCCGATGCGCGGCTGCACCGCCATCTGGTTGAAGTCCTCCATCACCATCTCGATGGGGTCCTCGATGCTGCAGATGTTGACGTGGGGGCTGTTGAGGTACTGCAGCGACGAGTACAGGGTGGTGGTCTTGCCGCTGCCCGTGGGGCCGGTGACCAGGATCAGCCCGCTGGTGCGGCTGATGAAGTCCTCGTACTGTCGCTGCTCGCGGGGGAAGAACCCCAGCGAGGCGATGTCCTGCAGCAGCACGGTCGGATCAAAGATCCGGATCACCACCTTCTCGCCGAACGCGGTCGGCACCGTGGACACGCGCAGCTCGATCTCGGCGTCGTTGTAGCTGGTCTTGATGCGGCCGTCCTGGGGCCGCCGCTTCTCGGCGATGTCCATCCGCGCCAGCGACTTGATGCGGCTGATCACGGCTGGGTGCACCTGCTTGGGCAGCATGTGGATGCGATGCAGCACGCCGTCGATACGCAGCCGGATGGCCGAGTACTCGCGCTTGGGTTCGATGTGGATGTCGGAGGCCCGCTGGTCGAACGCGTAGTGGAACAGGTACCAGACCGCCTGGACGACCGGCTTGTCCGAGGCGTCGATCTCGTCGACCTTCTTCACCCGGGTCAGCTGCTCGAGGTTGCCCAGGTCGATCAGCTCGCCCTTGAACATGTCGGCGGCGTGGTCCACCGACTTCTTGAACCCGTGGTACTCGACGATGGTCTTCAGCAGCAGCGACTTGGGCGCCACGTGCACCACCACCGGCAGGCCGGTGAAGCGCTCGATGCTGTCGATCAGGTCCCGGTCGAAGGGGTTGGCCACGGCCACGTCGAGGCTGTTGGCGTCCTTGCGCAGGGGGATCACCAGGTGCCGCTCGGCGAATGCACCGTGGAACGTCTCGGTGACCAGCCGGTAGTCCAGCTTCAGCGGATCGGGCAGCACGAACGGGATGCCCAGGTCCCGCGCCACCACCTGCGTGACGCGCTCCTCGGTGAGCACGTCGCCGTCGGTGCCCGGGATCACGAAGCGGAAGGCCGCGATGATCTCGATCTCACCGACCTCGTAGGGCACCCGGCGATGGCCCAGGGCCTTGCGCAGCTCCGGGCGGCGGCGGAACAGGATGCGCTTCTCCTGCACCGAGTAGCGCACCAGCACGTCGCGCTTCTGCCCCTCGTGCAGCAGCCCCTCCGCCACGAGCAGGTCACAGATCCGTCCCAGGGTGCCGACGCTGGCCATGGCAGCAGGATAGCACCCCTCGCGCGCAGACTCCCACTGGGAGTAGGCTTGGATCCATGACCGTCAAGTTCATCGCCGTGGCCGGCAACATGGGTGTGGGCAAGTCGACCCTGGTGGAGTACCTGTGCCGCACCTACGACTTCACCCCGTTCACCGAACCGAACGAGGAGAACCCGTTCATCGACGACTTCTACAGGGACATGCCGCGCTGGGCATTCCACTCCCAGATCAGCTTCCTGGCCCACAAGTTCCGCATCCACCTCGAGCTGATGGAGACCGCCGGGACCGTGGTGCAGGACCGCACCATCTACGAGGACGCCGAGATCTTCGCCCGCCACCTGCGCAACCTCAAGGCGATGGAGCCCCGCGAGTGGGAGACCTATCAGCACATGTACAGCGCGATGAACAAGGTCCTGCGCCCGCCGGACCTGATGCTGTACTGCCGCTGTGGGCTGCGCACCATCCGCAAGCGGGTCTTCCAGCGCGGCCGCCCCTCGGAGCAGGACATCCCCGTGGACTACATCAAGCGGCTCAACCGGCTCTACGGCCGCTGGCTGAAGCGCTACGACCTGTCCGAGGTGGTGGAGATCCGCACCGACAAGCTGGACTACATCTCCGACTTCACCCATCGCGCCGACCTCGACGCGATTCTTCGCCCGTTCTTGACCTGATCCGGCTCGCCCGTGGTTGACAGCCCGCGGGCGCCCAAATAGAACCATCGAGGCTTTTTTCTAGGATGGCGGGGAGTTTGTCCCGCCCACGCGTTACCGGCTGCCACCGGTCACGTTGAGGAACTACGAGGGCACGAACCCCCTCCGGAAGGAATGCAGGCAATGAGAATCGTCTGCGACAGTTGCGGGGCCGTCTACAAGATCTCCGACGCGAAACTCGTCAAGGAGGTCAACAAGGCCACCTGCAAGCGCTGCGGTCACAAGATCATCATTCGCAAGCCCAAGGCGGCCGTGGAGGTCGAGGGACCCAGCGAGCGCACGATGATCTCCCCGGGGGGCCCCGCGGCCGAGCGTCCCAAGAAGAAGAAGGACGAGAAGACCGTCATCACGACGATCCCGGAGCTGGAGAAGTACGAGAGCGCGGCCATGTCGGCCGGCGCCATCGGCAGCCTCACCAGCGAGCTTCGTACGATCACCGCGCCGGCCGACGCGCCGGCCCCGAGCGCCACGGATACCCTCGGACCGGCCGAGTCCTCCTACACCGGCTTCGACGCGGCCGCGTCCGTGGAGGCGCCGGCGCCCATGCCGCAGGCGCCGCCGCCGCCACCGCCGCCGCCCGCCTACGGCCGCTCGTCCTTCGACGAGGCCCCGACCGAGATCGGCGGAGGCAACGGTCCAGCCGCAGCCCAGGCGGCCGAGCCCGCGGTGGCCACACCGCCACCGGAGCCGCCGGTCCCCGAACCGGTCGCGCCGCCGCCGCCCCCCGAGCCCGTGGCGGCCGAGCCGGCCATCGCACCGCCGCCCCCCGCGGCCCCGCCGGCAGGCGACATCTCCATCGGCCAGGTCCCGGACACGCCACAGTTCAGCGAGACCGGCGCCCAGGCCCCTGTCACGTCCCGGGTGGAGGACCGCATCGAGGAGGCCGACCTGAAGGCCTCGCTCAACGAGCCCAAGGCCCCCCCCCAGCCGGCCGAGACCGCGGCCATCCCGCCGACGGGCGAGGTCCGCACCGCGGCTCGCGAGGTGGAGGCCGCGCCGTACCAGCCCAAGGGCGAGTTCCTGGCCATCATCTTCTTCGCCCTCGTGGCGATGCTGGGCCTGGTCGTCGCCTCGGTGGCCAGCGCGCTGCCGCTGCCGTGGTTCATCCCGCCCATCGGCTATGGGCTGGTGTGGACCGCGGTCATGGCCACCTTCCTGACCTCGATCCTCAGTGGTCTGGGCCGCAAGAAGGGGCACGCCTTCCTGATGCTGATCCTCGCGGGTCTGCTCGGGTTCATCGTCGCCTTCGGGCTCGACTACGGCATGCGCGCCATGGGCGCGGGCCTCGGCGGCCTGAACAACTGGGCCGACCAGCTGGACACCACGCAGTTCGACTCGGGTCTCGGCTCCACGGCCGGTGACGCGACCGGTGACGGCACCGCCGAGGGGGAGGGCACCGCCGAGGGCGAGGGTACCGCCGAGGGCGAGGGCACCGCCGAGGGCGAGGGCACCGCCGAGGGCGAGGGCACCGCCGAGGGCGAGGGCGGCGAGGGCACCGCCGCCGAGGGCGAGGAGCCCACCCCGGACGACGCCGTCGCGGCCGAGGATCCGACCCCGTCGGAGCCCGCGGTCGAGAACCCGGCCATCATCTTCTCGTCGTCGCCGTCGGGCGCCGACGTGTACATGAACGGGCGCCGCCTGGGCCGCTCCGCCTACCGCTACGAGGCGGGCACCGCGGGACGCGCCTACTCGGTGACGTTCAAGAAGTCCGGCTACGCGGACGCCACGGCTTCCGGTACGTTCCCCCGCGAGGGCACGATCACCGTACGCGGCACCATGGCGCGGGACGACTCCGGCGATGCGGTCGGCTCGCAGGACACCGGCGACTCCGGCGACTCCGGCGACTCCGGCGGCGGCGAGGACCTCCCCGCGGCCACCGAGGTGCTGACCCCGACCATCATCGAGGCGATCGTCGGCTCCAACGCCTCGATCAAGCGCTGCTTCGCCGAGGCACAGACCCGCGGCGACGTGGTCGCCGGCAAGATCTGGGTCAAGTTCACGGTCAGCCCGGACGGCAACGTGTCCAAGGCCCACATCGTCACCGCCGACTACTCGGGCACGGATCTCGACTCCTGTGTCTCCGGCCAGATCAACCGCCTGCAGTTCGCGCCGTTCGCCGGCACGACCTCCAAGACGGTCAAGTACCCGTTCGTGGTCAGCGGCCGTTAGCCGCCGGCTCCGCCTCCTCCGACACACCCGTTCTGCGCTAGAATCGCCGGGAGGAGATCTCCCATGCCGCGATTCACGTTCCTCCTGCTCGCGCTGGCCCTTTCGCTCGGGCTGGCCAGCTGCCGCCCGACCATGCCCGCGCCCGCCAGCCCCGACGACTCGGTCTTCCGGGGCGACGCCGACGGCGACGGGTACACCAACGACGTGGACTGCAACGACCTCGTCGACACGGTCTATCCCGGCGCGCTGGAGATCTGCGACGGGCTGGACTCGGACTGCGACGAGCACATCCCGGACGACGAGATCGACCTCGACGGGGACGGCTACATGACCTGCGAGGCCGACTGCGACGACGAGGACCCCGACTCCTACCCCTCCGCCGCCGAGCTCTGCGACGGCGCGGACAACGACTGCGACGGCGAGGTCCCCGAGGACGAGGTGGACGGGGACGGGGACGGCTCGCTGGCCTGCGAGGACTGCGACGACACCGACGCCGACTCCTACCCCGGCGCCGAGGAGCTGTGCGACGAGCAGGACAACGACTGCGACCTGGTGGTGCCGGGCACCGAGATCGACGACGACGGCGACGGCGTGTCCGAGTGCCTGGGGGACT
>CAZXHG010000127.1:0-28513 GCA_964639985.1 uncultured Rickettsiales bacterium
ACCGCCCGAGCCCGAGGAACCGCCCGAGCCCGAGGAACCGCCCGAGCCCGAGGAATCACCGAGAGCCGTGACCGAGCCCAAGAAGCCGCAGCTGCCCCCGTTGCCCCCGCCCCCCGCAATGGAGCCCCCGGTGTTCGCGCCCCGCGGCCACAGCGCGGCTCCCGTCGACCCACCGGCCGAGCCGGTCGCGCCGCCTCCACCGCCGGAGCCGGTAGCGACTCCTCCGCCGACGGAGCCGGCCACACCTCCTCCACCTCCCGAGCCGGCCGCGCCCCCCCCCCCCCCCCCCCCCCCCCCCCCCCAGCGCCCCCCCCCCCCCCGCCCCCCCCGGGGGGCGCCCCCCCGGGGGGCCCCCCCCACCCCAGCCACCGCCCCAGGCCCTGCTCACGGCCGAGCCGGACGAGCCCGGGGTCGAGCTCGACGAGTTCGACCCGCGTACGGCCGAGCAGCCGGCGCGGTCCCGCGACGACCGGCCGTCCTACGACGACGACGAGGGTCCCACGATCAAGCTGGGACGCAACCCGCTGGAGGCGCTGAGGCAGGCCCGCGCCGACGAGATCGCGCCCGCCGAGGACGAGGCGCCCACGGCGCTGGAGGAGGAGCCGAAGCCCGAGCCGGAACCGGAGCCCGAGCCGGAACCGGAGCCCGAGCCGGAGCCTGAGCCGGAGCCAGAACCGGAGCCGGAACCCGAGCCGGCGCCGGAACCCGAACCCGAACCCGGGCCCGTGTCCGCGGACGATGACGAGCTGGAGCTCGACGCCTCGATGGAGCAGGAAGCGGCCGCGCCGCCGCGGGTGTTCCGGCCATCGGCCGATGCCCCCCTGGGACCCAAGTACGGGTTCTGTCCGGTGTGCAACGCATTGCCCCCGCCCGAAGCACGGTTCTGTACCGAGTGCGGCACGGGCCTGGAGATCCACGCCTCGGACTACTTCGTGGAGCGCACGATCCGCGCGACCGTGCCGGGCGCGGCGCGGCGGGACGGCTTCTTCCACGTGTACCTGGGCGTGGGTGACCTGGAACGGGACGTGCCCGACGGGCTGCCCGGTGCCGAGCAGGCCGAGGGCACGGGCATGCCCGGCCAGGTGCCGCCCGAGATCGTGGTGTACGTGCGCGCCGACCTGTTCGAGGTGCTGCCCCACGCGCCCCTGCGGGTGCTGCTGCGCAACCCGGTCAAGCTGCCGCTGACGGTCAAGCTGGCTGCCGGGCAGGAGGGCGCGCCCGGGCCGGGCCGCTGCGCCGTGGACGTGTACTACTGCGACGAGTGCCTGTACCAGGCCGACTTCGAGCTGCCGCTGGAGGACGCGGCGGACGCACCCGACGGCGAGGTGGTCGTCTACCTGCGCAAGCTGTTCCCCTCGTTCGTGGCGCGTGCCTGCCAGCTGGCCACCGAGCGGATCATGCACGGACACACCACGCCAGACGTCGGCCGGTTGCCGACGCCGGTGTCCATCCCGGGCTACCTGATGCAGAACCTGCGAACCATGGCCGAGTACGCGGCCTGGATCCCGCGGGTGCTGGAGGCGTTCCTGCGCTACCACGTGTGCGTGATGGCCGCGGCGGGCGACGTGGAGCTGCCATCGTCGGACTCGCTGGAGGACCTGCGGGAGGCGTTCCACCGGGCTCTGACCGAGCCGGGGGTCGAGGAGCTGGTGCAGCAGCTGCCGTACCTCAAGGAGTACCGCAAGTTCCACTACCAGCAGCTGACCCGGAGCCTGGTGGACTACCAGCTTCGCATCTGGGACGAGCCGGCGATGTTCCCCAACGAGGACCAGTGCGCGGAGCTGGCGCGCACGTACCGGCCGAAGCTCGACGCGGTGCTCAGCTCCATGGTCGAGATGGACTCGCTGGCGCGACTGGTGGTCAAGGGGGACGACGGCCAGCTCATGATCATGCCCGCGCCGGCCGAGGATCCGGCCACGCTGTTCAACGCGGACGACTTCCAGGCCGAGGTGGTCTACCTGTGGGCAGGCGAGCGCCTGTTCCCGCTCGAGCCGCTGGTCCGCTACCAGGTCTGCCCCCGCTGCGGCGGCCGGCACGTGTTCCTGTGGGCGGGCGGCGGCGAGGAAGGCTACACCGAGGTACCGGGCTCCTGCCCCTACGTACAACCCGCCGACCTCCTCCGCCGACAATTCTAGTCGACCTCGTACAGGGCGCGCAGCTGTGCGCCGACCGGGGGGCGGGTGGTGTCGAGGAAGACCAGGGTGTTGGTGCCCTCGTACCAGGTGAAGGCCCACTGCTGGGTGTAGGAGGGGTCCTCGTAGATGCGGACCTCCTCGTCCGGGCCGTCCGGGCCGTCCGGATCGAGGTAGACCTGCAGGGTCTCGGGTACCGGGATCTGGCTGAGGGGGAACTCGATCTGGATCGAGGCCGAGAGCTGGCCGAGGTCGTCCATCACCGGCGACCAGTCGTGCTCGCAGATGCTGAAGAAGGTGGCGCGGTCGTCGCCCAGGGCCTCGTAGACCTCGAAGTAGCCGTGGCCCGGATCCGCGGTACCCCACTCGCTGTAGCAGCCGGCCGGTACGTCGCCGACGATGGCCGCGTAATGGATGCGGTCCATGCCCTGGGCGCCCTTGAGTGACGTCAGCCAGGGGACGTACTCGGTCCAGGCCAAGGCGTCGGGGCACTGGCCGGTGGTGCTGCCGTCGGCCTCGTCCGAGACGATGACCAGGGTCAACCGGGCCTCGTCCCTGTAGAAGCCGGCGTTGGCCTCGCCTGCCAGGGGTTCGCTGAGCGCGCGGTAGGAGGCCTCCAGACCCACCTCGCACTGGCCGACACCGTCGTCCCCCATGGTCATGTTGGCGGTGAAGGCACCCACCGGATCGGGCTCGTCCGCGTCGATGTAGGGGTACGCGCCGTACAGCTCGCCGATCGCGGGCTGACCTGTGTAGTCGTCCAGCACTGTGATGCCCACGTGGTAGTCGATGCCGCTGTCGACCAGGTGTTGGATGAAGTCCCAGAAGTTGGACATCAGGGCATTCTGCTCTTCGGCCATGGACGCGGAGTTGTCCACCACGAACAGGATGTCCACCGGGTCGGCGGTCTGCAGGAAGACGTCCTCCCCGAGCGGTGCGCCGCTGGTGTCGTCGTCGGACGCTGCCGTGTCGTCGTCGCCGACCAGCAGGTTGCCGGGGCACCCCAGAAGGAGCACCAAGGGCAGCTGAAGGAGATGCCGGTGCCGTGGCGTCATGGTCCACCTCCCGTCGCGTACCACCCTACCAGAGTCAGCGCGCCCACCCCTCCCCGAGGTGTGCGGCCAGCCGCCCGGCCTCGTCGGCCAGGTCCGGGTCGTCGTCAGTGACGTCGTCCAGCGGCTGCAGCTCCGGGCCGTCCGGACCGTCGACCATGGCCACGGCCTCCCAGCCGAGGCCGGGCGGACCGTCGATGAGGTCGACGGTGGCCACGATGCCGACCTGGCAGGGGGCGGTGGCCATGATGGTGCCGAAGTTGCCCAGGCTGTAGAGGATGGCCGCGTCGCGGGGCTGGCCGTCGGCGGTGCGCACCGAGCAGGTGCCGACGCCCGGGACGACGTCGGGCTGGTTGACCGCGCAGATCTCGGGGGGCTGCACCACGTGGGGGCCCTGACCCACGACCAGGTCGGCGCCCGCGGCCACGATGCGGCGGCCCAGCACCAGGAAGTGGGGATCGGGGTAGTACTCGTACTCGAAGCCCCAGTGCACGAGTACGGCCACGGTGTCCGCGCCCGCGTCCCGGGCCGCGGCGATCTCCGCGGCCATGGCGTCGAGGTCGATGGGCTCGTCGAGGTGGCCGAAGGGCACGATGAACAGCTCGTGGCCGGTGAGGGCGTCGCGCTGGTTGAGGCCCCATGTGTACGACAGGAAGGCCACGCCCCGGCCGCCCACCTCCACGGTGGCGTGGCCGTCGATGCCGGTGGCGACCAGGCCACGATCAGTGACCTCGGCCACGGTGTTGTCCAGCCCCTCGTCACCCACGTCGAGGCTGTGGTTGTTGTTCAGCTGCAGCAGGTCCAGGGGCAGGCCGTCGAGCATCTCGGGCGGGGCGTTGAAGGTGTACGAGCCCAGCTCCTCGAGCACGGTGGGGTGGTCGGCCGAGGTAGGGGTCTCGAGGTTGCCCACGCGCAGGTCGCCGTCGAGGAGGTCGGCGACCGGGGTGGCGAACGCGCTCCAGTTGTCCCCGACCCACATGACGTCGCCGACGAAGGACAGGCGGGTCCCGCCCGCGGCCGGCGGGATGACCGACCGCATGACGTCGAAGTGGTCGAGCACCTCCGCGGGCGCGCCGGGGCGATGGTACAGGGACTTGAGCACGTACTGGGCGGTGACGTCGAGGTCCTCGGCCGGGTCCCAGGTCTCGGTCTCCCAGCGCACGTCCTCCCAGGTCTCGAGCTCGTCCTCGGGCGTGTACACGTACGGGAACACCGTCTCGGGGGCGGGCCAGTGGGCGTAGGGCTCCTCCGCGGTCTCGCAGCCCAGGGGCGCGAGCGCCCCGGCGAGCAGCAGGATCTGGAGCCTCATCGTCTGCTCCTCCTCCTGCCCTTCTGCTGCGGGCGCTCCTTGCCGAGCTGCCGCCGCAGCCGGGCGGCCCGCTCCCGGTGCTCGGGGAGGAAGGCCTGCAGCAGGGCCCGCTGGTCGGCTCGCGCGCGGTCCCCACGCACCGGCGGCGTAGGCTTGCCGGTGAGCGGGTCGCGGCCAGCGAGGTGCTGGGCCGTGGACGGGGTCATGGGCGTGGGAGTGAAGTCCTGCACCTGGCGGGGGCGCAGGCCCAGGTCGGCGAGCTCGTCGGCGAGCGCGGCCATGGCCGCCAGGGTGGTGCCGGGATGGCCGGACATGAGGTACGGCACGAGGTACTGCTCGCGGCCGGCGTCGCGCGAGGCCCGGTCGTAGGCGGCCTTGAAGCGCCGCAGGGTGCCTGGCGCGACCTTGCGCATGGCGCGCAGCGCGTCGGCGTCGTCGTGCTCGGGCGCGACCTTGAGCTGGCCGCCCACGTGGTGGCGGGCCAGGGCGCGCAGGGCCGCGGGGTGGTCCAGCAGCAGGTCCATGCGCACGCCGCTGGCCACGCGCGCGTGCTTCACGCCGGGCACGGCGCGGGCGCGGCGCAGCAGGTCGAGCCAGGGGCCGGGGTCGGTGACCAGGTGCTCGCAGCGGCGGGGCCACAGGCAGCTGCGGCGGCGGCAGCGGGGCTCGCGGTCCGGCGCGCCGCAGCCCAGGCCGTACATGTTGGCCGACGGGCCGCCGAGGTCGGACACGGTGCCGCGGAAGCCGGGGTCGGCGGCGAGCTGGCGCAGCTCGCGCTCCACGGCGGCCGGGCTGCGGCCGACCACGCGCCGGCCCTGGTGCTCGGCCAGGGAGCAGAAGCTGCAGCCTCCGAAGCAGCCGCGGTGGGTGACCACGGACCAGCGCACGGTCTGCAGGGCGGGCACGCGGTCGGGCAGCGCCGGGTGCTCCAGCCGCGTGAACGGCAGGTCGTACCAGCGGTCGAGGTCTGTGGTCTTGGGCGGCGGTGCCGGGGGCTGGTGGACCAGCAACCGTTCGCCGTGGGCCTGCACGAGCGGTGGGTCGCCAGCCAGCGACTGGCATACGGCGCGGGTCACGTCCGCGATGCGGGTGGGGTCGTCGCGACACTGCTCGAACGCGGGCAGGCGGGTGGCGTCGGCGAGGTCGCCTCGCAGGGCGGCTTCGGCCTCTCGCTTCCCCAGCAGCGAGCAGGTGGAGGGCTGGTCGCGCAGGTCGGCGACGGCCGCGCCGTCGGCCAGGGTCCGGGTCAGGGTGACCAGCGGCTGCTCGCCCATGCCGTACACCAGCAGGTCGGCCTTGCTGGACAGCAGCACCGAAGGCCGCACGGTGCGGCTCCAGTGGTCCCAGTGGGCCACGCGGCGCAGGGAGGCCTCGATGCCGCCCACGACCACCGGGACGCCGCGGAAGGCCTCGCGGCAGCGCTGGGCGTACACCGAGGCCGCGCGGTCCGGGCGGTGGCCCGCGGAGCCGCCCGGGCTGAAGGGATCATCGCTGCGCAGCCGGCGCCGCGGCGTGTAGTGGGCGAGCATGGAGTCCACGTTGCCCGGGCACACGCCGAACAGCAGGCGCGGTCGGCCCAGGGCGCGGAATGCCTCGGCCGACCGCCAGTCGGGCTGGGACAGCACGCCCACGCGGAAGCCCTCGGCCTCGAGCACGCGCCCCAGCAAGGCCGCGGCAAAGGCGGGGTGGTCCACGTACGCGTCGCCGGACACGAGCACCACGTCGAGCTCGTCCCACCCGCGCTGGCGGGCCTCGGCGAGGGTGATGGGCAGCGGCGGAGTCATGTCGTGCCGATGGTGACACGAGCGCCGCCCGCTGTCTTTCCTTTCGGCCGGGGCAGCGAGTATCCTGGTCCGGCTGCACAACACACGCACATCCGGGATCGCCCGGGCGAGGGGAATTCGATGAGCGACGACCACCTGGACGAGGGCGAGGAGAAGACGGGATCCCACATCGCGAGCAAGCTGGGCTGTGGCTGCGGCTGCCTGCCGGCGATCCTGCTGCTGCTGTGCGGGATCGTGCTGTATGCGCTGGTGATGATGGGCAAGTTCAACTATTCGCTCGCCGGCACCATGAGCCTGGTGGCCTACGGCCTGGTCGGCCTGGGCAGCCTGCTGGGCATGCTGGGCGGGCTGCTGGCCATCCTGGGGATGATCCTCAACAAGAAGAAGGGCTGAGCCGGCCGCGGCTCAGTCCTCACCCAGGCCGAGCTTCTCTACCAGCACGTCGCGCCCGGACCTAGTTGCACTCCTGGGCCTGGATCGAACCGGACGGCTGGCAGACACCATTGGGGTTGACCGCGCAGCTGCTGAACCAGAAGCCGGCGTGGGCGCAGTCGGGCACGGAGGCGCCCCAGCCCTCCACCAGGGTGCACACGCCGTCCACGTCCGTGCAGCTGCCGATGGTGGTGTAGCGCTGGGTCTCGACCCCGTCGCAGTCGTAGTCGAACGAGGCATCGCCGCGGTGCGACGTGAACCAGTCGGTGTTGCCGGGCCAGGCGTCGTTGTTGCCGTCGTAGCAGTCGTCGTCGTTGGTCACCTCGTGGGGCCAGATGGTCGCGCACAGGCACTCGGAGCTGTCCGGATCACCGTAGCCGTCGCCGTCCGTATCCGCCCAGTAGGTCACGCAGTCGTCCGCGTCCGGCTCGTCGGCCAGGGTGTCACAGTCGTTGTCCACGCCGTCGCAGACCTCGACCGCCTCCGGGTGCGCGGTGGGGTCGCTGTCGTCGCAGTCGAACTGGCACTCCATCCAGCCGTCGGCGTCCGCGTCCACCTCGCCGGGATCGGGTGCGCCCGAGCAGTCGTTGTCGACGCCGTCGCACTCCTCGGTCGCGTCGGGGTTGATGTCCGCGTCGGTGTCGTCGCAGTCGTTGTCGCAGATCATGAAGCCGTCGCCGTCGTCGTCGACCTCGTCTGCCTCGGGGCTGCCATCGCAGTTGTTGTCCGCGCCGTCGCAGTGCTCGACCCCGCCGGGGCTGTTGGCCAGGTCGTCGTCGTCGCAGTCACCGTCGCAGATCATGTAGCCGTCGCCGTCGGCGTCCACCTCGTCGGCGTCGGGCACGCCGTCGCAGTCGTTGTCGTGGCCATCGCAGGCCTCGGTGTTGCCCGGGAAGGTGTCCGGGTCGGTGTCGCTGCAGTCACCGTCGCAGATCATGTAGCCGTCGTTGTCGCCGTCCACCTCGTCCGATGGCACGAGGCCGTCGCAGTCGTCGTCGATGCCGTTGCAGACCTCGGGCGCGCCCGGGTACACGGTGGCGTCGCCGTCGTCGCAGTCCCCGTCACAGGGGGTCACGCCGTCGCCGTCGAGGTCCTCCTCGTCGGTGACCACGCCGTCGCAGTCGGTGTCGATGCCGTCGCACCCCTCGTTGGCCCCGGGGTGCACGTCCTCGTTGCTGTCGTCGCACTCGCCGTTGCAGACCATGTAGCCGTCGCCGTCGAGGTCCTCCTCGTCGGTGGGCAGCTCGCCGTCGCAGTCGGTGTCGATGCCGTCGCATCCCTCGTCGGCGTCCGGGTGCACGTCCGGGTCGTGGTCGTCGCAGTCGCCGTCGTCCACGGCGTAGCCGTCGCCGTCGAGGTCCTCCGAGGACTCGAATGCGGCCGCGGACACGCTCACGGTGAGCGTGCGCTCCTCCTCGCGGTCCTCGTCGCCGTAGCGGGTCTCGATGCTGCCCCAGTAGGCGCCCGAGTTGAACGACCGGAACGCCACCAGGGCGGTGTACTCGTCGTCCGGCTGCAGCACGACGGGCAGATCCCACTCCTCGATCGGGAAGCGGAACACGCCGTCGTTGTCGTCCAGCCAGGTGATCTCGATCAGCTCCAGAGCCACGCCGCCGGTGTTGACCAGCACCAGGTCGCCCTCGAGGTCCGCGCCCACGGCGCTGGCGCCGAGATCCAGCGACTCCTCGGCGGGCTCCAGCAGCAGGTCGCCGGCGGGATCGCAGCTGGGTCCGGCGACCACCAGCGCAGCCAGCAGCACCATCCACACCCCCAGCCGGGCGCCGTTGCGTTCCATCGCGCACTCCTTCCGACACGACACGTCCGAACACGGATTGTACCCGGCGCGCGTGACCCCCGCATTACCCGCGCGATCGACGCGGCCGATCCCGCACGCTAGGCTGGACCCTGGCGTGGGCGCGTCGTGACGCCGCCCGCGGGAGGGAGCGGATGAGGTACCTGACCTACCTGGTGGTGATCCTGGCGCTGGCCTGCAGCGGAGCTGCACGGGCCAACCCCGATGTGCTGCTGATCTGGGACTCGATGACCGGGGGCACGACCGCGCTGGAGACCGCGCTCACCGGTGCGGGGGCGAACGTCACCCTCAGCACCACCAGCGAGTCGTCCTACGACGGTACCAACCCGCCGCTGACCGGGTTCCACGCGGTGATCCACCTCAACGGCAGCTCGTACGGATCGGAGATGCCGGCAGCTGGCCAGATCGCGATCAGCGACTTCGTCCACAGCGGGGGCGGGTACATCCACGGGGAGTGGAACGCCTACCAGATCGGCAACGGCCAGATGCTCACGATGCAGCCGCTGACGCTGTTCGACCGCAACAGCGGCTCCGAGGGCGCGCTGACCATCGACCTGGTGCCGGGCATGGAGACCCACCCGGTGGTGGCCAACCTGCCGCTGAGCTTCTCCTTCCAGACCGGCCGCAACGAGGGCCCGGCCCACGTGTTCGCCAGCCACCCGGTCGAGGTGCTGGCCGTGGACAACCTGGGCAGCGACGCAGTGGCCGTGCGCGAGTGGGGGGACGGCCGCGTCGTGGGGTTCAACCTGGCGCCCAACTACGGGTCGTACAACCCGCTGGCCGACGCCAACGTGCAGCAGCTGTACATCGACGCGGTGTTCTGGGTGGCGGACATCGACGAGGACCTGGACGGCTGGAGCCCGATGGACGGCGACTGCGACGACGCGGACCCGGCCATCTACCCGGGCGCGCCCGAGACCTGCGACGACGGGGTGGACTCCAACTGCGACGGGGTCACCGACGAGCTGCTGGACAACGACGGCGACGGCTACTCGACGTGCCAGCTGGACTGCGACGACACCGATCCGACGCGTTTCCCCGGCGCGGTCGAGATCTGCGACCACTTCGACTCGGATTGCGACGGGGACGTGGACGAGGGGTTCGACGGGGACGGGGACGGCTGGTTCCTGTGCGACGACCCGCCCGACTGCGACGACATACACGCGGACGTGTACCCGGGCGCGCCCGAGGTCTGCAACGGGTTCGACGACGACTGCGACGGCGTGATCGACGAGCAGACGGACGACGACAGCGACGGTTACACGGTCTGCGGCGGGGACTGCGACGACAACGACGACACGGTGTTCCCCGGCGCGCCCGAGCTGTGCGACGAGCTCGACAACGACTGCGACGGCGCGGTGCCCGCGGACGAGACCACGGACGCGGACGGCGACGGGTGGGTGGAGTGCATGGAATGCGACGACGCGGACGCGGCCATCAACCCGGACGCGTCCGAGCTCTGTGACGGCATCGACAACAACTGCGACGGCCACGTGGACGAGGGCCTGGACGGCGACGGCGACGCGGTGTCGGTGTGCGCGGGGGACTGCGACGACACGGACCCGACCATCTATCCCGGCGCGCCCGAGATCTGCGACGGCATCGACAACGACTGCGACGAGGAGCTGGCCGAGTACGAGGACGACGCGGACGGGGACGGGTACATGGAGTGCGAGGAGTGCGACGACACCGACTCCACGGTCTACCCGGGGGCGTCGGAGATCTGCGACGACGGCATCGACTCGGACTGCCTCGAGGACCTCGAGAGCACCGAGGAGGACAACGACAGCGACGGCTACTCCGAGTGCAGCGGCGACTGTGACGACGACGCGGCCTCGGTCAACCCCGGCGCCGAGGAGCTGTGCAACCAGGGGGTGGACGACGACTGCAACCCGGCCACGAGCGAGATCGCGGACACGGACCTGGACGGCTACACCATCTGCCAGGGCGACTGCGACGACTTCGACGCGGGCGTGAGCCCGGCGGGTGACGAGATCTGCGATGGCAAGGACAACGACTGCAACGGGCTGGTGGACGACGGGATCGACTACGACTTCGACGGCTACAGCGGCTGCGGTGACGACACGGCGGACTGCGACGACTACAACCCCAACGTGTTCCCGGGCGCGTCCGAGGTGCCGTACGACGGCGTCGACCAGGACTGCGACGGCGTGGACCTGACCGACGTGGACGGCGACGGGTTCGACGGCGGGGCGTACGGGGACGACTGCGACGACCTGGATCCCGAGATCCACCCGGAGGCGGTGGAGAACTGCGTCAACGGCGTGGACGACAACTGCAACGGGATCGCCGACGACTACGACGACGACTGCACCGGGGAGGAGCCGGTGGAGGGCGACGACGACGATTGCAGCTGTGATGTGGACGGGGAAGTGCGGGGCGGCGCGGCGGCGGTGCTCGTCGTGCTGGCTGGGCTGCTGGTGATCCGGCGGAGATAGGCCCACATCGAACAGGTGGGAACGCCTGGCGTTCTTCCTTCGTGGCGGCGCCACCCTGTTCCCCCAGAGCCGCGAGAGCCTGCTGCGGTGCAAGCAGCTGGTGGCGAAGTACGCGGACGTACCCATGGACTTCGCCGACGCCACCCTGGTCGCGCTGGCCGAGGACACCGGCCTGGAGGAGGTGTTCACCCTGGACCGGCGTGGGTTCTCGGTGTATCGGCGTGATCGCTACGGTGCGTTCGTGATCCACCCGGGGCCCGCATGGGCCTGGGCTCCTCGCTGGAGCATGGGCTCGGATGAGAGGTCAGAGCCGAGTGACGAGCTCGGGGATGCGGTCGGCCCGGTACGAGCCGGCGCGCTCCGCCTCGTCGCTGGACCCCAGCCACAGCTCCCACACCTTCTCACCCTCGGGCGTGACCTCGAACAGGCGGGCCGGGGCGTCGCCCTCCTGGGCGCTGCCCGCGGTGATCAAGGTGTTGCCGTTGAGCAGGCGCTCGGCCTCGCCCCAGACCCGGTTGTACCAGTCGTCCACGGCGAGCTCGCCGGGGTACTCCCAGATCAGCTCGGCGGTCATCAGCTCCTCGTCGATGGCGTACTCCACTACCCGGGAGTAGCCGCGCTCGGTGGTGCCGTTGTCGTAGAACAGGATGTCGCCGTCGTCGAGCACCTGCGGGGCGTGGGTTCGCAGGAACCAGTGGTCCTCGTCATCGCCCAGCAGCTCGAAGTCGCGGCCGCCGCCGAGCGCCCACAGCACCTGGCCGTCGGTACGGTCGATCTTGTACAGCGTGCCGGCCACGTGGGCGTTGTAGTAGGTGGCGTCCTGCTCCAGGTCGACGAACAGCGCGTTGCCCTGGGGGTACGGGGCCTCCGAGTCGGGCAGGTACTCGAAGGTGTTCCAGGTCCAGGTCTCCTCGAGCCCTTCGTCGAATTGCTCGATCACGTCCACCAGCCCGTCGTGGAAGTCGAAGAACATGGTGATGTACTCGCCGTTGGCCAGCTTCTGGAAGGTGTGGTGCATGCCGCCGATGGACAGGTCGGCCACGGTCTGCTCCGGGCCGGCCCAGCGGATCTCACCGGCCATGTTGACCTCGACCGGTCGCAGCCCGGGCGCGAGCGCGCCACCGATCAGGATGCGGTTGAAGTCCACCAGCGAGACCTCGACGTCGGCCCGGCCCTCCTCGCCCTCGATCTCGTAGTACCAGACCACCTCGCCGTCCATGTCGAGGATGACCGCGGCCTTCTGCTGGATCTCCTCGCCCAGCGAGAGGTTGGTCAGGGTCCAGCCGGGCTGGACCCGGTCGGGGTCGTGCACGGTCAGCTCGGTGGTCAGCGTGTCGAACGGCAGGCTGCCGGTGGTGTAGGCGAAGTCGTCCGAGTACAGCAGCTCGCCGTCCTCGGTGCGGGCCACGGCGCGCATGTGGTACGCGGTGTCTGGCCGCATGCCGTACACGGTCACCTCGTGCTCGGTGACCAGGGGATCGTGGTCGATGGCGAACTCGTAGTCCTCGGTCTGGCCGAACTCCACCCGCGACGCGGCGGGCACGTCCGTCGCCCAGCGCAGGTCGCACGACAGGGTGCTGCGCTCGTTGGCCACGATCTCGATGGAGGTCAGGGCCGGCAGCGCGTCCGCGCCCGGATCCGCAGCGCAGCCCACGCACAGGAGGGCGGGGCCCAGCAGGGCCGTCAGGGTCGGTCGCCACCACACGGTGGGCATTGTAGCGCGGCGCGCGCTCTTCGATACCCCAGCGCGACCGCTGCGAGCAGCAGCAGCAGCGGCCCGCGGGTGAGCCGTGCCCCGGCCACGCCGCAGCTGCAGTCGCCGTCGCCGACGCCGGTGTCGTCATCCCCCGTGTCATCGTCGTCCGTGGGCCCGGCCGAGTCGTCGTCGTCCCCCTCGGGCAGGGGCTCGAGCACGTCCAGCGCCCCGGTCACCCAGCCCTGCACGTCCGGCTGGGGCAGCTGCTCGTCCACGGGCCAGCCGTCGAGGTGCACCAGCACGTTGGCCGCCTCGGCCACGGCCCGCAGCGGCCAGGTGCTGCCCACCTCCTCGGCCACGGTCCACTCGAGGCGGTCGCCCTCCGCCTCGGCCACCAGCACGTCCTCCACGTACAGCCGGATGACCGCGACCCCGTCGGGGTGATCGGCCTCCACCACCAGGGCTTCGCCCTGGGGCACCGCCTCGTCCACGAACCACACGGTCGGCCGCTCGGCCCAGGGCGTGGTCAGCGGATCGCCCAGCAGCAGGTTCTGCCAGTACAGGTAGCGCTGGTTGAACAGCACGCTCTCGCCCATGCTGTAGCCGAAGGCATAGAACAGCAGCGCACCGGCGTTGGGGAAGCAGCTGTTGAGCGGCTCGGCCACGGCGCCGTGGGCGCCGGTGGCGCCGGCCCGCACGAAGCGGGCGATCGAGGTCTGGCTCTCGGACTCCGGGCACACGGTGCCGTCGTCGTTGCAGAAGAAGTTCTGCGGCACCGCGCCCGTGGAGGTCAGGTTGCACGCCAGCGCGCCGGGAACGTAGGTCACGCCGTCGATGGCGCCGCGCAGGTCCGAGGCGCCGGTGAAGTAGGCGGATACCTCGTGGCCCTGCAGGGCGGCGTCGTGCGGCGACAGCCATGTGCCGGGGAACCCGGCCGAGGCCAGGTGGCGGGTGACGAACTCGCACTCGGGATCCCGCGCACCCCGCGCCGAGTCCGCGCCGGCCATGCACAGGATCTCCGCGTCGGGGAAGGTGCCGTCCGCGGCCACGCCGCGGTCCACGAGGTCGCGGGCGTCGTCGAAGTCGAACCCGTCCAGCCGCGACACCACGAACAGGTTGTCGGCGAACTCGTACTGGCCCGCGCCCCCGGCGTGGGCACGCCGGTGGGACGGGGGGTGCTCGTCGGTGCGGGCGATGCCGCAGCCGGTGCTGTACCAGCCCGCATAGGTGTTCTCGATCACCAGGTCGCCGTCCTGGCAGGTGCCGTCCACGAACGAGGGGTTGCTCACGGACGGCTGGAAGTAGGTGGCGTGGTACTGGGGTTCGCCTGCCAGCGGGTCGCCCGAGACCCAGTGGCCGGCCTCGTGCACCTGCAGCATGGCCTGCAGGCTGGTGTAGAAGCCGTCGTCGGGCAGGGTCACGCGGTAGGGCAGGCCGCGCACGACCACCAGGTAGTCCACGTCCTCGGACTGCGGCAGGGCGTCGAGACACGCCACCAGCGGTTCGTGCACCAGCGACCAGTAGTCCTCGAACGCGATGTCGCGGGTGGTGGCGTCGATGCCGCTGACGGGGCACAGGTGGCCGCCGGGCAGCTCCCGCGCCTCGGCGTAGTAGGCGGCCACGTCGGCCGCGTCCGGGTCATCGGCGTTGTACAGGGCGACCACGTTGGCCGGCCCGCCGCCGGCGAGGGCGGCGCCGGCGCATAGCAGCGCCGGCAGCATCCCGAACAGACAGGTCCATCGCGTCATGGTGTCTCCTCCCGCGCGCGGACCATCGTATGATGCCCACAGCCGGAGGCGAAACCATGCTGCGTTCGCGCGTGATCCCGACCCTCGTCCTGCTCGCCCTGCTGGGAACGGCCGTCGGCTGCGGTCCGGCCATCACGCTGCGGGTGCTCGAGCCCGCGGCCGTGACCGTGCCGCCCCATGTGGACACCCTGGCGGTGATCGACCGCAGCCGTCCCTCGGACGCGGGCGAGGGTGTTCTCGGCGTGCTCGAGGGGGTGGTCTCGGGCGAGGCCATCGGCGTGGACACCGAGGGGCGCCACAGCGCGCTGGAGGGTCTGGGCGCGGGCCTGGGCAACTCGCCGCGGTTCCGCGTGGTGCGCACGATCACCAACCGTGGTGAGGTCAAGTCCAGCCTGTTCGACACGGACATCCCGTGGGAGGCGGCCGAGCTCCTGTGCGCCGACCTGGGCTGCAACGGCATCGTGGCCCTGGAGGCGTTCGACTCGGACTCGCGGGTGGAGCACGAGGTGGAGACCGAGGAGTACGAGGACGAGGAGGGCAAGAAGCGCACGCGCAAGGTGCACGTGGTGCGGCGCTTCACCCACGTGCTGGCCGCGTGGCGGGTATACGATCTGGTGCAGCGCCGGGTGGTGGACGAGGCGCGCGACCACTCGACGCGGCGCTCCTGGCGCGGGGACGGCGACACCGAGGCCGAGGCCATGGGCGAGCTGCCGTCGCAGTACCACACGGTGCGCGAGGTCGCGTTCGAGTCGGGTGAGCACTACGCCGCCCGCATCGCGCCTACCTGGGTGCGGGTGCGGCGTCCCTACTTCGTCACCGGCCACGACGGTCTGCGGGACGCCAAGCCATACGTGATGGCCGACGACTGGCTGGCCGCCGAGCAGCTGTGGCACGAGGTGCGCGAGTACGGTGACCCCAAGGCCCGGGCCAAGGCCGCGTTCAACCTGGCGCTGGCCTGCGAGGTGGACGGCCGGCTGGCCAGGGCCGTGGAGTGGGCGTCCGAGGCCGTGGTCGACCTGCCCAAGCCGCGCGTGCGAAGATATCTGTCGCTCCTGAAACGACGCTTGGCCGAGCAGGAGCTGCTGCAGGAGCAGATGAGCGGAGCACCCGAATGACATCCCACCGGGGGGATCGGTGACCGACACGCAGCGCAGGCTGCCGTTCAAGCTGGGGCGGTACTCGTTCCGCCGGGCCCTGGGCAAGGGCACGCAGGGTGCAGTCTACCTCGCCGAGATGGAGGCCGAGCTGGGCTTCCGCCGCAAGGTGGCAGTGAAGATCGTGGGCGAGGGCACGGGGGGGCCGGAGCGGGCGATCAAGAGCCTGGCCAACGAGGCGCGCGCCCTGGCCGCGGCCCACCACCCCAACGTGGTGCAGGTGTACGACCTGGCCCGCATAGACACCGAGTACCTGCTGGTGATGGAGTTCGTGGAGGGGCCGACGCTGGCCGCGGCGCTGTATCACGCCGTGGACCATGGCCGCACCGTGGGCGTGGCCGACGCGCTGCTGCTGGGCGAGCAGATCGCCGAGGGGCTGAGCTGCGTGCACGGGCTGAAGGATCATGCGGGCCGGCCTGCGCCCATGGTCCACCGCGACCTCAAGCCGGGCAACGTGATCCTGTCGCGACACGGCCAGACCAAGCTGGTCGACTTCGGGCTGGCCAAGGGCCGCCTGGTGGCGTTCCACACGGTGGTGCCCAACATCACCCGCGGGACACCGGCGTACATGTCTCCCGAGCAGGTGCGGGGCGAGGAGCTGTCGCCGGCCAGCGACCAGTTCTCCTTCGGCACGATGCTGTTCGAGGTGTTCACCGGCCACCCCCTGTTCCGCGACGCCAACGAGCTGGCCGTGATGCACCGGGTGATGGAGGGACGGCCCTCGGCCGACCCGGAGCTGCTGCGCCGGACGTGCCCCGAGGCCTTCCCCCTGATCGCCCGCTGCCTGTCGGTCGACCCGGCCGGCCGGCACGGATCCATGGCCGAGCTGGCCGAGTCCCTGCGCGGGCTGCGACGGCAGCTTGGCCTGGTCGCGGACCTGCGCGCGCTGGCAGCCATCGTGGAGGAGGAGACCGGCGAGCTGCCGAACGTGCCGCCCGAAGTGCCGCCCGGAGCGCAGCCCGGAGCGCAGCCCCAAGCACAGCCCCCGGCGCCGGACCTGGGTGGGGAGTTCATCGAGCCGTCGTTCCCCGACCTGGAGATCGGCGACTCCTTCGGCGAGGTGGTCGTGCCGACCGCGTTCGAGGACGTGCCCACGATCCGCGCGGCCACGCCGCCGACACCCCGGCCCGTCGACCAGCTCGTCGATCTGCCCAGCACCACGGATCAGTGCTTCGTGGTGGACGAGGACGCCGAGCCGCGGTTCACGCCGGATGGGGACACGCCTGGCCCGGCGGACGTGGACGAGCTGATGGCCGAGCTGCCCGATCTGGACATCCCCGCGTCCGACGACGGGGGGATTTCGGGCATGGGCAAGGGCACCGAGCAGTTCTTCTTCGGCGACGAGAAGCCCGCGCCTTCGCTGGCGGCCGACCCGTCCACCGTGGAGCGTCCGTTCGTCCCCGCCGACGGGCAGTCGTCCGATCAGACGTCGCCGTTCGCCTACAAGGACCTGCGCCCGTCCGAGGTGATCCGCGACGCGCTGCGCGATCCCGAGCCCATCCCGCCGATGGAGCCGCTGACGCCGGACCCGCTGCCGTCGGATCCGCTGATCTCGGAGCCAGCGGCGCCGTTCGATCCGCGAGGGCCGGACCGGCCCACGCCGGCCCCGGACGCCAAGCCCAGCTTCAAGGACCTGATGTCCCGGGATGTTTCGTTCCACGGGATCAAGAAGGACACCAAGCGCATGAGCTTCACCGGCCCGCGCCCGGCCGTGGATCCGTCCTTCGACCGGGAGTCGCTGCCCGAGGACGAGGACTCGGACGACGGCCTCGACAGTGGCGGGGACATCCCCCCGTGGGAGGTCGACTGAGCTCAGGCCCGCCGGTCGACCTTCAGCATTCCCTTCATCGACTCCCCATCGCCAGCCTATGATGCGGATCGAGGTGGCGAGCATGCGGATCGCGCTGTGCATGGCTGCCCTCGTGGTGGTCGCTGGCTGCAGCCGGTGGGAGTACCAGGGGGGCGACGACGACGACGACGCCAACCAGCCGCCGTGCCCGGGTGGCACGGACGCGGATCATGACGGGTACGGGGAGGACTGCCCGGACGGGCCGGACTGCGACGACAGCGATCCGTACACCAACCCGGGCCAGGCCGAGCACTGCGACGGCGAGGACAACGACTGCGACGGCCAGGTCGACGAGGGGGTGATCAACGACTGCGGCACCTGTGACGAGGGCTGCCTGTCCCTGGGCACCGGGCCGTTCCCGGTATCGACCTCCGACCCCAACGCCGAGGAGGACGGGGTCGGGATCGACGATAGCGGCGACCTGGTGCTGGACCAGACCGAGGTGGAGTACTCCTACCTGTGGGTGGCCAACACCAACGACCTCGAGATCGGCACGGTGTCCAAGATCGACGGTGACAGCGTGGCCGAGGCGGGCCGCTACCTGACCGTGACCTGCAACAGCGACCCGGCCACGCCGGAGTGCGACGACGTGGCCGGCAACGAGGTGCAGATCACGTACAACACGCCGTCCCGCACGGCCGTGGACTTCAACTTCGACGTGTGGGTGGCCAACCGCGGGTTCGAGGGCCAGGCCTCGGTGACCAAGATCGCCAACGATCCAGAGGACTGCACCGACCACAACGGCAACGGCCAGATCGACACCTCCGCCGACCAGGACGGCGACGGCGTGATCACCACCGACTGCGACGGGGACGGCTACCCGGACACGGCGTCCACCACCTGTACCAACGGCCTGCCGCCGGAGTTCTACTACACGGACGACGAGTGCATCCTGTTCACGGTCAACTACGGCGCCACCAACGACATCGGCCGCTCGGTGTGCCTCGACGCGGGCGAACTCAGCCCTGACGGGGTGCACATCGGGCCGGGCAACGCCTGGGTGGGCACCAACAACCGCTCGGGCAACAACCAGTTCTACAAGCTCGACGGCGAGACCGGGGAGCTGCTGGCGACCGCGGACCTGCCATCCGCGGTCCTGCCCTACGGCTGCGCCGTGGACGGCCACGGGATCCTGTGGGCCAATGGCGGCTGGTCCTCGGCGAACCTGACCTGGATCGACACCGAGGATCCGACGCAGGTGGGCACGGACACGACCGCGCCGCCCTGGGCGCCGCCTCACCTCTACGGCATCGCCGTGGACGAGGACCAGAACCTCTGGGTGGCGGGCTACGACTCCCAGACCATCTACCGCTACGAGCCGGACCGCAGCAGCTACCTGACCCTCAACGCGGGTGTATGGTCCGCGGCCAACCTGGGCACGTCGTCGACCGCGGGCATCGCCGCGGACAATCGGGGCTTCATCTGGGTGGCGGAGAACGACGAGGGCTACGTGCGCCGCGTGGACCCGACCCAGATCCCGTCGGGCGGCGAGGTGACCCTGGCCGCGACGGACCGCTGGGGGCCCTACGGCGCGACCATGCGCGGGGTGGGCGTGGACTTCCGCGGCAACGTGTGGGGCGTCAGCTATACCGACAGCAGCGCCTCGCGCCTGGAGGTGGATGCCACCGGCACGGTGACCAACGACCTCGGCGGTGAGGTGTCCGTGGGGATCAACCCCTACACCTACAGCGACTTCACCGGCTACGGGCTGCGGGTGTTCACCAACCCCCACGGCACGTGGAGCTACGTGATCGAGGGCTGCGGCGAGGATACCTTCTGGCACGAGGTGTCCTGGGTGGCCTACGAGCCGGTGGGCACCGAGGTGCTGCTGCGCGCCCGCACCGGGCCGGCGGCCGAGGTGCTGGGCGAGTGGAGCGCGACCTGGGACACGTCGCCGGCCGACCTCAACCACGAGCCGGGCGGCCCGATCGCGCCCAACCCGGCGCCGTACCTGCAGATCCAGTTCGAGATGTACTCCGACGGCCAGGAGAACTCGCCGGTGATCAGCGCGCTGCAGGTGACGTGGTCCTGCAGCTAGGCGGGGTTCCTACTCGGGCTGGTACGGCCACGCGGCCACGTTGCTCATCGCGGCCTGGGACGTGCCGTCCGGATCGTCGTCCGACACGGTGGCCCGCTCGTTGATCATGCCCTCGGTACCGTTGAAGTCGAAGCCCGCGGTGATGTCGAAGTCCACCGTGTCCCACTCGGACGGGTCGAAGGACACGAAGTCGTAGGACCCGACCAGGTCGTCGGGGTGCAGGTCGCCGCTGTCGAAGCGGGCGCTGGTGGGATCGTCCGAGTTCAGGATCACGGTCAGCACCTCGTCGAAGCTGCCGCCGTTGGTGGCGATGGCCGCCTCGACCGAGACCTCGAGCCGGTCCTCGCAGTAGGGCATGGCCAGGTCGGTGGTGCCCTCGGTCTCGCGGGGCTCGGAGTCCACGAACCGGACCTCGCCGCCCACGTGCGTCAGGGTGATGCTGAGGTTCTCGCTGGTGCCGTCGGCCCAGTGCAGGGTATCGAGGTACTCGCCCTCGACGCTGTCGAGCAGGTCCTGGCCGGAGAACCCCAGCACGGACGCCTCGTCCAGGGCCAGCACGGTGTAGGTGTCCTCGCAGCCGCCGCCCGCGGGTTGTTCGTCCCCGAAGTCGCAGGCGGTGACGGCCAGCAGTGGAATGATGCAGCTGATTGCCTTGTACATGGTTCGTTCCTCCAGTGTTCGAAATGCCTTGCTGGAGGAGGGTTCAAGAGTCGTGCCAGTCCCGAGGGCAGCGGTCGTTTCCGCCCGAGCTCCGGTCCGCGGGGATCGATCGGCTAGCGCTGGATGGGGCGGATCGCCTTGCCGGCCAGCGCTACGAGCTGGGGCAGCCGGCGCACGGCCTCGAGGTCCTTGCCCTGGTCCGCGGCCGTGAGGGTGTCGTAGTCGATCAGGCAGGGGTGCACGCGCTCCGAGCGGTCCTTGACCTCGCCGTGGACCCAGCCCTCGAGCCGGCGCTCGGTGCGCCAGCGCTCGTGCTCCATGCGAGCCAGCAGGTCGAACTGGTCGTCGTCGAGGTCCAGGGTCCCGGCGGGCACGGCGCCGTCCACGTTCGGATCGACCACCTCGAGGCCGAGCGCGCGCAGCTTGACCGCGATGTGATCCGCTTGCTGGCGGTTGGAGTCGCGGGTCATCTCGTCGAGCTCCTCCCAGGAGCCCAGGTCCTGGTCGGGGTGCTGCGTGCAGTAGTCCTCGTGGCAGCGCCGCGCCTGCAGGTCCTGGGAGCGGTCCAGCAGCATGGCCCGGGTGCAGGTCTGGGAGAACATGCCAAAGGGTCTCAACCCGGGGCCGTCGCCGTTGGAGGCGGTGTTCGCGTCCAGCAACGCGGCGATACCGTGGCCGAGCGCCATGCGCACCAGCACCGGGTTGTCGATGTCACGCACCTTGTCCACCAGGTCCAGCGCGCCCATCAGGGCGGAGGAGTCGCCGTCGAAGCACACCATGAAGTGGGTGATGGTGTCGGGCTCGTCCGCGATCTCCCGCAGGCGCAGGATCGTGTCGACGTGGTCGAGGCCGCCGGGCAGTCGCTCCACGTCGCACACGTCGGCGAAGGCGGGGTAGCGGGCGGCAAAGGCGCGCCACAGGGGATCGAGGCGCCGGTCCAGCAGGGTCATGTGCGGGGGATGGCCGTGGGCCAGGTGCAGGGTGCGCACCGCCTGCAGGGCCACGGCCTGGCCCATCTGGCCGAAACCCAGCAGTACGAGGTGCACCCGGCGGCGATCGTCCGCGGTGGAGATCGAACGCTGCGGGTCGTACGGAGGCAGGTGGTGATCGACCTCCAGCGGGTGGTCCTGCAGCAGCAGTCGCGCGGCGTTCTCGTAGGTGTTGAACACGGACACGTCGAGACGGTCGGAGCGGTCGGCGAACACCGGGTGGCGGCGGAACAGGCCGCACAGCCGGGGGTCGGTGATGCCCACGTGACAGGGCACGCTACGCCGGTCACTGGCCTCCTGCAGCAGGGTGTACGCCGCCACCGCGATGCGCAGGTTGACGTCGTCGTTGCCCGCGGCCAGCACCAGCCGTCCGGCGCGCCCTACACCCGCCAGCGCCAGCACACCGCGGCGCGTGGCGTCCCCCACCACCACGCGGATCCCGTGGCGCGCGCAGTACGCCAGGTCGTCCTTGCCCTCGTCCCGCTCGATGACCACCACCCGGTCGCCGGCCTCGTGGAAGCCCTGCACCAGCCGCAGCCCGTGCTTGCCCAGGCCGCAGACCACCACGTGGTTGCGCGCGAAGCGCAGCCTGAACTCATCGAACTGCTGATCGAACAGCGCCGCCAGCGCGCGGAACGCGGCGTACGCGGACGTGGCCGGCGCCAGCAGGCGGGCGAACTGCAGGGTGGGCGGGATGGGCTGGGGCTCGGCGCCGAACTCGAACACGAACAGCTGCAGGGACAGGTACAGGTAGTCCACGAAGCCCAGGCCCGGGGTCTCCGGCTCCAGCAGCTCGTGGAACCCGACCATGCCCAGGACCAGGGCCAGGCCGCCGCTGAACGCCAGCACGGGCCAGCGCACCAGGTACCAGGCCCGACCCAGGCGCAGGTTCAGGTGGGCGCTGCCAGCTCGGCTGGATCGTGCAGGGGAGGGAGTGCTCACCGCACGGAGCATACCCCAAGCCTCTCAGAGGCGTGCGGCCAGCTCCGTGCCCTCGCGGATGGCGCGCACCGCGTCCAGGCCGGCGGATTCGCGGGCGCCGCCGATCACGTGCGTGGCGTGGCCGTCCTCGGCCAGCGCCCGCGCCAGATCCCGGTTCGGTTCCTGGCCAGCGCACAGCACCACGGTGTCCACCTCGAGCAGCCTCGCCTGGCCGGACACGGTGATGTGCAGCCCGTGGTCGTCGATCCGCTCGTAGCGCACGGCGTTGAGCATCTGCACGCCACGCGCCTTCAGCCGCTCGCGGTGGATCCAGCCCGTGGTGCGGCCGAGGTCGGCGCCCACCTTCTTGATCCTGCGTTGCAGGAGCACGATCTCGCGGCGGCAGGGGCGGATCGCGGGGCCGCCCTCGGCCAGGCCCCCGGGCATGCGGCCGGTGCGGTCGATGCCCCACTCGTGCAGGAACGCGGGGATGTCCTCGGCCGTGGAGCGGGTGTCGGTGGACAGCAGCTCGGCCACGTCGAAGCCGATCCCGCCCGCGCCCACGATCGCCACCCGCTCACCGGCGAGCAGCGGGTCCTTGAGTACGTCGAGGTAGGTGAGCACGCTGGGGTGGTCCACCCCTGCGATGGACGGCACCCGCGGGATCACGCCCGTGGCCAGCACCACCTCGTCGAACTCCCGCAGGTGCTCGGGCAGCGCGGCCCACTCTCGCCTTGTCTCCACCTCGTGCAGCTCCAGCTGGCGGCGGAAGTAGCGCAGGGTCTCGCGGAACTCCCCCTTGCCGGGCACGCGGATCGCCCAGTTGAGCTGACCGCCGATGCGGTCGTCCGCCTCGAACAGGGTCACCCGGTGGCCCCGCTGCGCCGCGGTCACGGCGCAGGCCAGACCGCCCGGTCCGGCGCCGACCACGGCCACGGTTCGTGGCGTGGCCGTAGGCTCGACGCGCAGCTCGGTCTCGTGGCAGGCCCGCGGGTTGACCATGCACGACACCACCTGCATGTCGAACACGGCGTCCAGGCAGGCCTGGTTGCAGCCGATGCAGGTGTCGATCTCGTCGGCGCGCCCGGCCGCGGCCTTGACCACGAAATCCGCGTCCGCCAGCAGGGGCCGGGCCATGGACACCATGTCCGCGTCGCCCCGGGCCAGCACCCGCTCGGCCACCTCCGGGGTGTTGATGCGGTTGGTGGTGACCAGCGGCAGGCCCACCTTGCCCTTCAGCCGCCGCGTCACCCAGGTGAACGCGCCCCGCGGCACGGCCATGGCGACGGTCGGCACCCGCGCCTCGTGCCAGCCGATGCCGGTGTTGAGCAGGGTGGCGCCCGCTGCCTCCACGGCCGCGGCCAGCCGGACGACCTCGTCCAGGGTGCTGCCGCCCTCGACCAGGTCGAGCATGGACAGTCGGTAGATCACGATGAAGTCGTCGCCCGCACGGCGGCGTACCTCGCGCAGCACTTCCAGGGCCAGTCGCACGCGGTGCTCGAACGGGCCACCCCAGCGGTCGGTGCGCTGGTTGGTCCGCGGCGCGATGAACTGGTTGATCAGGTAGCCCTCCGAGCCCATCACCTCCACGCCGTCGTAGCCCGCGTCGCGTGCCAGGGCCGCGGCCCGGCCGAAGTCGGCGATGGTCTGCAGGATCTCGTCGTGTTCGAGCGCGTCTGGCCGCGCCGGGTTGATGGGCGCGCGCAGGCGCGACGGCGCCACGGGCCGCTCGTGGTACCCGTAGCGGCCCGTGTGCAGCAGCTGCATGGCGATGGCGCCGCCGTGAGCGTGCACCGCCGCGGTGATGGCGCGGTGCTTCGCGGCCTCCTCGGCCGTGTCGAAAACTCCGGCGCCTGCGTGCACTCGCGCTTCGGGGTTGGGCGCGAACCCGCCGGTCACGATCAGGCCCACACCGCCCGCCGCGCGCTCACCGTAGAACGCGGCCATGCGCGCGTGACCGTCGTCCGCCTCCTCCAGGCCGGTGTGCATGGAGCCCATCAGCACCCGGTTGCGCAGGGTGGCGAAGCCCAGGTCGAGGGGAGCGAGCAGGTGCGGGTAGGCAGAGGGCGTGGCCATGGCTAGTGTCTCCCAGGGACCGTCCGGGCCCGATTGACCGCTGGATCGAGGCGCCGATACGATACGTAGCCCCGGGGTTCGGGGCCAGTCGAGGGAGGAAGATGCGGAACTGGATGTGCCCGATGGCCGTCGCCCTGCTGGGCCTCGTGCTCGTGTCGTGTAACGGCGGGAACTCCGCGGGGGACCCGGCCGAACCACCATCGAGCGGCGAGCCGAGCGCCATCGACGGCGACAAGCCGCGGGTCTACGTGCCCTACGGCGACCCGGAGGAGCGGGTGGACGATGGCGGCAAGCGGCAGGACGCGCTGCTCGCGCCCCTGGCGGACCTGGGCTACGACACCGAGGCGCTGCAGGCGGACGAGGTGCTGCTGCGGCGGCTGATCACCCTGCAGAAGTACCTGGGACCGCAGCGGGACGGCTGGCAGCGGCCCAAGGACAGCATCCACGCCCTGGGCGTGCAGCCGGGCCAGACCGTGGCCGACATCGCGGCCGCGTCCGGCTACTTCGCCTGGCACCTGTCCGCAACGGTCGGGCCGGAGGGCACGGTCTACGCCACGGAGATCGACGAGGCGTCCATCGACTACATGAAGCGCCGCATCTCCCACGAGCCCCCACCCCACGACAACGTGGTGCCCCACCTCGGCACGCCCGACAGCGTGAGGCTGGCGCCGGACTCCCTGGACGCGGCCCTGATGTGCGACGGCGAGTTCTTCGTGGTGCGCAGCAAGGACACCGAGGCCTGCCTGTCCAGCCTGTTCACCGCGCTGAAGTCCGGCGGTCGGCTGGCCGTGATCGAGAGCGTGGACAAGGACGCGCGCGGCGGGGTCACCGAGCAGGACATCCTCGAGCCGTTCCTGGCCGCGGGCTTCACCCACGAGGCCACCCTGGACCTGCTGCGGCACGACAGCGACAACCGCCCGGGCGGTCAGCACTACCTGCTGTTCGGCAAGCCCTGAGCGTCAGCGGCGGAAGCCTGTGTCGATGGCGTACAGCTGGCCCGAGTCCCCGCCCACGTAGATCACGCCGTCCGCCACCGCGGGCGTGGCGAACAGCCGGTCGCCGGTCTCCACGTCCGCCAGCACCTTGCCGCTGCTCAGCCCGATGATCAGCACGTGGCCCGACACCGTGGCCCACACCACCTTGTCGCCCACCACCACGGGCGAGGCCCACGAGCCCCCGTAGCCGTCGACGACCCAGCGGCGCTGGCCCGTGGCGATCGAGTGGGCCATCAGCCGGCCGTCCGAGCCGTAGACCGTGTCCGCGAACAGCACCAGCTTGTCGGTCAGCGCCGGGCTGGACTTGGCGCTGCCCAGCCACACGTTGGTCTCGGAGGTGGACGAGAACGACCACAGGGTGCGGCCGGTGGCCGCGTCCAGCAGCGCGAACTGCTCGGCCGAGTAGAACGGGCCGGCCACGGCGATGCGTCCCCGGGCGATGGCCGGCGCCGCGTAGACCCACTGTCCGCCGTAGGGGCTGGGCCCGGACGTGCAGCCGCCCTCGCCCTCGGTGCACCAGCGGTAGCGGAGCTGGCCGTCGGTGCCCCACACCTCGACCTCGCCCGCGGTGTTGCCGAACGCGATCAGGCCCTCGCCCACGCTGTGGTTGCGCACCCGGCCCTCGCCTTCGAGCCCGCCCCGCACCTGGCCGGTGGCCGGATCGAGCACGCGCACCACGCCGCCGGCGCCCGCCACCACCAGGCCCTGGGCCGTGAGCAGGGGCGCCCCGTACAGGCGCGGGCTGGTCTGGGCGCTGTCGTCCACGTAGCCCAGGGAGCGCAGGGCGTCCGCGTGGCCGTCCTCGTGCCCACGCCGGTAGCCGAGGTCGAAGGCCTCCTGGGGCGACATGCGCTCGACCGGGGGATCCCCGGCGTCGGCGAACGGATCCACGATCCACAGGGCGCGGCCGCTGGCCAGTTCCCAGGCGTGCACCTTGCCGTCGTCGGTCACGGCCCAGATGCGCATCCCGTCGGTGTTGACGCCGTTGGCGTCCGCGCCGGTGGGCAGGTGATACAGCACGCGTCCGTCGGCGCGCGCGATCACGTACACGCCGTCGGCCGCGTCCGGGGTGTTCCACGCGTCGCCGTAGGACGAGACCACCAGGTGGGGGCCGACCACCAGGGGGTTGTTGTAGTAGCCCTGGATGCCCACGTCGGTCTGCCACAGGGTGCGGGGCCGCGTGCCCACGCGGCCGTCGACCACGCCGCTGTGGGCCGGTTCGGCGGCGAATCCCTGCACATCCTGGGTCTGCCCGGCCGCGGGCAGGGCGGCCAGGCCCAGCAGCACGGCCGCCGCGGTCGCCAGCGCGGCGCGGCGCCGGTTCGTTCCCCCCGGGGACGGTTCGGGTCGATGCATGCGCGTCACCTCGGCGTCGGATGGTACCACCGTGGCCGGGTCACGGCTTGCCCGCTGCCCGGTCGTGGCTATGGTGGACCGCGGCATGCCCGTGACCACCAACCGTTCCGACACGTCGATCCCGGCCCCTGTTCCCGCGCGTCGCGGGCGCATGCCCCTGTGGGGGCTGGCCGTGTTCCTGTCGATCGTGCTGTTCATCGACGGCTCGGTGCACGCCTACCTGGCTCAGCGGCTGATCCTCGCCGCCGCGCTGCCTGCGCTGCTGCAGGCGCTGCTGCTCGCCGGGACCGCGGTCATGGCGCTGCTGATGATCGGCGGGCCCATGAGCGAGCGGCTGGCGCCCCGCGCCGTGGCCCGCTGGCTGGCCCCGCCCGGGTTCGCCTGGATCGGCATCATGTGGCTCTTGCTGGTGCTGACCGTGCTGAGCGACCTGCTGCTGGCGGGGGGGTGCCTGGCGGGGGTGCTGCCGATCGCGGGGGACGAGACCGGGATCGGCGCGGCGCGCGTGCGGTCCGTGTGCGTGGTGTCGGCGGCCGGGTTCGCGGCGCTCGTGGGCGCGGCCAGCGCGCTGAGTCCGCCGGCCGTGCGGCGGATCGAGGTGGTGCTGGACCGCTGGCCCGCGGCCCTGGACGGATTCCGCCTGGTGCAGCTGAGCGATCTGCACCTGGGCGCGATCCTGGGCGAGCGCTTCTCGCGGCAGGTGACCGACAGGACGTGCGAGCTGCAGCCGGACCTGATCGCCATCACCGGGGACCTGGCGGACGGACCGGTGGCCCACTACCTGCCCGCGGTGCGGCCGATGGCCGAGCTGCGAGCGCGCCACGGAGTGTTCTTCGTCACGGGCAACCACGAGTACATCTCCGATGCCGAGTCGTGGATCGCGGCCGCGCGCGACCTGGGCTGGACCGTGCTGCGTAACGAGCACCGGCCGCTCGACGGCTTCGACGTGGCCGGTGTAGAGGATCACCAGGCCGCCATGTTCGGCGCCCATGGGGAGGACCTGGACCGCGCCCTGGCCGGCCGCGATCCGGACCGGCCCCTGCTGCTGCTGGCCCACCAGCCCCGCATCTTCACCCGGGCCGCGGCCGCGGGCGTGGACCTGCAGCTGTCCGGGCACACCCACGGGGGCCAGATCTTCCCGTTCGCGACCCTGATTCGCGGGGTCTACACGAAGTACGTGGCCGGGCTGTTTCGGGAGGGCCGCTCGTGGCTGTACGTCTCGCGCGGGACGGGGTTCTGGGGACCGCCCATGCGGCTGGCGGCGCCCGCGGAGATCACACTGATCGAGATCCGATCCGGCGCCGGTCCGTAGGTCGGGTCAAGGAGGCGAACGAGCGAAGCGAGCGAGCCGACGTTCAATCCACCCAGTCCACCAGCGGCGAGCGGTAGTACTCCAGCCCCCAGTGCTCCATGCGCCCCCCGTGATGCGCCAGCCGTACGCGGTACTCCTCCCACGTCCGGCCCTCTGCCGGTGACCACCCGATCTCGGCGTGCCCGTTCAGCCGCGGCCATGTGAGGAACTCCACGTCGTCGAGCAGGTCCACGGTCTCGGTCCACAGCGGGGCCTCGACCCCGGCCATGTCCGCCTCGGACAGCCCATCGACCACGGGATCCCAGACGTAGGCGTCCTGCACGTCGCTGGGCCCGGCCCACAGCGTGCCCACGTGCGAGTCCAGGTCGTAGATCATGTCCAGGTAGGCGTGCTGCGCCGGCGACGCGATGATACCCGCGCCCTGCCCGGCCGCGGCCAGCGCGTCGGCCTCGTCGTACCAGTACTGGGCCACCACCGGGGCCTGCAGCGGGGCGTTGCCGATCTCCTCCCAGCCCACGAGCGTCCGGTCCAGGTCCGCCACGATCGCCTGCACGTCGACGATGAACGCCTGGTAGTCGGCCGGATCGGTCTCGTGGGCCTCGTCGCCGCCGATGTGCAGGTAGGGACCGGGGGTCAGGTCCGCCACCTCGGTCAGCACGTCCTCGACGAACTGCAGCGTGATTTCGCCGTCCAGCCACAGGGAGCTGAAGCCCACGCTGTCGCCGGTGTAGAGCTCGG